>DATIHT010000068.1:0-18076 GCA_035480415.1 Saccharimonadales bacterium (SeqCode) | reverse complement strand
ACCACGGTTGTCGCTTGCCCCGCATCATTTTGGTGCTGGGTGCTGGGTGAAGCCTGCACAATCGAATTAACAGAAGGTGAAGGAGCCAATGTAGGGGAAGCAACCACAATCTGCGCCATAGTCGTCGGGGTTCCACTGTTTTGTTCGTTTGCCCCCGCCCTTTGTCCAACAACCAGATAATTAAGATAAAGCAAGTCTGCAAGAGAAACAACAATAATTAAAATAGCAGCCTTGGCAGCAAACCTGGACAGATCCATAATATCTAATCTTAGCACCTCCACACTTGATACTTGATACCTGATACATGATACTTGATACACTAAATTAAAATGTATAAACCCCCAACACGAAGTCAACAGAAAAAACTCGAAAGCTTCCTGGCAAAGGGGGAGAGTACGGTTTTGATAACCACAATAGGTGCCCGCTACTTTTGGATCAATTTCCTGCTGGCACTTCCATTTGCCTTCGTTTTTATTGGTATTCCCAAACTAAGTAAGCTCCTTCGAATGCGTCAATCGTTCACATACGCCCTAACAAACAAACGTTTTTTGATAATTCGTGGAATATTTTCAAGAAAAATAGTAACGGCGCCCCTTGCGGCAATCACGCACGTAACAGTCGAGCAGTCTTTTGCTCAAAGATACATATTCAATAGTGGCCATCTGGTAGTTATAACCGCAGGGTTCGACCAAAGAGAAATCGTAATCGAAAACATAGGAGATCCTGTCCAATTCAAAATAATAATAGAAGAACTCACAGATAAATTAGATAGCAATGAAAACGACGAAGAGGAAAATAAAGGACTTAAGGCTTTAAAGTAAGCTTTCTTACTGAGGTAAAACGTTTAGGGGATTAACCTGCACGCCATGGTCACGGACTTCAAAGTGAACGTGTGGCCCGGTAGTTCTACCTGTCATACCAACAGTTCCAATTACGTTATCCACAGAAACGGTATTTCCAACACCAACGTTTATTTTAGCCATGTGAGCATAGGCAGTTTCCAAACCGTCTCCATGGTCAACAATAACCATGTTGCCATAGCCGTCAGGCGAAAATCCTGCAAACGCAACAATTCCCGGACCGACAGGTTTAATTTGGGTACCCATAGGGTCTGTGATATCGATGCCTCGGTGGTAAGCAGAGTAGCCTTGAGAGATCGGACCATCTATAGGTTTTTCAACCAAAAATGGGTTTCTGATTGCATGAACTCCAGCCTCAATCGTTTGCGTAGGTGCAACAGGTTTTGGCAAATCGCCCCCAACCAAAACAGCCTGGCCGTTGATTCTTATATTAGCCTCTTTTGGCCTTAAGTAAGAAATACCCTTAGAAGTGAAAATTAAAGCAATTAAAAGTACGACAATGATTCTGGCAAATAGCCTCATTCTTGGTCTAATATGAATCTGAGAGAAGGTGAATCTGAACCCTTTTTTGAAAGCTATTTGAGCACGCCTTTTTGTTATCTTGCGGGCAGCAGATTTAGTTTTTCTAACTAGAACCTTGGTTATTTTATTTAGTTTAATCATGTATTTTCCCACGCGACGCCACTTTAGAATTTAAAAGGGGAATCTGTAGGACCCTGTGTCCTATAGTGGGCGGATTACGAAGAGTAATAGTAGCACAAAAAACTCAAAATGTCAAGACCCATAGTCTGAAATGTACCATTTCAGACTACATGATTGAGCACAGCGAACATCATATAGTATTCAGGCTCGAAGAGCCTGTTTTCCTCAAGGTCAGACCTCGGCCGCACGAGGTCGGACCTTGAACTCCGATCTAGCCTTGTACAAACAGCCTCAAAAATGGTACTTTAAAAGCAATGCCTTTTTTAAAAAAACTTTCTCTGGTCTCTGGTCTCTGGCTACTGGCGACTATACTTTCTGCCTGCACAGCCGTAGGCACAGTTAAGCCTGCAGCACTTCAAATTGCAACCACCCCGGAAGCTTCAGTCTTTCTTAACGGTAAACATGTGGGTAAAACGCCTTTTTATTCAGATCAGCTCGAGGCTAAAGAATATACGATTAAAATAACCACGGGCGAAGCAACATACGTAGAAAAAATTACCCTCAACCCAAGTACACTTACAGTCGTAAATCGCGAGCTAAATAACAACTTTTTCGCACAATCCGGCGAAGTTTTATCTCTAATTCAAGGCCAAAAAGGCCTTTCTGTTATCTCGACGCCAGATAACGCTCAAATTATTGTAGACGGCCAGTCCAAAGGACAATCACCCCAAATAGTAGATCTACCGGAAGGCGAGCATAAGGTAAAGCTTCAAAAACAAGGCTATATTGACAGAGAATTCGAAATAAAAACCGACAATAAATATCAGCTTGTGGCTACGGTCACCTTAGCTTCCGAAATTGCCAAAGGGGCGCCCACTGCTCCAAGCCAGGCGCCAGCTTCTACTCAGGTCGTAGTACAAAGTACGCCCCAGGGTTTTCTTAGAGTCAGAAAAGACCCATCCACGTCATCAACAGAAATTGGGCGTGTTAAGCCTGGCGATAAGCTGGAGCTGGTGCAGGAAACCCAGGATTGGGTTCAGGTAAAGGTGGATACCCTGCAAGGCTGGGTCTCCAGCCAATATGTTAAAAAAGCACAGTAAATTTCAATTTTCGAGTTTCCAAATTCCAGTTAATTCATAAATTCATAAATTAATTTGCAATTAGAAATTGAACATTGGAAATTTGCTATAGTTAATCTATGCTTTCAAAGTCAATTACTAAGTTACTAGCCCCACAGTTTTTGAAATTTTGTTACGATAATTTACAAAATTACAAAAACGAGGAGCGCAAGCTTAATTCTCTATGATGTCAAAAAGTATTATTAAGCTTATCGACGAAGCTCTCATCCCAGCAATTGCCTTAATTGTTGCCAAAATGGTTGGTCTTTTTTTATCTGCCCAGCTTTTGCACTTAAGCTTTACAGTCAAAAACGCCAGTCTTCTACTCGTTTTGCCAAAAGTCCAGTTTTTAAATATTCAGGATTATATTCTGGCCGAAAATTATTCCAACCTTGCCATGTTTGCAACCGCAGCAGTAGGTACAATTTTCGTTCTGGTACGTGCGCACTTTTTCCATCAAAGTCATATCCACCCAAATTTGCAGGCAAGATTAGCCTCATTAAATTTGGAAAGCCTAATTGCCTCAAGCTATCATCTGTACCACCAGGCATTAATCTGGATCACCTTTTTGTGGTTAACTAGCGGGTTTCTCGCAATTTCGACAATTGTTTTGCATATCACGTACCCAATAATTTCCGTCTTAGCATTCATAATAACTGCAAATTTTTCCTGGATTTTTGCCATGGATATTGAAAAAGAAGTCGAACTAAGCAAAACTAATTAATTTTAAATTTATAATTTTAAATTTTCATTCAAATCTAAATGTTTAAAAATTTAATTATTAAAAATTCATTGAAAATTAAGAATTTAAAATTAAAAATTTGATGAAAAATCATTTCTTAACAATATCTTCCAACTTCATCGCAGTTTTTCTGTTAATCAGTTTAATAGCTACCCCAATCTACTTTGCCCACAATTTTGCAAAAGTAGCCGGGGTTAAAAGTGAATCCAGGTACTTGGTGATTTCTCAAATCGACAAATTCCCAAACCTTACTCTTTCCCAAAATGCAAACAAATACACCATCACTTTTACAAAATTTGCAAAAAGCCAGGCGTTTCTTGAGGTTCTGATAGTAAATAACCCCACAAGCCAAACTCAAACTTATCAATTAGAATCAAATGGCCCAAATAAGCCGTTTTTTGGACAGGACATAAACGACCAAAAAACCCAAATAAACGTACCCGCTCAAGCTTCAGTGCCAATAAGCTTTATATCTCCCAAGGAATCCTCGCAAGAAAGCCAGTTTCTCGAATTCAACATACAGTAGAATTTATTGGAAAAAGTGCATAATTCGCTCAGGTATCAGAGCGCTGCCATAGATAACTGCAAAAACTACAAAAACCCAAACCATAACAGCAATTAAAAGAGGTGCGTCAGAAAGAAGTACTCTCTCCGGTGATTCGCCTTCCTTTTTCTCGTATATTACGTACAAATATCTCATTACACCATAAATTACAAAAGGCACCGAAGCCATCAGCCATTTAGAAGACAAAAATGTTCTTGGTAAATAGCTGCCAAAAAGAAACATAACAGTAGTATTTGCAGAAGGCGGAGGCTGCAGGAAAGTAAACATGGTGTAAGAAAGCCAGGAGGCTGTTGCAAACATCACAGTTAAAGAATCCAAAAGCGATTCCGGATAATGGTGCAAAATTTTCCTGGTTTGCATACTATTGTCAGCAATAGCCGAAAGCAAAGTTCGTTCTGATCTCCTTTTTCCTATTGCCAAAAAAAGTGCAACAGAAGCAACCGTTAACATAAACCAGACGGTAACATGAGCATTAATCAAAACACCGCCTGCGTAAACTCTCAGCAAAAATCCGGAAGCAATAGCCATGACATCAATTAGTATTACCGATCTCAAAAAGAGAGAATAAACAACCTGTAAAATCGCGTATGCGGCAACTGCTAAGGTAAAGAATGTGGAAAGCTGATTGGCAATCAAAATTGCAAAACCAATCATCAATACCGCGCATACCAAAGCAGGCCCGGGTGCCAATTTGCCCCCCGCAATTGGCCGTTTGTTTTTATACGGGTGTGCTCTATCTTTCTCCATATCAATAACATCGTTAACAATATAGATAGAAGAAGTTACCAGACAAAATATTAAAAATCCAAAAAATACTACAGAAAATTTTACCGGATTGAAAAATTCGCCGGCAAAAACCAACGGTGCAAAAAGGGCAAGGTTTTTAAGCCACTGCCTGGGCCGCGCGGAAACAAAAAGCCAAAAGGGGAACCAAATTAACCCTGGTCCTTTTGAGGTAAATTCATATTTAGCCAAACTAATCCTCCAAGTATAATAACTGCAACTACAACACCTGCAAACAATTTCTGCACAGACGGTAAAAATAGTGCAATTGAACCCAAAATAGCACACAGTAACCAATAAAACAAGGCAATTCGCCGCTGTCCCCATCCAAGCTCCAAAAGCCTATGGTGTAAGTGTTTTCTGTCTCCCATGAAAGGTGATTTGCCCTCGGCGATTCTTCTAAAAATTGTAAAAACACCATCAATTAAAGGAACTGCCATAACCAAAATCGCAGTCCCTACTTTTGCACCGGAAAGAATTGCAACAACAGCAACTAAAAATCCCAAAAAGTAAGAACCGGAATCCCCTGGGAAAATTTTGGCAGGGAAAAAATTAAAAATTAAAAAACCCAGGGTTGCCCCTGCTCCGACCAAAGCAAGTTGAGAAACTACAAGTTGGTTTGGGTCTGTCGGTATAAATCGCAACGTTGCCGCAAAAATTACCATCAAAGAAACAAAAACAATTCCTGGCATTTGTCCATCAACACCTGTAGAAAAATTAACCATGTTAATTACCCACACAATCCAAAAAAGGGCAAAAAGATCGGCAAAAACCACAATCGAGTGTCTGCCAAAAAAATCAAAAACTACTCGCCAGGTATCTAATCTTATAACTCCGCCAGTCGGGTCTGTAATAAAACTGATCCCAACACCGGACAAAACCACAATTAAGGCAGCTAGTGCCTGAAGTGCTAATTTCAGCCAGCTATTAAGTTCGTACTTATCATCAACAACTCCAATAATCACCAAAATCAATCCCGCCAAAAGTATCCCAAAAAGTTCTTTTGCCGGGTTAAAAAACAGCAAAACGCACAAAAAAACGGCAGCAAATACAGCAATACCGCCTGCCCGCGGGACAGTTTTTGTGTGGACAATAGCCGGGTGCTTGTGAACCTTTGGGTTGTCAACGAATCCAAACTTTTTCGCAAAAATAATAGTTAGTGGAGTCAAGACAACACTTATCAAAAAAGAAGCTATAAAGGGTATTAAAAAAGTCACACTAAAAGTGAAATAATTTTTACTGTTCCAAACATAACTATAAAATTAACAACGACAGTAAAAATCAAAACGGTTCTTGCCAAAAAAATATCATTTTTAGCAAATATATTAGAAAGTATGTAATTTACAAAAAAAGAAACAACACCCAATATTGGTAAAGCAATCAAGTAGAATTTACTTCCCAAGAGTTTATCTCCCCATGGGCGTGAGTAAAAAATTGGAATAACCGGTGGTAACTTAGAAAAAGAAGCCAACAGCAACAACGAACCAAAAACGGTAAACAAAAAAGATAAAAATCTCATCAAAAACACAAAGCGGTCAGATTCGTTCATTTAAGTTTAAAAATCTCAGCCCCATCAACCGATAACATGGAAGTATACTTTGTAGCCAAAAGATCCTCAAGTTGGCCAAAAGTTCCAACAGAACTTGGCATTTTGATCACAAAAACAGGCATGTTAGAAGAAAGGTTTGCCCCCACTTCCTCTTTGCCGCTTGGTACTCCAAACACATGGAACGAAGTTACATATCTGGAAGGGTTCTTAAGGTCTGATATTGCATACAACCAGGCAACATCTCCCCAAATATAAACGTTTTTGCCGCGGGCTCCCTCAGCATCTAAAAAATCAGAGAGTGCCGCAATCGTATTCACATTTCTGTCAAAAAAATCGTTGTTTGCAGAAACACTTTCTAAGCCGCGTGCATATGTCAAAAAGTTTTTATAGTATTTAAGCTGGTTTATAGGTCCCTGACTGGAAAAAGCGTCAAAAAACAAAAGTCTTGTCAAAAAAAGTAAAGATCCAAAAAATACTACGCCAAAAACAACCTGTTCCCGGCCAAGTTTAACTCTTAAGCTAATAGATGCAATCAAAAGCGAAAGTGCCGGCGTTGCCTGCACTAAATAGTGCCCATATGCTCTTCCAGAAAAATAACTACCCAAAAATGAAAAAGCGCACCATAGTAAAAGTAAATGGAAAGGCTCAATTGCCTCACCCTTCATCGAAAAAACATACCAAACTCTGTATCCGAATCTTTTGAAAAATGCGTAGAAAAAAGCTGCAATAATCGGCAAAAACTTCAAAACGGTAATTAACTGCGCATATTTTGGCGATTCACTAAGGTAAATTCGATAATAAGTATAGGCGGCAAAAATGTAATCAGAAACTAAGTGTTTATGGAAAAAATACCCAAGTGTTGCCAGATACGGTACTGCAAATCCGCTAGCTAAAAAAATACCTTTTTTAATAAAATCTAAAAAGCTTTTAGAGATAAAAAATAAATAAACTCCAAGTGCAGCCGCCTCAAAAGCACCAACCTGTTTATATAAAGAAGCAAGTGCAAAAAGAAACCCGGCAACAAAAAGCGATAAATTATCAAAATTACGCTTAAGGGCAACTAACATTGCCAGAGAAATTGGCAAAATCATAAATATCTCGGTTAAGGACAAATTGCCCTCAATAAGACGCAAAGATGTCAAAACACCAAAAACAAAAGTTGCAACAAGCGCCCGCCTTCCTCCTAGTATCGCGCGCGCAATTTCGTAAATTGCACAAGCTGTGGAGAGAACCACAACCAAAGTTACCAATCTTAGCCAGAACATCGAAACGCCAAATAGCTGGAAAATTGCCGCGTAAGTCAGATAAATCATCGGCGGTTTGTTGTCCCAGGCAGTTTGATACAAAGTGCCGCCCAGGTTTAGGTTTCGTCCAACCGCACCAAAAATCCCTTCATCTCCATACCAAAATGGTTCGTACAAAGAAGGCAATCGTAAAAGAAAAATAAAAATAAGAATAAAAACTAAAATTAAATGCGTCTTACTAATTTTGATGCCCAGAAAGTTCATACTGTATCAGTTTAGAATCTAAAATCCAATTTTACAATCCACCCGTGTCAAGACATTGAAATCAACATTGCATCGAGCTAGAATTCCTACAGTATGACCGACCGGCCATCTTTTTTTAGGCCTGAAAGCGAACCCTCCTTCGATAGGGCAAAGCTAGCTGGTTTATTAGTTGAACCATATACTCCACTTGTAGAGTCAAGTCCGACACATTCAATCATAGTCAAAAATGTCGGAGCAATGAATAGACAACAGGCACTCGATCTCCTCAAAATTGCAGCTGGTCTTAAACAAGGAACAGATAGCGAAAAGGCGGACGGCCTAGAGGTTGCAACTACCTTTGGTAATAATACAATTGAATATCAATCAAAAAAAGGTTTACCTATACTAACTACCGAGGAGCAAATTGCAGAAGTTACAGATGAAAGATGGAAAATAGACTTAAGAGTTGAAAGCTCAGGTAAGTGAAATAGACCTAGCGTCCTCCGTACGAAAGTTCTCTTTGCCAATCAGCGTATCGCCTTTTAAGTTCCAGCGCAGCAATTGGAAAAGTGGCCACTCCGCGTTTTGCAAATCCGTAATTTAGCAAAACGGCACCGGCAGATTCTCTATCCTCAATAGATTTGGCACCCAAAACAACAACCACCAGATTTTTGCCATCGCGGCTAGCAGTATCAATTGTGCAGTAACCTGCATCTTCTGTGTATCCAATTTTCAAACCGTTAACTCCAGGGTAGGTTCCCAAGAGCGCATTCCAATTAGGAAGATCGATTTGCCTGTGATTACCATTACCATCCAAATGAATAAAACTCTGCCTGGCAACGTCAGTTATTTGAGGATAATTTCTCCAAGCCTCGTGTGCAACAATTGCCAAATCATAAACAGTAGAATAATGATTGTGCGCGTCCAAGCCTGTTGCAGTCACAAAGTGAGAATCAACAGCTCCTATTTTTCCAAGCTTAAGATTAACAAGGTCCATAAACGATTGTGTTCCAATTCCCACTTCTCGCCCAAGTGAATCCGCAATCGTCTCCGTCGCATCATTTGCCGAAGTTAAAATAGCCCCATCGACAGCTTCGGAGAGTTTTAACTTCTCACCTGTTTTTAAACCCAGCTTCGTTGGTATTTGCTCACTGGCATCATCCGAAACTGTAAGTAATTTATCCGGTGAACTAACATCCAGTGCAGTCATTACAGTCGCAAGCTTCGAAAGAGAAGCAGTTGCAGTTCTTTGTTTCAAATTCATCGACCAAAGAACCTCGCCGCTGTCCAAATCCACAACAGCCCCAGCCTTAATTATTGGTATTGTAGAAATATATTCCCCAGAACCCCAACCCGCAGGTTTCCATAAAGAACCGTCTTTTAATTTAGAAACAGCATCATTGTAATGAGCTAGTTTTTCGTTTGGAGCAGCAAACTTTCCCACAGTTCCATTATCTCCCCGCCTAAAAAACGCAACTAAAATAATACCAAAAATCATTATTATTAAAATCAATCTTTTATTATTCATTAATTAGGATTCATAGCAAGACCGTTGCCGCCAAAATTGGCAGACAAAACCGGCCAGAAATTACTTATATTAGAATCGAATCCAAGCGCCCAAATCCCAACCCCGCCTAAATTCCGCGATCTTGCAAACTGGTATTTTAAAGAAAGCGATTTTTCGTCTTCCATATAAACGACATGCCACTGTCCATCTTCCCAGTAGCTTCTCCATGAAACCTGCGCTGCCTCGTCCCATCCGCCAACAGGGGTAACCGAAAGCAGTTTATTATCATCAGCCTTAGCATTTGTAACAGCAGCTGCCCTCAATCCCACTTTTTCCGCATTAGGTGTTGGGCTGGAAGTTGGATAATTCCATCCATAATAAGGAACGCCCATGATAATCTTCGAAGAATCCGCAACTTTCAAAAAGTCATCAACTGCTGTCGAAACATCGTACCAATAAGGCCCCTTGCCGCCGTTATAACCATACAAAGGCGCAGAAGGCCCGGCACTTTCCGAACCTGGATAATAAAAATCGTACGCCATCATAAAAATCCCATCGGTGATTTTAGAAAGTTTTCCAATGTCATAAATTTTGTTAAACCTAACAGAAGATGCCAAAACAGAAACTGTAATATAAGGGTCCTGGGTTTTTGCTCTTAGTTGCTTTGAATATGAATCTACAAAGTTTGTAAATTGCCCCTTCAGTTTGTCGTTTGAAGGCACATATTCAAAATCAATATTCACACCATCCAGGTGTTTCCCGTTCAAAATATCCGCAGATTCCTGCGCAATCTTATCCCAAGCTGCCGGATTATCAAGAAATGTCTCCACATCAGCCTTGTTCATCTGGGTCAGGGTGACCACTCGCTTTACCTTATGGTCTTGTGCTTTTGCAAACAGGTCAGAAAGTTTTTTACCCTGAAAATTTGTCCATTCGTAAGAAGTTTTATCAATAGTTCCGTCGGCACCAACAGGCAGCGAAAAATATGCAAATGTTGTAAGCGTGTTCCAATCGATATTGTCCAGTTTAGAAAGTGTCCAATAAGGAGCAAAGCCAAAGACTTCTTTCTGTGCCACTTTAGTATGGTTTGGAATAGGGGAGATCAATCTTTGAATTGCCGGCCGGGAAGTTAAAAAAAGGCCTAAAAAAAAGACCCCGACAACAAGGGTCATAAAAAACGCTCCTAAGAGCCTTCTCCGGTGAATATTAAGATCAACTGGCAGATTCAACACGAAGCGCTACTTTACCAAGTGAAAAAATGGAAGTCAAGTTTACTTAAGAAATTGAACGTAACACAGTCCGCTAGACTTTTTCCGTTACGCGGTATTCTAAATACTTACCCAACATCAACCTTGTATGGGCATCAATCCCTGGTAGCGCTGTAAAAATAAAGGTGACAACCGGCATCATCAAATACTCAAAAGGTAAAATAATCTTTTTAAACAAAGTCGCATCCTGTCTCTTCGGCCTCTGCCTCATATCGATAATAATGATAATTGCCAAAAACACCCAGCAGGTTGTCAAAATCCCAAAAGAAATCTTTGGTAAATTCTGCCCCATTACGGTTTGGGCAAAGGCAGGGTTCAAAAGAACAGGAATGTTAGCACCCAGTGTAATAATGAACCAATTAACAGGCCACAAAAAGTGGTCTGCGGCAACCCGAAACACTCTGGTAGTTCTTTGCCAAAATGGAATTTCCGTATGGGTTAGCCAATTTTTTATAAAATAAGAATCATCCGAAACCCCCCAGGCCCAGCGTTTTTCCTGTTCGTAAAAGTTCATGATAGATTTAAAATAAGTTGTAGATTCTGCAGCATCGGCACTGACCGGTAAAAACAAAGGGTCAACCTCTATCTTGCCAGCTTTTTGAAAATAACTCTTAAAAAATAGTCGGTAATCTTCCGGAATCACGTCAACATCCCAGTAACCTACCTCGTGCAGTAATTTTAAAGAAAGCGAGTAGCAGGAAAAATTCACAAGCTTGTCTGTCCTGCTTGCCTGGCCAGTGTGCACGACAGAACCCAAACTGTTCATCATCCTAATTGGTGCAGGTACTCTCCAGATGTTGGAATAGAAAAGAATAATAGGCTGCCAGAAAAGCAGGTACTTATGCTCAGACGTTAAGAATTTGTACGAAAGGCAGGAAAGGAATTTTTCGTGAAGTTCGGCATCCGCATCCTTAGAGGTTACTGTAATAAAATCAATATTGCGTTTTTGTTTGTCCACCAAAATCTTCTTTGCATATTTTCCGGCATAAGCCTCATTCGAAGATTTACCCTTAACTTCTCCGGAAATGTCCGGATGATAAGTAATAATAAGGTTGGCAAATTTACCTTTATACTTTTTACTTATCTCTTTTGCCTTATCTCTAGCCTCCGCACCTTCTCTGTCCTCAAATGCCATGGCAATAGAAATCTGTTTTGGCCCAACATCCTGAGCAGCTAAAGAGTCGATACCTCTAACAAGGGTATGCAGTGGTTCTTTGTAAGTAGGGATAACAATCAAATGATGAAGCTTTTTATATTCCGGCAGTTTCTTGGCATCTGCAAGCCAATCGTATTTTTTAGAAGCATTAAGCTTTAAGTGCGATACAAGTGCAGAAAGTGCCATAGAGGCCGATTTATAAAACCAGAAAACGTCAAAGAGAATAATAAAATAAGCAACGTAGTGGGGAAGCCAAAAAGAGCCCCAAACAGGAAAAAGAATCAGAGTCCACGAAAATGTCCCAGGTAAAATTTCCAAAAACCTGTGAACCTGACGATCGTATCTCTCAACAAATTGCTTTACCATTTTGGTTACTAAGTACTAATTTTTTACGAATATACTAATTGTAATATTCGTATATTAGTATTTATTCGTACTTCGTAAAATTAAACAATCTCTCCGCGTTTTCAGATGTAATTTCACAAAACTCATCAAATGGGATATTTTTAAGTTTGGCTACAAACTCAGCCGTTATTCTAACATTTTTCGGTTCGTTTAAAAATCCACGGAAGGGTTCTGGTGTCAAATATGGCGAGTCGGTTTCCACAACAATTCTCTCAATTGGTGCGCGCTTGGCAACATCGGCAACATTTGGAGCGTTTTTGAATGTAACTATCCCGGAAAAAGAAATATAAAAACCTAAATCTAAAGCTTTTTCTGCCGCTTCCCAGTCCCCGGTCCAACTATGAAACACCCCACTCAATTTCGAGGTGCGTCCTCGAGTTGGCATCGGAGAGGACGTTCCTCGAAATTGTTCTATCAGATTAAACGTTTCCGCCCACGCATTCCTACAATGCACAACCAGCGGCAAATCTAACTCCATCGCCAACTTTATCTGCGCCTCAAACAATTCTTTTTGAAATTTAATTTCCTCATCAGTGGTGGTTTGTTTGCCATCGTCAAATCGAATATCAAAACCGCACTCTCCGATCGCCACAATTTTGCCAGATGATTGAACTACTTTTTTTAGCTCGTCTATGTAGTTCTCGCCGTACTTTTTAACATCACCCATTCCATCCTCTGCGTGAATGCCCGCGCTCGCAAATATTTGTAAATCATCATCTGAAAATTTTTCAGCAATCTTGATGGCTTTTTTAGTTGTGTCAATTGAAGTTCCGACAGAAATTATTTTAAAAATGCCATTTTCCTTTGCTCCCCCTAACCAGTTTTCAACAGAGGTATCTTTGGGAACAAAGTCTAAGTGAGCGTGCGTATCAACAAGCTTCATCTAAATCCTGGGGAATAGTGGCTTAGTTGCAGAAATCGGGCCATTATATTGAGCCATTATTTTCTCAGAGGTCTCTGGCAAAAACGGTGAAAGATTAAATGCAATTTCCCGAATCTCTCCGGCAATTGGCAAAAGCACCTCTTTTAGTTTTGCCCCTTCCAACTCCCATGGTTTTTCCTCGTTAATCTTTTTGTCCAAATTAGAAACTTCGCGAAATATAGCAGCAAGTGCCTGGTCGAACCTAAAGTTTTTAAGAGTGGCAGAAACCTCTTCCCAAAATTCAAAGTTCTTTTTTGCGGGCAGTTTCAACTCTACATCCTGTGCAAGCCTTGCAACTCTGGCGACCAAATTACCAAGACCATTCGCAAGCTCTCCATTATATAAATCTTTAAATCTCGTCAAAGAAAAATCACCATCACCCCAGGAAGGAATTTCACGCAGAAGATAAAACCTAACCGCCTCAACCCCAAATTTATCAACCATTTCAAACGGGTCAATAACGTTTCCAACAGATTTAGAAATTTTCTGTCCGTCAACGGTTATATATCCATGTACAAACTCAGTATTTGGTAGATCAATGCCTGCCGATTTCAACATCGCCGGCCAATAAACGGCATGAAACCTAATTATTCCTTTGCCAATAACATGTAATTTATTTGGATTATCCTTCCAGAATTTCTTGTACAAATCACCCTCTGCAGGAAATCCAAGAGCAGTTAAATAAGTGGTAAGAGCATCAAACCAAACATACATTACCTGCGATTCATCGCCAGGTACTGGTACGCCCCATCCGTGTGCTCGTTCTACAGACCTGGAAATACTAAAATCTTCAAGACCTTGTTCAATAAAAGAAAGCACCTCATTTTTTCTGGTGTTCGGAACTATTTTTAACTTGTCGGATTTTATTAAATTCTCCAGCCATTTTTGGTAATTGGAAAGCTTGAAAAAGTAATTTTCTTCTTCAACTTCTTCGATGTTCGTATGACCATCCGGACATTTTCCCCCAACAATTTCATCTTGTGTATAAAAAGCCTCACAACCGACACAATAAAGTCCCTTATACTTTTTTTTATAAATGTCTTCCGGCTTACATTGGCTCCAAAATTTTTGTGCACCCAAAAAATGGTTTTTCGAACTTGTTCTATTAAAAACATCCCAAGTCATATTTAAAGAATCTTTCAATCTTTCAAAAAGTTTGGCGTTCCTATCTACCAACTTTTGTGTATCCACGCCTTCCGCCTCGGCAGCCTGAACATTCTTAAGACTATTCTCGTCGGTGCCAGAAGCAAAGTAAGTGTCGTAACCAGAAGCGCGGTAAAATCTTGCCAAAGCATCAGATTGCACCAATTCCAGTGCAAAACCAATATGTGGCGCTGCATTAACATAAGGAATAGCCGTGGTAATATAGATTTTCTTCATAGGAGAATTATAGCTCAGTAAGATTTCAAGGTGCGACCTTGACACGAAGTGTTTGGTCGTTCCTTGAAACTCACTGTCGGAAGTGAAATGATATAACCAATGCCCAAAAGTTTCCGCCCCGGGTTTATTGGCGCTTTTGCAATTCTTGGAGTAATCTGCCTCTTTGTCGCGGCAACAATTCTTTTCAACACGGTTTTAATTAAAAAAGAAAACAAAACCGAAGCAACCCCATCCGGCATTCCAGTCGACGCCAACATCTCCGATCAAACAGCTAATTGGAAAACGTACACAAACAAAAAATTTAACTATACATTTAAATATCCGCCAACATTAACAGTTTCAACTGGAGTTGAATCTTTGCCTGGAAATGAAAACCTGAGGAGACTCGAAGGAACAGCAGTCATAAATTTAATTAATGACAATAAAATTTTGTTTCAAATCTCTTCACTTCCAGAATATAAATCCCTCGATCAAATTAAAATTGATTTAAATGATAAGTCCGGAATTAAAAATATAACATCTACTACTCTTGGCTCAACTCTAGCTATTAAGTATACGGATAACTCCGCTACTTATATTACTCTACTTAAAAACAATCTGAGATACGATTTCTACGCTGGTGACAAAGAATTATTAGACCAAATCCTCTCGACATTTAAATTCACAAACTAATTTCATATCCAAATCTACAATCCAATATCTAAAATCTAGTGTGGTGAGGGACTCGGCGAAGGCGATGGCTGTGGATACGTTTGCGGACAAGAAGCACAGAAAGAATCTTTGTTATAAATATCCGTAATAATATATTCTTCTCTCTCCTCTGCATTATCCGAACCCGCAGCAACAACCCTACCGCTGGTTTTGTCTACCCAAACCTTAGCCTTTTTAATCTGGTCTGCCTTTGGTTCTGTCCCCGCAATAAAGTATTCAAATCTGTTATTACACCCGTCCATCTGCGGTCCGCCGGTTGTGCCGCAAATTTGCATACCGTGTACGCCAGAAGGTACTTTAAACGATTCGTTAACTTTATCCTTTAACATAAAAGTCATTATTTGGTTCCAAATTGGGGCAGCACCCGTAATACCGGAAGCCAGATATTGATTCATTGGTGTGTTGTCATTATTTCCTACCCATGTGGCTACCAAATAGCTTGGCGTGTAACCAATTGTCCAGTTGTCTCGTTTATCGTCTGTAGTTCCCGTTTTAACAGCAACATTTTTACCTTTAACCACAAGTTCACTGGCAGAACCAAATTCCATTGTCCTTGCAGTGTTGTCGGAAAGTATCGAAGAAATCAAAAAGCTTGTCTCCGGAGAAAGCACCCTGGCACCAACTTTTGGTTTGTATTCCTCAATTACATTTCCTTTTGCATCCTCAACTTTCAAAACCGGTGTTGTTTCCACCCTTAATCCTTCGTCTGCAAAAACACCAAAGGCAACTGCCATTTCTGTCATTTTCACTTCGCCACCGCCCAAAGTTAACGAAAGGCCATAACGCGATGGGTCAGAAAAAGAATTTATTCCCATTGCCTTTGCCTGGTCCAAGAAGGCAGGCAATCCGTTTAACGCCAAAACTTTAACAGCAGGAATATTCAAAGAATTGCCAAGTGCGTATCTCACCTGCACCGGTCCATGAAATTTGCCGTCGTAATTAACAGGGCTATACGGCTTTGGTCCACCGGAAAATGTAGTCGGCACATCCATAACCACGGTTGCTGGGGTAATCAGTTTGTGTTCCAAAGCAGTCGCATAGTTAAGGGGCTTAATAGAAGAACCCGGTTGTCTTAGTGCAACAGTAACATTTACATTTCCGTCTGCTTTTGTATCGAAAAAATCCTTAGAACCAACCATTGCCAAAATCTCACCGGTTTTAGGTTTTGTAACCAAAGCGGCACCATTGCCCACACTAAGGTACTTCAACTTTGCAATATTGTCAGCAACAATATTTTCTGCATTTTGCTGAATGTCCAAATCCAAAGTTGTAGTTACTTTCAAGCCGCCCTGCGCAGCAACAGTCTCGCCGTATTTTTCTGCCAAATATTCACGGACATACATAACAAAATGCGGCGCCTTAATATCTGTTGCGGCACTCTTAAAATTCAAATCCTCCCCATATGCAGCATCGGCCTGGGCTTTATTTATGTAATGTTCATCTACCATTCTCTTCAAAACTTCCTTTTGCCTATCCTTGGCCCTTTGTCTGTCTTGCCCAAACGGCGAATAATAACTCGGCGCTTGTGGCAAACCGGCAAGCAGTGCCGCCTCTGCCAAATCTAAATCTTCTACTTTTTTGCCAAAGTATTGTTCGGCAGCTGCAGACACTCCCCATGCAGTCCCGCCATATGGAACCTGGTTTAAGTACATTTCTAAAATTTGGTCTTTGGAATATGCCATCTCTACCCTAAACGCCAGATACAGCTCTTTTAGTTTTCTCGTAACGGTTCGCTGAGGAGTCAAAAATACAGATTTCACAAGCTGTTGGGTAATTGTCGAACCACCCTGGACCTGTCCCCCAAAAGCAGTACTCTTTCCCGCACGTAAAATTCCGTAAACATCAAAACCCTTGTGCTTGTAAAAATCTTTGTCCTCAACTGCAATTGTCGCCTTCTTCAAATTATCCGGAATTTCAGAAAGAGGAACCACAGTCCTGTTTTGGTCAGAATATACGTTGTACAGAAGTTTTCCGTTTCGGTCGAGAAGCTTTGTTGTTTGAGGAACTTGTCTTGTTTCCAACTGTTTCGGACTTGGTAAATCCTTGGTCGTAAACCAGGAAACGCCAAGCAGTAAAAGAATTGTAATAAGGCCAACCTTAAAACTTCTCTCAGTATTAATAATCGGATTGTGTACAAGAGAGTCGGCGCGTCTAGAAATCCCCGGTAATTTTTTCCTAAAATCCCAGTGGAATTTTTTACCAATGCCGGCAATAGTTAGGAGAATTGCCTTAATAACCCATATGGAAACATCACCTATAAATGTGACAAGGCGAATAAACCAAGTTAAAAAAGATATGAAGAACCCTAAAATGGGCATAAAAACTTTCTGCATGAAACCTTTTCACATTCTATCTTAACGAAGGATAAATTCAAGACAGCAATAAGTCCAAATCTGCTTCTGTTATAATCAATTCATGCCAGACGCTCCCGAAAAAAGGGGACCGATAGAAAAAGGTGAAAAAGGTTGGCCCGTAAACCCTTTTGGAGTTGTGGCTCTTTTATTCTTTGCCTTAGTTGCCATTCTTTTTATAGTCCGCCCACTATTGCAACGTCAGCAGACAACAATAGTTACACAGGAATCATCAAGTTCTTCTGGTGGGCATATCATCACGCCAGAGGCAGGCCAAATTGTTCATGGTAAAACCTTGACTATCGAAGTCTCAGTCGACGAGGGGCAAAAGGCCCAAAAAGTTCAATTCTGGGCAAAAACTTATGCAGACGGAAAATGGCAGGCAATTGGAGAAGTTAACCAGGCACCTTATAAATTAGACTGGCAAATTCCATCAAGTTTTCAGGACAAAGCAATTGCCATCACTTCCCACATCTACCAAAAAGACGGTAACATCATCAAGGACCCCGGTGGCTGGAAAGAGGGAATTATAATCCTAAGCCAGTAATCATCCAATGGTCCTGCCGCCATCAACTGGCAAGACCACGCCTGTCACAAAGTCCGCATCCATCAAATACAAAACAGCTTTTG
>DATIHT010000067.1:0-9084 GCA_035480415.1 Saccharimonadales bacterium (SeqCode) | reverse complement strand
CCTGGCAACTATCGCCGCATGCGAAGTCATGCCACCCCAATCTGTAACAATCGCAGCTGCCTTTTTCATTGCGGCTACATAATCCGGCGAGGTCGATGCCGCAATCAAGATATCTCCCTCTTTTACTTTGTCTATTTCTTTCGGGCTTTTTAAAATTACCACCTTACCAATTGCAACTCCGGAAGAAGCTGTCTGGCCAACAAGCTCTGTAACATCTGCTGCTTTTGTACTGCCAAATAATTCTCTCTCTACTTTTTCAACATCACTGCCATAACCGATACTAAAATAGTCTCCGTCGAAAGTTAAAACGCATTTCTTTTTTCTCTTTGCAATTTCCGCCTTTAAATTTTTCCCCGAAAGCAACAAACTCTCAACTTCTGCAAAATATGTGTAGTGCATATCATCAAGCGACAAACCAACTCGCTTTCCAACTTCCTCAAGCAGCATATCCATGTAATTTACAGTAACCATCATTTGCATTTTGCGCTCGTCCTGAAGACGGCTAAAGTCTTCCATAATCAAAACAATTTCTTGTAAGTCTTTTGAGAGTTTAGACAACGTTTTATTTTTATCTACAACTTTGTTCGTAACAGGCCCAACTGTTTTAA
Source organism: Saccharimonadales bacterium (SeqCode) (assembly GCA_035480415.1). GTDB lineage: Bacteria > Patescibacteriota > Microgenomatia > Curtissbacterales > GWA2-41-24 > DATIHT01. The sequence continues at coordinate 8,476 of DATIHT010000067.1, read as the reverse complement.
GTTCGCCTTTAACATCTGCAGCAGTTAGGTGGTACGCTTGCAAATAATTATTTCTTTTCCAGAAGTACTTTTTAAGATGCTGCGCAATTAACTTGTCTTGTTCACTAACCTTTGCTTTTTTAATTTTTAAAAGGTCTGCTTCAATTTCTCCAACAAACGCTTTCCAGCTCGGAGCCAAAAGTACCGCCATATCACCAGCACTTACTCCTGCATTTTCCAACATCCTTTCACATTCAAAAGCAACCGGTTCGTCAAACCATGCGATTTTCCAAAAATCCAAATAAACATCAGAAAACTTTTTGTATGCACCAAACAATTCCCTATCGTCCAGCTTTTTTAGATCTAACTTTCCGATCTCGTCTAAAGTTTTAAAAAGAACATCAACCGCTTTTTTCCTGTCACTTAAGTACTTTTGCTTTTCTTGTTTGTCTTTATAAAAATTTATTATTTCGGCACCAAATTTATAAACATCGTCCCAGTTGTCGGACCATACAACGTCTGTACCCCTGAAAATCAAAAATGATTTTGGCCAACGAAAGCCAAAATATTTGTACATACTAGTCTGACCTGCATAGGCAGTCATTGCCAGATTATGAATTGTCGCCTGTGCTTCCCAACGCAGCCAGCCTGTATTTCGGTTTGCCATATTAATTTCTAAAAACTTCTTCGGGGTTTAAACCTAATTCTTTGCGGACAGCTTTTATTCGCTTTACATATTCTTTAAAAATTTCGTCACTTTTATGGATTTTGTAAAAACCTTCTGCACCTTTATACAAAGAGCAGTCAAAAACATCTACATCTTTTACCAACTCAATATACGGCTCTTTAGAATAAATTTCTTTTTCGCTGTGATGCACAACTGCATCGCAAATTGTTTTAATTTCTTCTTCGGAGAACCCGCCAATTTCCAAAAGAATCTGTTTGGCAATTGGTGCACCAAGTTTTGCATGATCTTTGTAAGTACCGTTAACAATTACGTAAATGTCGTGAAGAGTCGCGGCAACATCCGCAATTTCGACGTTGAGATTGCGCTTTTGTGCAAGAATTCTGGCAATCTGTGTACAACCGGAAGCATGTTTTAATTCGAATACTTTAGAATCTTCCCTATGTTCGTCGGCGATTTTTGTTTCCAGGATTAATTCGATAACTTTCCGCTCTACCTTTTCAAAACGGGAAAGGTCGTTACCTTTATAATGATGAAAATCTTTTAATTGGCCTGTCATTACGGGCAATTATACTCCTATTTTGTGCACAAAAAGTTACCTAAGTTGTACAATCAACCCGTGAAAACATTAAGCGTAAATACAATAATTATCGGTGCAGGCCAAGCTGGCCTCTCCGTAAGCTATGGTCTAACCAGAAAAAAAGTTGCTCACAGAATTCTGGAGGCAAAACAAGTTGCAGATAGCTGGAGTTCTCATCGTTGGAATTCCTTCAGTTTGATCACTCCAAATTACATGACGATACTCCCTGGTTTTAAATATAAAGGTAATAATCCAAATGGATTCGATAAAAGAGACATGGTAGTTAAATTTTTAAAAGATTATGCAAAATCTTTTAATGCTCCGGTCCTAACAAACACAAAGGTTACTCTTCTTACCAAAAACAAAAAAGGATTTTTAGCAAAAACCAAAAATCGCACATATCAAGCCAAGAATGTTGTTATTTCTATCGGTTCATTTCACAAGCCGCAAATACCAAAAGTTTCAAAATCTATTCCAAGGAATATTTTGCAGCTACACTCTTCTCAATATAAGAACCCCAGTCAATTGCCAAATGGTCCTGTTTTGATTGTCGGTGGTGGGAATTCCGGTATCCAAATTACCCAAGATCTAAATAAAGCCAAAAGGAAAGTGTATTTATCTATCGGCAGACTAAGAATCGTGCCGCGGGTTTATAGAGGAAAAGATTTTATGGAATGGGCAAAATTACTTGGAGCGTTAGACAAAACCGCAGAAGAAGCAACCCCAGAAATCAAAGCAACTATTGCTCCCAACTTGTTTGGTTATAAGGAAACTATAGATTTAAGAAAGATGGCAAAAAATGGAATACAGTTAACCGGTCGCCTAAAAGATTTCAAAAATGGAGCATTTAATTTTGACAATGACCTAGAAACTAATCTGGAAATTGGTGAAAATACTCTTACCGCCTTTAAAAACGCTGTCGATCAATTTGCAATAAAGAACAAAATTAGAGTATCCAAAGAAAAAAATCAGAAAAGATCCAACTTTAAACCAAAGCCTGTTAGTAAATTAAATTCAAAAGAAATAGGCACGATTATCTGGGCAACAGGTTTTGTTGACGACTACTCTTGGCTCAAGATTCCAGTGTTTGATAAGAACAATGAACCAATACACAAGAAAGGTGTAAGCAAAATAAAAGGACTTTATTTTATTGGTCTAAGATGGCTTTCTAAATATCAATCTTTTCTTCTTTGTGGAGTTGCCGAAGATGCAGAGTACATTGCAAAGCAAATAAACTAACTTTTATATAAAGTGGAATTTTAACTCTTTACCAGTCGCCTCTGCCACACGATTTAGTGTTTCAATAGTTATATTTTGTTCCCCGCTTTCAATTCTTGCTATGAACTCTCTTTTAACCTTCATTTTGCGGGCGAGTTCTTCTTGAGATATCTTCAATTCTTTTCTAAGCTTTTTAAGCTCCATTGCAGCCTTTAAGTATCTCGCTTTCTCTAGGATCTCTTGTTGGCGTTTTTTGGGATAGCTAGAAAAAAGATCGTCGTAAGCTATCAGATCCCCTCTTTTGACAGCTTGATTGATTTTACTCATAATGTGTAATTTATCTAGGAATCAGTCGAAGCTCAACCTTAAGTCCCAAAGCACTCGCCAGTCTTTTAATTAAAGATAATGATGGACTTGCGCTTGCACCTTCAAGCCTTGATATAACTGCCTGTCCCGTCCCCATTTTTCTTGCCAGCTCTTGCTGCGAGATGTTCTTTTTGACTCTAGCGTCAATCATAGCTCTTGCGATCGCAAACTCCGGTTCAAGCTTTTCGTATTCACGACGAAAGCCCGGCCTCTTCATAAGCCTTGCCTTTAAATCTTCATGCGTAATCCATTTAGGTTTATCTTTCATATTCCTTCAATCTCCTAAGTGCCAATCTAATTTCTTTCATCGGAGTTTTTTGTGTTTGTTTCTTAAAAATAGTCACTATAATAACGTTTTGACTTACAATTCCAAACAGCAATCTATATTTCCCTGGCCTTAACTCCCAAATATCCTTTGTCAGTTTCTTTAGGTAAAGTTGGCTCAAACTGAACTTATGCTCCAGAAACAGATCTATCAATTTCGAAACTCTTGCACTATCGGCATCAGTTAGAAAAAGTATCTTATCTTCAACTTCCGGATGATATACTACTTGCATTATTTTATGACAAATTTATCATACTGTCAATAACATATCATTAAATCTATTGATCGGAAATTATTCTTTCTTTTTGCTGTTTTATCTTTCATCTCCCAGCAGACAAATTGATAAGTGATAGTTTATCAAAAAAGAAGTTATTTGGAAGAAGAACCTTTAAAAACTATTACCTTATATCCGGAAAAATTCCAGACCAAAGAAAGCCCAGTTGCCAAAAGTTTGGCAACGTTTGCCCAGAGAGTATGCGTGCTAACAATAATCGGAGCAACATACGTTGTAAGGCCATAAACCACGCCGGTATTTATCAAAAGCCCAATTACGGTAACTACCGCAAACGTAACAAAGTTAGCCTTTGTCTTGCCTGCAAAAACCCAATTTTTATTCCAAAAATAACTATTAATAAGAGCAACGGTAAACGAAATAGCATTGATAACAATAATCCCCGTCCCCGAAGTTATGTGGGTATATCCAATCAGGAAGTTTAAAATTCCAAAATCAATAGCAGTATTTAAAACCCCGACTTGCGCAAATTTTGCAAGTTGCCACAAAATGGGCGCCATTTTAGAAAGCTTTGCAACAATCGTCATGCCTAAAATCGAAACTATCGGAAAAACAATAAAAATAAGAATAAGAGGAAAAGGAATCTTTGCGTAAATGCTTGTTGCAGTTAGAGTTGGAACCAAAAAAGCGGCAGTAACAATAGCAGCGGCAACACTATAATAGGTGTCTTTGGCGCTCATAAATTCCCCTATTTACTTAATCCTAGAACAAACTAAGTATAAATACAATCGCGTTAATACGATAAGCCATTTGACATACTAGACAAGGCACCTTAAAGTTAAATTAAGGAGGTGATTTTTAAATGAAACAACACATTATGGTTGCTAAGTGGATTCTTGTCGTGGGCGGACTGCTCGTCGCCTACCAAGGAGTTACCGGCAAAGATCTAATTGCATCAACCCTAGGAAGCCTCGCAATGATAGTAGATGTGGTAGTTTTTGGAGGAGCTGCGCTCTTCTTAGCTTATCACTTGCTAACAATGAAGAAAAAGTAATCCTTATTGCTTTTTTAGGAATTATCCATTACACCCTAAGATTTTAGGGTGTAATTTTTTGGGAGTTTAAGCAGCAACTAGAGAAATAAGCGAATCCGGTAAGAGAGTTTCCATACCGCTACGCGCTTTAGTTCTCATTCTGCCAAACATTCCATAGTCAGTTTTGTCGAATGGTCTTGAGTTTGGAAGAACATATTTATGCAATACTGCCTCTCCTATTAATGTTCTAAACTGTCTCAATAAAGGCCTAGCATACCTTAACTCCATTGGCCCAACCTTTTTACCGGCCCTACTTGCCAAATCAATTAGTAAATCACCTGCCGTATCAGCATCATCAGGTTCAGTAATTTTAGCAATCGTTTTTATTAATCCACTTTCAGCTTCCTTAATGTCTGTTAAGTGTGGCATCCATCTCTTCACCTGTGCTTGCTGCTCCGGAACAATCAAATTACCAGGCATTCTAAAACCAATTAGAACCGCAGCAACATGATCAAGAAGCTCTGGATTTTGACCAAGCTGAATTGCTGTCAGTTTTGTAGCCCATACAGTATGAAGTGTCTCGCGTTTTCCAACGTTCAAAACATCTTGAGCAAATTCAGGACTATATCTGTAAGATAATTTATGGGCGTATTTGTACCATCTATCTGTTAAGTATTCTTGAACTATCTGATAAACAGACATTCCCATAGTGCTGTAATCTTCACCATCCGTAAAAAGAACTTCATTGGCCTCTTCCATTCTCTGGTCTACTTCACTCTCATACCAACCCATTTCCAAAATCCCCTCTTTAAACGGATCGGAATGAGTATATTCGTCCGGCCTCCAAACCTTATTAATATATATAACCATCCACTCCTGACCATCTTTCTTAGCTATTTTTACAATTTGGTCAGCGTATAAATCTGTTGCGCACTCGGTAAAACAAGAAAGTTCCGTCTGTCCTCTAAAATCATCCTCGCTGATATCCGGCGGGAGATTTCTAATCGTCTCGGCCATATTTAACTGTCCTCTCCTTGCAATTAACCTACCAGGCTTAAGAAAGTCCGCAGGTGCAGTTTCCGCAAGATAATCAGCATAAGTAATTAGTTCACTATTGTCGGGAATATGATATGGGACGTGCATCGAAACATCCCTGCGTCCGGTAGGAGCCGGAGCCATTTCAACTGCCATGATTGATAAATAATACAGGTAACTAAGCTTCGTTGTAAATATCTGGCAGTTTTTTATGCAGACATTCCGCTTGGAAGCATGCCCGCAAAATCTTGTGGAAGAGCAGCCGAAATTGTCAATTCCTTTGACAGTATAGGATGCATAAAAGTTGTCGAAAATGAATGCAGCATAAGCCTGGGAACATCCCTATCTCTTGCACCTGAATCATAAAGAGGATCTCCACAAACAGGAAACCCCAGATATTCTGCTGCAACCACCCTTATCTGATGAGTGCGCCCTGTAAGTAGTTCAAATTCTGCAAATGTTCTAGGCTTACCGCTTGCTGATTCAAAAGTAGATAAAGGATTAAATATAGTTCGCGAAGGAGTTGTCCCTGGTCGTTTAGCAGGTACAAATTTCATCTTACCACCAACAATTGGCATAAGTTCAGCATCAATAAACTGGGTTCTCAGTACTCTGGGTTGGCCCTCTAAAATCGCTCTATAAACTTTGCTCATCTGATAACCGGTGGTTCTTTCAAACTGGGCAAACACACCGGCAAACGCCTTTTCATTTTTAGCCAAAACAATTACTCCGCTTGTAGGACGATCGAGCCTATTGACCAAAACAACGTCGCCACTAAAATATTGTGCGATCTCTACAACTCCAGCTTCTGGCTGGCCATCTCCAGACCCGGAAATTACCCAAGCAGGCTTATTAATTGCAAGAACATCCTCGTCTTGATACAAAATATGCTCTTCAAAACTATTAAATAATTTCCATGAGGCCAGACTGTAAGTACCCGCAGAACTCAAACGCCCGTCTTTACCAAGTCCGTTCATCGTACCAATCCAGTCTTCTACAACTTGCCTATTGGCAATTTCTCCCTTTCGGTCGTGATAATAAGCACTGTATCTTCGCCTATCAGCTTCTATTAAATTCATAATTATAAGACAAAAAAGAATTATATCACGACTATGGGGCAATACCGCCTTTTTTGATTTTTACACCTATTGGGTGTACTATTTCGCTCGTTGTAAGTAATGACAGAAAGGTTGAGCTTTCGTAATAATTCCAAATGAAAATTTCGGTAATTGCCCATCCAAATTCTAAAAATCCCAGAATAGAAGAAGATTTACTACAAACAATTCATGTCTTCGTAAAAGAACCTCCGTTGGAAAATCAGGCTAACATTGCCATAATCAACGCACTCGCAAGTTACTACAAAGTTAAAAAATCCCAGGTTCGAATAATAAACGGCTTAAAATCTAAAAACAAAATAGTAGAATTGGCTATTTAAAATCATCTATGTTATACTGCCCTATAGTTGAATAAAGATTCGAGCTTTAATTGATTTACTTCATTTGATAGCTCAAAAGTTTGGGCTACCACCTCACTTTTTTAATTCTTTTCAATTAATAACAAAACTGGTCATTCTGAATTCAGTTCAGAATCAATAGATATAGATCCCGAATCAAGTTCGGGATGACAGAAAAAATAAACAATGGCAAAAAGATTTAGCTCCTTCAAGAGGAGCAATTCTCATTCATTTGGAAGCGCAGCACCGGGAAAAAGATTCCGCGGTGGCGGTTCTGGTGGATTTAGAAACTACCGCAAACAACCCCAACCTCTAGACATTAACCTCTTTATTAAAAAAGCAAAAGAACAGGAAGACGAAAAGTACACAGCACAAAACACATTTGAAAATTTTAACCTCTCGCCGCAACTATTAAAAAACGTCCAGCACAAAGGTTACACTTCCCCGACTCCAATCCAGGACCAGGCAATAAAACCAATCATGGAAGGCAAAGATTTAATAGGAATTGCCAACACGGGCACCGGTAAAACTGCCGCATTTCTTCTGCCGATGATCGAAAAAGTAAGTGCAGATAAAAACCAAAAGGTCTTCATAGTAGCCCCAACACGTGAGCTTGCTGTTCAAATAACAGAAGAGCTACGAAGCTTTACTTATGGTATGAATATCTATTCCAGCCTCTTAATTGGCGGCGCCGGCTACAATAAACAAATTTTTGAACTAAGAAAAAACCCGAACTTTGTAATTGGAACCCCCGGCAGAATTAAAGACATGGTAGAAAAACGCATCCTGAACCTCTCTCTTTTCCAAAATGTAATTTTAGACGAAGTCGATTTGATGGTAGACATCGGTTTTATAAAAACAGTTGAATATTTCATTTCCCTGCTTTCTCAAAACCGCCAATCTTTATTTTTCTCGGCAACTGTAGACAATAAAGTGAGCAGAATTTTGCAAAACTTCGTAAAAGAACCTGTAACTATTTCTGTTAAAGTTCAGGAAACCGCAGAATACGTAGACCAAGATGTTGTGTATGTTAAGGATAGAAGTCAAAAAATAGAACAGCTTCATGATTTGCTAAACAAAACGGGTTTTGACAAAGTATTGGTTTTTGGCAGAACAAAGTGGAGCGTAGAAAATCTTTCAAAAGATTTAGAACAACGGGGTTTCAAAGTTGGCAGCATTCACGGCAACAAATCGCAGGCCCAAAGACAAAGAGTTTTAAAGGAATTTAAACAAGATAGAATCCAGGTACTTTTGGCAACCGATGTCGCCTCGCGCGGGCTGGACATAGAAGACGTAACACACGTGATTAACTACGACGCACCCGAATCTTACGATGATTATGTCCACAGAATAGGAAGAACCGGCCGGGCAAACAAGCACGGCACAGCCCTCACCTTCGTCTAAGCTTTCTATCGACAAAGATTACTTATTTCGAGCGCAGCGAGAATCAAGTAAACGCTTAGGATTAACCTAGCTTTACTTATACTTAGGTTTAATCTGGAAAAGTAGATAGAATCCTATCAAAGCTCCAATAATGTGGCCAACCGAAAAACCTACTACCGATGCCACC
>DATIHT010000066.1:0-5826 GCA_035480415.1 Saccharimonadales bacterium (SeqCode) | reverse complement strand
TTACAGGCGCAGGTTTCAACTTGCTTTAACGATAGGTATTTCACTTTTTGCCACCATTATCCTGTTCGTTTTTATGCATGTTTTAAAGGTTGCACCAGGTATTTTGATTTTCGATCTTTTAGCTTCCTTATATAGGGTAGTGATTGCCTACTTTATCTCACTTTTTATTTCCGTTTTTTTGGCGATTTTGGTTACCAGAAATCCTTTGGTTGAAGATATTTTTCTGCCTATTTTGGACGTATTGCAATCTTTTCCAAGTTTTGCGATTTTACCAATTGCAACCTTATGGTTTGGGGCTTCCAGCTTAACGGCTATCGTTTTTTTGGTAATTACGATTATCTGGCCAGTTTTGTTTAATATCATTTCCGGTATAAAAAATATGAGGGGCGATACTAGCGAGGCAGCCACGATTTTTGGAGCAATTGGAATAAAACGAATATGGCATTTTTTACTGCCTGCCCTGTTTCCGGCAATTGTTACAGGTTCGATTATCGGTTGGGGAGAGGCATGGGATGCCATTATCGGTGCGGAAATTATTGGAATATCAACCGGTATCGGGGCGTTTCTTTCTAATGCTTCTAAGGCGGGCAACGGAAAAGTTTTGGCGTTTGGAATTATCGCGCTTCTTTTCTTCGTCTTTTTCCTAAATAAGTTAATTTGGTTGCCACTTCTAAAAAAATCTACACAATTTTCGAATGAAGACTAAATCAGAAAACTCAGAATACTCAGAAAGTCGGAAGATCAGAAATGTCAGAAAGTCTGATATATCTGATAATCTGAATCACTGACACTCTGAGTTTTCAGAGTGTTCTGAAATTATGAAAGATTCATTTCTAAAAATCATCAATGTCTCTAAAAGCTTTGTTGTGGATGACCATAATCTGCTTGCAGTTTCTGATGTTTCTTTTGAAGTTGCAGACGGTGAGTTTGTTGCTTTGGTAGGGCCTTCTGGTTGTGGAAAATCTACGCTGCTGCGAATTATCGCCGGGCTAGAAGTTCAAAATTCCGGGGAAGTGGATTTTGACGGCGAGAGAGTTTTGGCAGGCGATATGAAAGCTGCAATGGTTTTTCAGCATTTTGCTCTTTTTCCATGGATGACTGTTTGGGAAAATATTGCATTTGGTTTAAAAATGCGAGGCGACGCAAAAGGCGAGACTAATAAAATCGTTGGAGAGTTGGTAAAAGAAGTTGGACTTTTGGGATTTGAAAATAAACATTCTAAAGAACTGTCCGGTGGAATGAAGCAACGTGTGGGTATTGCAAGGGCACTTGCCGTTTCTCCGAAGTTGCTTTTGTGCGATGAGCCGTTTAGCGCCCTTGACGCCTTTACAGCGGAGACTCTAAGGGCAGATCTGCTTTCTATTTGGCAAAAGCGCAAAATGACGGTTGTTATGGTTACACATTTGGTAGAAGAAGCTGTAGAAATGGCAGATAGGGTAGTGGTTTTTTCTCCAAGGCCAGGAAAAGTAGAAGATACCGTTGAGATTAAGCTAAAGCGGCCAAGAAACAAACGAACACAAGAATTTTACGATTTGGTAGATAAGTTGACTGCGATGGTAAGGGTTTAGTTTTGTGAAAAATTTAAGAAGCAGTATTGTTGGTTTAATTGCTGTTTTAGTTCTTTTTGCGGGTGTACTTAATATCACATCCACTTTTTCTCCTCTTTCCTTGATTCGGACTAATTTGTTTGACGTGGTTATTCCTTTGGAGATTTTGAACTTTTCCAGTTCGGCGACAATTATTGCCGGTTTCTTCTTAATCTTTCTTTCTAAGGGCATTTTCGACCGTAAAAAAAGAGCCTGGTTTTTTAGCCTGGTGATTCTTGTTTTTTCCTCTATTTTGCATTTGGTTAAAGGATTTGATTTTGGAGAAGCCATTATTAGCGTGGTTGTGTCGTTGGCACTTTTTATGTCCCGAGGGGAATTTTATGTTGAAAGCAGTACGGCAAAAATTATCGAAGGAGTAAAAACCACAGTAGTAATTTTGCTTTTTTTGCTAATTTATTCTTTATTGGGATTTTTCATTTTGAAAAATCAGTTTAATTTAAAGCCAACATTACCAATTATTGTTAAGGAGTATGAATATTCTATTTTGGGAGTGGGCGCAGATCAGCTTGTTCCAAGAACCCATAAAGCGCAGTGGTTTGAAGGTTCAATTTCTACTGTAGGTGTTGGTATTTTGATTTTATTTTTTGCAAATTTTTATCTGCCGGATGTTTTTTCAAAAACGAGAACACAGCAGCAAACAAAATATGCCAGAGATTTAATTTTGAAATATTCTCGAAATCCGGTGTCGTACATTGGCTTGATGAATGATAAACAATTGTATTTTTCCCCAGGCGGGAATGCTTTTATTCCTTTTAAAATAGCATCAACCGTTGCTGTAGTTTTAGGAGATCCGGTTGGTTCTTCTGATTTAGAAATTAAACAATTGGTGGAAAGTTTTGTTTCTGATATGCACAAAAATGGGTTGACGCCGGTATTTCTTGCCGTGACTTTAAAATGTAAGCAACTTTTTGAGAATTCAAACTTAAATTACCGATTTAAATCATTGAAAATAGGGGAGGATGCTGTTGTCAAAACCGATAATTTCTCGCTGGAAGGAAGAGAGATTGAAGATGTAAGACATGGAGTAACGAGGGCAAAAAGAGAAGGCATTTATTACAAATGGTATAGTCTTAATTCCATTCCGCAGGCTGTGAATATTCGTTTTAGGATACTGCGTGAACAGTGGCTTTTTTCGCGTAAGACTTCCGCATTAACATTTTCTTCAGATTACTTTCCGCTTCCACACGATCCTGAAGCTTATTTACTCGCTGCATACGATGCAAATCATAATTTAGCTGCCGCATTTACTTTTTATCCGTATAAGCAGAAAAAAGGATACGCGTTGGATCTTATGCTCAAAAGTGGAAAAATAATGAATGGCTTAATGGAAGCTGCAATTGCCGAAAGTATATTTTATTTTAAAAATAAAGGTGTGGATGAGATAAGTTTGGGACTTGCACCTTTGGCTGATGTTGAACCGGAAGAGGTGAAAAGATTTACCAATAAGACTACTAGCTTCATTTTTAACAATCTTAATCAGTTTTATAATTACCGTTCACTATTTAAGTTTAAGGCGAAATTTAAACCTTCTTGGGAGCCCAGGTATCTTCTTTATGAAAGCGACGCAAAGCTACTTTCTATTACGCTTGCGATTGTAAAGGTACATTTAAAAAAAGGCCTAGTTGAGACTATTTTGAGAAGATAATTAGAATAACCTTAATCTTTTAAATTGCGAACTGCGTCTGTTTAGCGGGCCTTCTAGGGTTGATTGCAGTTCGTTGCCGTCTGTGTCCAGTGTGTAGACTATTACAGGCTCGCTACCCATCAGTATTCTTATTTTTTCTCCCGAAGGGATGATGATGCGGCATCTGGTTATTTTTTCATCACCCGGTGCAGTGAAGGCAAAATGCCATCCAGTTGAATCTTGGCTGGGTTCAATTCCCAAAACGTATGCATCCTGCCACCCAAATCTGGTATCTATCAAAGCGTCTTTTATAATGCTGCCGTCTCTTTTGATTGCCTTTGGGTTTGCGCCTATTTGCGTGCCTTTATATTCCGGTTTAATTTCTTCTCTTGCTAAGTCCCATGGATGGGGAACGACTTCGTCTGCTAGTATTTGCATGAGGGGATTACTTGCTGTTCTGACTGCCACGTCCCAGTCTGCAGTGTGCGGCGGATTAGATCTGTATCGCCAGATTGGTGTTGGCATCTGTCTTTCATCCAGCAGGCTTTTGGTGTACCAGGCAGCGCTGGCAACACCGGCTACTATTGCGAATTTTTTAAGTGCCTCTGTGCGTTCCATATAGAAGATTTCTTAACTTGTTTTAGAAAGCTTGTTGTCGATTTTGTTAAAGTCAATTTGAGCAAAAGATCTAATTAATGAACGTGCTTGACCTTTGCTCCACATATCAACAATAAGTTCAGTCGTTAGTGGTGCTTCTATGAATTTACCAGTATAAAAAGCAAATTGTTGCGCGTCTTCTTTGTGCCAAATGGATACACCGTTTTGATCAGCGTATATTCTGCTAGTTGGAAATTCGGGCCATATTAAACCCAAGCCTATGCCGTTACCAACGGTTACTGACCCAACCTTAAAATAAGTTCTTTTTGCTAAATTGGTAGGCCTTTTTATAGTTTCTGGAGCTGTAGAGCGCAATTTTGCGTTGGCGTAATCGAGATTTCTTGTAGCGGCCTCAACAACTTGCCGATCTTTAGGACTAAATCTGTCAATCATCGTTGTGAATAATACTCAATTTGAGAGATTTAGTCAACCTATAATGATTTTAGTGCGAGGAAAAATAAGCGTCGGCAGGGTTCTGGATTTGGTCGAGTGGGACAAACTGATAGCCCTGTTTTTTTAGCTGGTTGATGATTATTGGTAATGCCTTTACGGTTTGGGATCTGTCTGCGCCTTCGGTTATGTCCTGGCCGTCGTGCAAAACTATTATTGTTTCATCTTTGGTCTTTTTTAAAATGTTCCTGGCAATTGTTTCTGGGCTATTTTGTATTACCCAATCGCTACCGACAATTCCACCATAGATTTTGAAACCCTGGTTTTTAAGTCTATTCTTCACCCACGCTGGTGCCATAAAGTAAGGGGAACGGAAGATTTTTTGCTTAACTCCTATCGTTTTTTCGAGCAGCTTTTGTGTTTGTTGGGTTTCGTCATAAATCATGCCGGTATAAGTTTTTAATCTTAAATGAGACCAGGTGTGGTTGCCAACCAAGTGGCCTTCTTTTGCCTCTCTTTTGACCGTTTCAGGATGTCTTTTTACATTTGCGCCGCAGACAAAAAAAGCAGCTCTTATACCTTCTTTTTTCAAAATATCTAAAATTTGTTCCGTATATGGCGGGTTTGGGCCGTCGTCGAAGGTAAGCGCGACGCGTTTAGTGGGAGACATGATTGAAGCTCTTAACCTGCTGCCAGTTTACGTCTATCATGTCTACATCGACTTTTTGCATTTGATTTTTAATTCTATGCTGATTTCTAACAACTGCTGCTTTGACCGGTTTTACTTCCATAACGCCAAAAAGCGAAAAGAGAACGACGGCGATAACAGCAAGCTGAATGGCAAGACGGGGAAGTCTGCCAAGTTCTTTGACCTCGGAACCGGATCTAAAGTTGACGTTTGAACGTTTGATGTGCAGTTTAAATATCGTATAGTTGTATGAATAATCCCAAAGTCCTCCGAAAAATCCAAGGCTGTTGAAACGTCTGGCCGAAGTTTGGACTTTGAAGTTGGCAAATCTTAAAACTTTGCCGTATTTTCGTAATCTTACACCGAGGTCACTGTCTTCAGAAAGTGGAAGGGTGGTATCGAAGCCGTTAACTGTTTTAAACGCGTTTCTTTTGACTGCCATATTGGCACCGGAATACCAGCTAAAGATTACAAATAAGAAATAGTTAAGAGCCCAGTTGGCGAAGTTTAAAATCAGGCTTCCATCATAAAAGTTGTACATGCCTGAAATCATTACAGCTTTCGGGTTTTTTTGAAACTGGTTATCGTACCATGAGAGCCAGTTGAGAGGCAGAATGGTGTCGGAATCTGTAGTTACGATAAGGTCACCTTTTGCTGCCATAAAACCGGCTTGTCTGGCGTGCGCGACACCTTTTTGGGATTCAAATATTACTTTTGCGCCTAATTTTTCGGCAATTTGCGCCGTATTATCTGTAGAATTATTGTCTACAACAATTATTTCTACTTTGCCCTGATAAGTTTGGTTTTTCAATGATTCCAATGTTTTGACTATAGACTTTTCTTCGTTGTAGGCTGGAATT
>DATIHT010000065.1:0-3876 GCA_035480415.1 Saccharimonadales bacterium (SeqCode) | reverse complement strand
CGGCTTGGGATTGCCAGAATTGTCATATGAACTTTATCGATAAGCTCCGGATGTTTTTCGAGAACAGTCTCGAGTGCTCTTATTGCCGCCGGAATAGCCTTGGTAACATCTGTTCTGCCTACAACTAAAATTTCGTGCTTGCCATTTAATTCCTGTTCGATCTGGCGTGCTCGTTCTTGGGTTTGGGGCTGGTTTGCTACATTTCTAAACTCATCTAGATCTATGCCGACAGGGTCTACGAAAACTGAAGTTTTTTCGCCTTGGTTATTTATGGTTAGTCCTTGCGGAGTGTTTTCCAAACGCGAGTTTTTAAAATAGGCTTGAGTGTTCGTGGTAAAGTTTTCCATGTCGTCGACAGTTTGAAATCCAATTAAATTGGATGCCAAATGTCCATACAGTAGTTCTCTGCGTTCTGGCACTACTCCCCAATGTTCAGGCAAGGGAAATTGGGCATGCACGTAAGACCCAATATCGTGATTTGAACCCATTGTTCTCATCATTCTTGGTGCAGTCATAAGTTGTATATCATGAAACCATACAGGGTCAGAGGGTCCTAATTCTTTCAGTGCTGCTTCTGCAGCTTTACGGTTGGCTTCCAGATAATAATTAAAAGCACATGGTTCGTATACAATGTTTTGGGGTTCGCCATGAGCTGCCTGCCATAGCACTTGATCAGAATAAACGTGTTTTGCGCCTTTCTCTTCATCTTGAGAGAGCCAAAAGTATCCGAGGCCATAAGATTTTTCTAAAGCTGCTTTTTCTGCAAATTCTCGAATGTGTCCTTGTTCCGGTATACCGGGGGATCCTATCCAGACGCTATTTGGGATGTTCTCTGCAATAGGTGTCAAAACCGTAACCAAGCCGCCATCACTTTTGGCAGATTCATAGCCTTGGGGTGTCTGGTTAACGGTGAGTGGTCCCCTGTAGGAAACCATTACGTTTTTATGACTTACTGGTTGTGTTTCGTTCATGCTCTTTAAACCTAAAAAGGCCAGCCACACTGGCTGGTCGTCCAAACACTATACACTATAGGCGATTTTGATGCAAATCGCTTGATTTTTACCTGCCATAAACCTGACAAAAGAGGCTGTTTTGAGGCTAAACCTTAACCAAAATGGCTGTTTGGGGAGCACGGTGTCCATATTGAATAGCTGTTAGTGGTTCTGGTTGTGGTGGTGTGGCTGCCGTCTGCTCTGAATTTTTAGGTTTAAAATAGACTGAATCCAGCATAGAGGGACCTCCAATAAGGGGCAGAGCGCCTCCTGTGGACATTGTCTGGGAGGAAGAAGGTCGTAGACTGGAACTTTCGATATGCTTATGAGCTTGATCCTGTGTCAACTCTCTTGCATCAGATGGAGTGTATCTTTGATATTCGTCCGATGTCGAATATCTTTCACCTTGGTTCATATGTACGAATAATACATATGATTTAAGCTTAACGCTTGACGGCTTGAGCATTTTTTCCTGATATTCCCCTGACAATTTGGGATCTTGATACGTTTTTTGGTGTGGGTTATTATTCTTTTTGAATGGACCCGCGACTTTTCCCCGAAGCTAAATACCCAATTACTTTTAGAAGTGCCGAAGCCAAAGCTTTGGGAGACCAATTAAAACTACGTCATAGCGTGGAGCTGGTTGGAATGAAGCATGTTGGCATTTTTAACTTTGCCCAGTTTTTTCTTTCCCAGCCCGATATTGTAAAAACCTACGTTAGCACTAAAGACGAGCATATTTTTATTCCTGTTGACCTTAACGATTTGGTAGAGAAAAATATCTTTGCGTTTTGGTCGCTTACTTTTAAGAGGCTTGTTGATATTGTCAGTATTTCTGTTACTTTGACTAAGGAAGATAGAGACAGGATATCTTCGATGTTTTTGTCTTCGATACAATCCAGAAACATATTTTTAACGCTGGATAATATGCGTGAATCATTAAAAATAATTATCAAAAATAATATTTTCCCGACGATATTCTTTCTTAGGTTCGACAGAATGCGCGATGCACTGAATGAAGAATTCCTGGCGAATCTGGAAGGGTTGCGTGATGCAACGGGGCAGGAGATTGCCTATGTTTTTACCAGTTTTCGCTCGCTTGACAGCTTGGCACCTGGAACTTTTAACAGAAGGTCCCTAAATACTTTTTCTAACGTTTCATATTTTAAGCCTGCCGGGGATTTTGATATGAAAGTTATTTTTGAATCTCTGAACATGAAATATCATGCAAACCCTGACAAAAAAGTTTTTGCCAAACTCTTGGAGTTGTGCGGAGGGCATGTGCAGTATCTGCAGATTGCACTAATCATTCTTTCGGAGAAGAAGGTAAAAATTAGCGAGGACAATCTGCTTTCTATCCTAGTTGAAGACGAGCGGATGGAGCTGATTTCTGTTGAGATGTGGGAGAGTTTAACAGATAACGAGCGTAGTACTTTAAAGCGGATTTTAGACGGTAGCGTTGTTGTTGATTTTAGCGCAAGTTATTTAAGCCAGGTGGGGATGATTATAGGAGACGGAGAAGGAAAGAGGATTTTTAGTTCTATATTTGAACACTTTGCAAAAAGCCTTTCGAAAAGTACTAACGGTGTTTCTGTAGATTTTACAAAAAAGGAAAATTTGCTTTACAAGCTTTTGGTTGCAAGTGTAGGGGACATTTGCGAGCGGGAGAAGATAATTGAAACTGTGTGGCCGGAATACGAAGAGATGGGTGTTTCGGATTGGACGATTGATCAGCTTATTGCGCGATTGCGTGTAAAGCTGAAAGCACAAAAGAGTAAGTATGTAATAAAGACCGTTAGGACGCGTGGTTACCGTTTGGTTGAGGAGCGCTAAGTTCATGCTGCGAGGAGCCCGGCTGCAAAATCGAAGGTAGCTTTGAGATAATTTGGTTCGGTTGGCGGTTCGTCCAAAAATGGGGCTACAAGAGAAGCTGGTACTTTTAGGCTGCAACCTGTTGTTACAGATTCATGTCCTTTTGCTTCTATATCTTCAAGTGTTTCCAATATTTCCGGCTTAATGTTTAAGTGGCGATTGTGAATATAGGTTTGTTGCTGACTAATTCTTGGTGCTTCGTCGAGAGTATCTTTATGATGAGAAGAGATTTTATTAATGTACCCCAGGTAGCTGTTGCCAATAATATGAGTGATTTCTTTCACTGAGGCGTTAGATTGTTGGGAAACATCATCGATCATGTTTATTAAATTATTATAGAGTGGGGTAAGACTAAACATCATGTATCTCCAGACTGGAGTCATCGTTTTTTCGTCCATACCGTGTTTTTTAGTGAAATCTTTATCCCGACCAAGTGTAAACGTTTCTGAAGCAGGCGAAATCATTTGTTCTAATCTTTTATAAACAGGTGCAGCTTTATGCTGTGGTGTTTCTCTAAACATTTCTTCTTCCTCTAAAATTGCTCTTCCGAAGCCTATGAGTAGTGCTACCTTAATCCCTCGCATTTTTATCTTTAAAGCTAATAGTTTGTCTTCGTGGTCTACTTCCAATGAATCTATTTGTTCTACCGATGGTTGGCGAACTTCGGGCATACCAGTTTCTATGATTCGTATTGCTCTTACACTCACTCTGGCGCCTATTATGGCGGCAAGAGCTACTCTTTCGTCTTTTATTCCTTCCGGATCGGGTTGTTGGTGATCAAGAAAATTCGGGTCTGGATTGAACGAGGTTTGTGGTATACCGCTTTTCTCAAAACTCCTGAGATTGCTTGCGACTTTATTTTTTCTCTCTGCCATGTTGAGGGGAAATTATATCAGCGAATAAGGCTATTGATCAAAGTGGTAGAATTTTGCTATGCAAGAGTCCGGAGTGCATGGTTTGGAAGCCGAAAATTCCCAACCCAGCGTTGTGATGGTAGGCTTGACGCGTGCTT
>DATIHT010000064.1:0-9200 GCA_035480415.1 Saccharimonadales bacterium (SeqCode) | reverse complement strand
GAAGAGTGTGAGCAGGGTGGAGATTGTGCTCACGTTTGTTTATGTGGCAGTGTGGAGTGTACTGGCACCATGCATTTGACTAAAGAAAAATATAAAAAATGGAGAGAGTATCAGGACAGTCAGCAGAAAAGTACAAAACAGCCAAAAGTTTATTTTGGGAAAAACCTTCAAAGATTAAGATCTTATCCTAAGTTTATTCCCAACGAGCCAATTATTTAGTTCTTTTTATCTTACGAAATTATTACCAAAACGTTATTGTTTTTGCAGATTTGCATTGTTATACTGCCGTTATTAACATATGAGCGCTAAACTTACACCTTATCTTGCATTTGGCGGAAAAACCAAAGAGGCCATGGAATTTTATAAATCCGTACTTGGCGGAGATTTAAAGATGCAAACTTACGGTGAGGCACAACAAATAAAGGACGAATCTCAAAAAGACTTGATAATGCACGCTTCTTTGGAAAACGGTGAACTTTCTTTTATGGCCAGCGATGGTAATTCTGAACACCCAGTACATATGGGTGACAATATAAGTCTAAGTATTGCGGGCGATGATGAAACTAAATTAACGGAATATTTTAATAAACTTGCAGAAGGTGGGAAAGTTACCATGCCACTCGAAAAACAATTCTGGGGAGACACTTTTGGAATGCTTATAGATAAATTTGGCATACAGTGGATGATTAACGTTTCAGGTAAAAAAGGAGAGGAAAAATAGGAATGAAGAAGACTCCCGTTGTTCATTTTGAAATGCCATACGAAGATAGCAAGCGCGTTGCAGAATTTTACGCCAAAGCGTTTGGGTGGAACATGCAGATGATGGGTGGCGATTACAAAGATTATGTTCTTGCTGTAACTACTGAATCTAATGAGGGGAATGGTCGTCCAAAAGACCCTGGTGCAATCAATGGTGGCTTTTTCAAAAAAGATGACGAGAATAACGTTACATCTGTTGTAATTAGCGTGGAGGACATGGAAAGTGCAATTGGAGATATCGAAGCAGCCGGTGGAAAAATTCTTCGTCAGCCATCTGAAATTCCAGGAATTGGAATGTGGGCAGTATTTACTGATTCCGAAGGGAATAGGGTAAGTATTCTAAAGCCATCTCCGATGGATATGAAAAAATGAAAAAAGGACTTACAATATGCATATGGTTTGATGATCAAGCCAAAGAGGCTGCAAATTTTTACGTTTCAACTTTTCCTAACTCAAAGATAAAAAAGACTGTTTTGTATCCAAAGGCTGCAGAAAAAATTGCAGGTAAGCCTGCTGGTTCTGTGATGACTGTTGAGTTTGAGGTTAATGGAGCAGACTTTCTTGCACTAAACGGAGGAAAAGTTCCCGGTTTTGACCTTACTTCCGCGATTTCTTTTATAGTTAAATGTGACACTCAGGAAGAGATAGATGATCTTTGGAAAAAACTTTCGGCAGTACCAGAGATGGAGCAATGCGGTTGGCTAAAGGACAAATTTGGTGTTACATGGCAAATTACCCCAACAATTTTGGATGAGTATCTTTCGGATTCTGATCAGGAGAAGGTAGAAAGAGTGACCGCTGCGTTTATGCCTATGAAGAAGCTTGATATTGCCAAGCTTAAAGAAGCCTATGAAGGCAAGTAATGTGCCGCAACATAAAACCACTTTTTAACTACGATCCTCCTGTTTCAAACGACGAGATTCATGATGCCTCCCTGCAATTTGTGAGAAAAATTTCAGGTTTTTCCAAACCTTCAGAAGTTAACGAAAAGGCTTTTTTTGATGCTGTTGATGAGATTTCTCACGTCACAAGGCACTTTTTGGGTGCGCTTGAAACTGATGCTAAACCACATAATCGCAGAGAAGAAGAGAAAAAAGCACATTTGCTGGCAATTAAGAGATTTGGAGACAATTAATGAGGAAAATAGTTGTATTTAACATGATTTCCGTCGACGGTTATTTTGCAGGATTGGATGGCAATATCGATTGGCATGTTGTTGATGATGAATTTAATGAATTTGCAATTGAGCATACTGCTGACTTTGGAGGCATAATTTTTGGCAGAACTACGTATGAGCTTTTTGAAGGTTACTGGCCAAAGGCGTTGAAAGATCCAAAGACTGGGGGAGATGATCGTAAAATCGCACAAATTATTGACGATATTTACAAGTTTGTCTTTTCAAAGTCTTTGAACAAGGTTGTATGGAAGAATACGACGTTACTTCATGAAATCGATCCAGAGGAGATCAAAAAATGGAAACAAATGGACGGCAAGGATATTGCCATTTTTGGTAGTGGAACGATTGTTGCTCAATTTGCAAAGCTTGGATTGATTGATGAATACAGACTAATGGTAAATCCTGTTATTTTGGGTGAAGGTAAATCATTTTTTAAAGGAATGGACAGGCGAAAGTTAAAGCTTGTTAAGAGTCGCGAATTTAAATCTTCAGGAAACGTTCTGCTTTATTATCAAGTGTGAGTAGTTTTTTATGAAAGCAAAATCAACCAAATGGAAGATATGTAGTAGGGGTCACAAGTATAGCGGGAGTGGTCCTTGTCCTATTTGTTGGCCAAATGGCCGTGCTCGAAAAGATTCCCAAAGGTAAGGTTGTGAAGTATCTGAATTGGTATATTGACAATTCGGTTTTTCTTCGGGTATATTAGTTTTATCTTCTTATAAATAAATAGATTAGGAATAAGAGTTAGTTCGAGAGGAGGTGAGAATTAGATATGGAACAGCAAGCACAAAAGAGGAACAGCGTAAAATCTTCACGTTTTTCAATTAAAGGTAAAACTTTTTTCTTTGATGTTAATGTAGCAACAAACGACAAAAAGTATTTAAAAATCACTGAATCCAGATATATGGGAGAGGGAAACGACAGCGTCAGAAATTCTGTTGTTATTTTTCCGGAACATTTACAGGATTTTGAGAGAAGCTTAAAAGAAATTGTTGGTTACCTTAACTAAGAAAAATGCACGTTTACCCCGCATTTTTACAAAAAGTGCGGGGCCGGCGTGCTATTGATTCGATATGTTTTTATACATGTAAATGTGGTCAACAAAGCCATTTTCTAGCTTTACACCATTTGGTAGTCTGCCATATTCTACAAATCCAAACTCTTTGTACATTTTTATGGCCAATGCGTTGTTTGAGAAACACCCCAAAGTGATAATTTTTAACCCTGGGAGTTCTTTTTGGGCTTCTGAAACTATTGTTTCCATAAGCAGTTTACCAACACCTTCACCTCTGAATTCTTTAGATATTGAGATGCCGAAATTTCCTACATGGCTGGATGTTCTGTCTTCCAAATCGATGCTGGATATTCCGATGTGCTGGTTGTTCGACAGAGCAACGAGATGGACAGATTTTTTATCCTTTATTCTTTTTAGCTGACTGTCGAGATATTCCTGCTCTTCTTTTAAGGTGAGGTGTTCTCCCTGAAAACGAATGTAAGTCCGTTCATCCGAAAGGGTGTTGATGTAGTCCAGCATTGTCTGGGCGTCTCCCTGCTTTACGTACCTTAAGATTATTTGTTTACCTTTTTGTGATTTACCAGTAAATACAATTTTGCCTTCCATAAGTTTATTTTAAACGGGTATATCGAAATCGATTACTTCTTTACCTTTTTTTACTTCAACAAGATCTATTTTTGCCAAGGGTTTATGGTCTTTTTCGCTTTCCACCTCTATGGTGTAGGATCCATGTGAAAGTAAGAGAAAATACCTGCCCAGATGATCACAACTGGCATAAGCAACGCGAAGTTTGTGTGGCAGACGAAATGCTTTTATTCGGGCGCGCGGTATTGGCTGGTGAGTTTTTTTGTCGTACACGGTGCCCCAAAGCGTTTTTTGGACGTTAGTTCTTATAAACAGTGTATCCAGAAGATAAATTGCAATTGGTGTTAAATAAAGTGCTTGGCGGGTTAATAAATAAATATCCGCTGAGACAGCAATGCCAACTACGATGATCACAAGCCTTATGTTGTCCAAAATTATATTTTTGGTGCTTGTCTCCTTGTGTTTTATAGATTGGTTCCAGTCAAAATCTACAGGATCCATGGGAATGTTTAGATTAATAATGTACGGGTTTTCGACCTCGATTATTTCTCCGTGGTAAACGTTCTTGTATTTGCCGTCTGTTTTGCCTTTTACAATTTCCGAAGGAAACTTATAGTGAGTTTTTTCTGCTTTTAGGACGTATTTTGCGGGTGTTACCAGAAAGCTAAATCTTCCTTCGAGGTCTGTGATTCTGGTTTGTTTATATTCACCAACGCCGTTTTCGTCTACTGCAATAGTTACTATTGCAGGGTCGATTGGTAATTTTGTAACTGAATCATAAACGATGCCCCACGGCTTTTCTTTTTTTTCGCCAAAAAGCGGAGTAAAAATAAAGAATATTCGCGATGTTAATTTTGGATTATTTTCGATGTGGGTAATAGCAGTTATTGTGTCGTAGATACTTTTTATTGTAATTGCCAGGGCGACAGTTGAGTTTAATATGAGGGCAAATTGGAGATTCATTTTTTGATTATTTTTAGGAAGTAATATTGGTTTATGTAGTCGATTTGTTGATAGTTCTCTTTAAGGTTTAATTGCTTGGGATTTTTTGTAACTATCCAGACATTTTGATGGGTCTTGGTGAAATCTGCAAGGTTGTCGTGACTTATTTTCCACCACTGGGAAAAATTATCTTTTTTGCCCTCTTCTATTGTGAAGATTGCCGTTTGGTCACTGTAGAAAAGAAAGGAGGTTAAGTCGTGATCGTCCAATATTACTGTGCTCCCCTTTGGAATAACCTGCTTTGCTTTTTTGCCCAAATCGGCGCCGACTTTGGATCTATCTGGGTAAATATTTTCAATTCTGTTAACATTCCATATTTGTATTGCAGCAATAACAATTAATGCAAAAAGTGTAATTTTTGGCCATATTTTGAAGATTGCATATGTGAAATAGCCAATTGTGACTGCGACAAAGGGGTAGGCTGGTAGGTTATACCAATCAGATTTGTTGTATAGGAAATTGAGAGCAAAAATATAGATTACTGACATGAGGGTGAAACTTGCAATAATTGGATCAATCTTTAGTTTTGTTTTTTTGACGCTTAATACAATTCCTGATGCGAGTGGTAAAAACCACAAACAAACATCACGAGCAGCAGTTTTTAGGTAAAAAGGGGAAAAACTCTGAATTGGGGAACCTAGTCCATTTTCTGAAGGATTTAAAATATACCAGTTAATAAAAGTTTTTCCCCAGGTTAATGTTCCCCAAACGTACCACCAGCCGAAAGTTACAAGAGCCGATGCAATTATTAAAAGAGAGTTTTTGGGCAATTTACGATTTTTGAAAAATGCATATATAAAAATTAGAGCAATTGGGAACAAACCGGTACCCCAACTTTTGACCAAAATTCCCAACCCAATTGAGATACCGCATAGTACACTTGCGAGGTTGATCCTCGTCACGAGGATCAACCTCGTCTCTTCGCTTATTAGATATGCGTAGAAACTTGCTAAAAATAAGCAGATTAGAAAAGCATCCAGGTTGCCATGCGAGAAACGGGGGACGACCTGGCCGATTGTTAAAAAAATTAGGGCGCAGATGGCACCTAAGTTTTGGTCCTTTAGCCTTTTGCCAATTAGGAATACCAGTACAGTTGCAATTGTTGCCGAGATTGCAGAAATAAGACGAACCTGCCATTCTCCCAGTCCAAATATTTTGACTATTATTGTTGTTAACCAAAAGTAGAGAGGAGAGTGATCAAAAAAATAACTGCCATTCCAAAAAGGCATAAGGTGCTGATAGCTTCCGGATGCCATATTTTTGATGATTTCGCCATACCAAGCCTCGTCCCAATTTGTTAGCGGGTAAGTGCTTATGTTTCGAAAAAAGACAAAAATTGAAGCTATTATGACTGGAAAAATTAGATTCACTTTATTATATTTTAGGGCATTTGCAAGTTGGCTGCCAAAGGAATATATTTTAGTCCCACAATGAGCAAACACAGCGTTCTGAGGGTTGCTGATTATATTTTTAAATTCGCCATTATTTTTCTCTCTTATGTTGTTACTGGGCTTAACGGTCTTAGTATTGGAGCGGTTTCCGGTTTTGCTACGTTGGTTTGGTTTCCGAGCGGTATTTCTCTGGCGGCTTTGCTTTTGGGCGGCTACAGGTTTTTCCCTGCAGTATTTTTGAGTGCATTTTTTGTAAATTTTTTAAATGGAGCTTCTCTTGAAGTTGCATTTGGAATTGCTGTTGGTAATTCTTTGGAAGCACTTATTGGCGCGTATCTCTTGAATAAACTGCGCCTGAACACCCGATTTTCAAAAATAAGCGATGTTTTGAAGCTGGTTCTCGTCGGTGCGGTTTTTTCTACCGCAATTAGCGCAACAATTGGGGTTACGACTTTATTTTTTGGCAAAGTTATTTCCAGCTCTTCTGAATATCACAGAACCTGGGTTACGTGGTGGATTGGGGATATGCTTTCGGATCTTGTTGTGGCACCTTTTATTTTGGCCTGGAGCAAACCGAAGATTAAATGGGTGAATATTTCTAGATTTTGCGAAGCACTACTTATGGCAATTGTTGTTTTGCTGGCAAGTTTGTTGATTTTTACCAGATTTTTTCACTATTTGTCGCCATATGCTTCTCTTGCCTATATTCTTTATCCTATTTTGCTCTGGGTAGCTCTTAGGTTCGGCCCAAAAGAGGTTACTGGGGCAGTTATGATTATTTCTTTGATATCCATTTGGGGAACTGCGCATGGTTTTGGCCCTTATGGGGGAGGCCAAAACTTAAGCGAGAACTTGCTTCTTTTGCAAGGTTTTATAGGTACGGTTGCTGCGACTTCCTTGCTTCTTACTGCCATTATTTATGAGAAAAACGAACACGAACGCAGAAAAGATGATTTTATAAGTATTGCCTCGCATGAATTAAAAACTCCGATTACTACAATTTCCAGCTATTTGGAACTCTTACAAAAAATAGGCAAAAAAATAAAAAACGATAAAGTCTCCCTTTATGTTTCCAAAATGGACGATCAGGTAAAGAGGCTTTCGAGTTTGGTTTCCAATCTTTTGGATGTTTCTAAAATTCAGGCTTCTAAGCTGATTTTAAATAAGGAAAAATTTTATATCGATGATCTGGTTGCCGACACAATTGCCGATTTACAAAAATTTCATAAATTCCACAAAATAATTTTAAAGGAAACTGTACACAAGAGAGTTTTTGCGGATAAGTTTAGAATTGCCCAGGTTATAACAAATTTAATCACCAATGCCGGTAAATATTCACCAAAATCGAATAAAATTTTCATTAAAATAGCACCCTCAGATTCAAAAAATGTTGTTGTATCTGTTGTTGATTTTGGTATTGGAATTGATCCCAAATATAAAAAATATATTTTCGGGAGGTTTTCGCAAATTGATATTAAAATGAGGCCAAGTTTTTCGGGTTTGGGTTTAGGTCTTTATATTTGCAATCAGATTATTAAGCAACATGGTGGTAGAATTTGGGTCGAATCTCAAAAGGGAAAAGGGTCAACATTTTCTTTTGAATTACCAGTTTGGGTTTTGGACAGGAAAAAACATTCGAAAAATGGCTAAAAAAATATTAGTTTGCGAAGACGATGAAGGAATATCCGGAGTTTTGTCTATCATTCTTTCGGAGAAGGGGTATGAGGTGAAAATATTATCTTCTGCCAAAGGTCTTGTAAAAAAAGTCATTAATTTTTCACCTAATTTAATTTTGATGGACATCAGAATGTCTGGTGTGGACGGGCGGGAAGCGATTAAAATTTTGAAGACTGATTTGAAAACTAAAAAAGTGCCAATTATTATTGTTTCTGCTCTTGATGATCTGGCTAGCGTTGTCAAAGCAACGGGTGCAGATGGGTTTTTAACTAAGCCATTTGAAATTAAGGATCTAGTTGCGGTTATTAAGAAAAATCTAAACTGAAAGGCGGTTTCTGATTCTCTGAATTGCGTTGGGTTTATCGAACTGTGATTTCTCAAAAGTGGGCGCATAGTGATTGCCTTTTAGCCTTGCGTTTTCTACTTCTAAGTTGTGAACTTTATTTTCTAACTTTTCCAGGGAATGGGATGCGTTTTTTATTTCCCTGTCTTTGCCAAAATCGCCTATAGCATGCGAGATGGAATCGGCAAATGTAACAATCAAGGAAAGGACGATTCCTACCAACATTGATGCCAGTGTAACTAGGTAAAGGGGTATGTCTGTGAAGGTAAAGTTTTGGATCTGCAGGCTTACCGGCTGGTTATTTTGAATCGCAAAAAAAGAGAAAACTATTCCAATTAGTAGTGCGAGTGTTAAAGCGATCATGGTTGCATGTTCTCACTTTAATTTAAAATCGCGGATAAAATAAGGTAAGGGAACTGTAAGAGTATATTGACAAATAAAATGTACAGGAACAATATAAAGTTATGGACAATAAATCCAAAGGCGGATATGGAAAAAGACCGCTTTGGCAGTGGATTTTAATCTATGCAGTCGTAGGTTTTGTGATCTATGGTGCTGTTTATTATTTCTTCCTTGCCAAAAAGGGCGGATACAGTTCTGGCGGTGGCCAGAGTGCTCCTTCTTACAATTACAGCCAGTAATTTAATTATTTGGTGATACTCTCAAACTCTCGATAGAGCTTCGTAATTTTCGGGTCGATTATTAGCTGGCAATATGGCTGATTCTTGTTATTGTCGAAGTAGTTTTTATGATAATTTTCCGCTTCGTAAAAGTTTTTATAGGGAACAATCTCGGTTACAATTTTTTCTTTATATAGTTTTTGCATTTTAGCTTTTACTTTTTCGGCTGTTTTCTTTTGATCTTCGGAATGGTAGAAGATTGCAGACCTATACGAAGTACCGACATCGTTACCCTGTCGGTTTAGTGTTGTCGGGTCGTGAAGTTTAAAGAAAACGGTCAGAAGAGTCTCGTAAGAAATAATTTTTGGGTCAAATTTAATTTGTATTGCCTCTGCGTGGCCTGTTGTTTCCGAACAAACCTGTTCGTATGTGGGGTTTTCTAAATTGCCGCCAGAGTATCCGGGAGTTGCCGATTCAACACCTTTAAGGCGCTTAAAAATTGCCTCGGTACACCAGAAACATCCGCCTGCAATTGTTGCCAATTCTTGCATCTTTTAATTTTACCATTCTTCTTACTTGATCATTACTATATTTGTGATTGTTTTTTACAAGTATTTTTTATTATTAAAAA
>DATIHT010000063.1:0-16936 GCA_035480415.1 Saccharimonadales bacterium (SeqCode) | reverse complement strand
TATAAAACCCGAATTGTCAATAGGTTCAAAATAAAATTGTACAATTTGGTAAAATACTGATCTATCGGGGAATAGTGAAGTGGTATCACGCGCCGCTGGGGGTGGTGTATCGGGAGTTCAATTCTCCCTTCCCCGACACATAGATTATTAAGGCGCTATAATTATTTATGACCAACGGACCTCAGAACGAGTTACTACAAGGAACACCCCTTCCCATTTATTCCCGAGAGTTTGACGCTTCTGTTTTTGGTTATAAAAGAATTCAGACTTTAGCGTTTGAGGGCCAACGATTCCATTTTAGATTACAGGGCGGTTTAGATTATCCACCAATCGTTTTAGGTCAGACTGTTAGAGTAAGACCAGAAGGTGCACCTGTGGCCGGTTTAAACGCAGGCACCGGAATGATTGTGGATTCACTACATGATCCGGAGAGAGGAAGTCACTCCGACCATATAGTAGGCGTGACTGCCATGGAGGGGAATAGTTCCTCACAGAACTCTGGTTTTTTAAAAACTTCAGAACTCGCTTCCCCCGATAAACAATTAGAAGCAGATCCGCAACAACTTGATTTAGAACTTGACGGAAAAATGGCTAGTATTGCAGTAATACCTATAAATGAAAGACCACTTATTAAAGGTCATATACTGGCTGTAAAATATGGCGATTCGGAGACCTTTGTGATTGGTGATTACGCGGGAATAAAAGACGAGGATCATTTTGGTTTAATAACAAAATTAAGAATCGAACAGAATAGAGTAATGGCCACAATTGCTAAATCCCATGATGGACCTTTAACCAGTGTTGATCTTGATATAAAAGATATTAAGCCCTCGAGAATTAAAAGACGTCGAGATTAATATTAATTCTCTTATTTGACAATAACTTTGAAAAAAGTGTTAGATAAATATAGATGAAAATTCTTGGCCACGAATTTTTTGGGGGCAAGTCTGCAGAACAGGCTACAACCCCTGTTGTAACAGCCGATCCTGTAGCAGATGCGCAAAGTCGTGTAGATTTAATCCAGAATAACCTTAACACCTTAACTGCTGGACGTGAAATGGAAGCAGGATCGGGAACACCGAATGTTGATACAACACAGATTGCATCATTGAGTGCTGAAAAGGCTAATCTTGAAGCCGTAGGAGTTACTCCAACTGTTGCTCCGGTTGAGCCTAAAGCTAGATTTGCAAATGCCCCTTCTCCCAGTCAAATGAATAGGTTTGCAAAAGGAGAGACTCCAGATTTTAAACCTACAACTCTAGCAACTAACGATGAGCTGACAGTTCAAATGAATAAAGATCTTGGAGTAAATACCCAACCAACTCCAATTAGAGCAGAAGCTCCAGCAGAAGCTCCAGCACAAGCTGTAGTTTCTGCAGATCCTGTAAAAAGAGCTGCCTGAGATTTTTATCTTTTTGGGATTAACGCTTTGGCGATTGCTTGCCTTTTCGAGCTTTTTGAGCTCTTCCGTACTTTCTTCTTTCTCTAACTCTTGCGTCACGGGTTAGAAGACCTGCTTTTTTGAGAGTGGAACGAAATTCTGGAGCTGCCAGGGTGAGTGCTTTTGAAAGGCCTTGAACAATTGCGTCTATCTGGCTCATTTTGCCCGAACCATTTACTCTTACTGTTGCGTAATATTGACCTTCTGATTTTGTAATTCTGAATGGTTTCTGTAATTTCTCTTTTGAAATTAATGCGGGAAAATATTTAAACATTGGATTATTGTTAACCATCATTTCCCCTTTACCCTTAAAAAGTCTAATCCTTGCAACTGCTCCTTTTCTTCTACCATGAGCAAGGAAAAAATTTCCTTTTGGTTTTTTGTCTAAGGTTTTATTTTCTTCTTGTTTTGTATCTTGTTCTTCGGCCATTTTAGTTAGATTTTGATATGAATTTTGCCAAGTGCGGATTCTGGGAATCTGGATAGATATATAGTTTTTTAACCATTAATTTGCCCATTTTATTTTTTGGTAACATTCCAACTACTGCGTGCCTTATTATTTCTTCCGGTTTCGTTTCCCTTACTCTTTGCGTGGTTCTTGATCTTAAGCCACCTGGATATCCAGAATAACGATAATAAAGTTTTTGTGTTTCTTTTTTACCGCTTAGTGCAACATTCTTTGCATTTATAACAACAACATAATCTCCGCAATCCAAAAGTGGAGTGTAGTATGGTTTATTTTTGCCCATCAATAAATGTGCTACTTTGGTTGATATCCTTCCGAGTATTTGATTTTTGGCATCTATGAGATGCCAGTCTTTTTTAATATCTTTCGGTTTTGTTGTTTTCATTTAGTTCTTTTTGGCAGTTAGTTTTTCTACTTTCTTGGAAGAAACTGGTTCTTTTTGTTCTTGAGCTTTTTTCTCGAGTGGCAATAATTCTAACCTTGCCATAAGAGCAGCATCGCCGGATCTTTGGTTTAGTCTAATAATTCTAGTGTAACCGCCTTGTCTTTTGGCAAAACCAGAAGAAATTGTTGTGTTTAACTTTGTAAATGCCTGGTTTGTGAGATTACTTGCAAGGATTCTTCTTCCACGTAAATCGTTTGCCCTTTTTGATTGGGTTATTAATTTTTCCACATACGGTCTGGCAAACTTTGCTTTAGCCAAAGTAGTTACGATTTGACCTTTTTCCAACAAACTCGCCGCCAGATTATTTAGGAGGGCCTTTCTGGCGTTGGTGTCTCTTCCTAATTTTTTGCCAAAGTAAGAGTGTCTCACTTTATTTCAACTCCCTTTTCTCTGAGTTTTTCCTCTACAAGAGAGATAGATTTTGGCCCCATATTCTTCATTTTAAGAAGTTCTCTTTTATCTCTTGTTAAGAAATCACCGATTGTTTCGATCTTCCCTGACTTTAAACTATTTGTAAGTCTTACTGGCAAATCCAATTCTTCCAAAGAAGTTTTTAGAATTTCGTCTGTTACGGGCATGGTAACTTCTTCTTTTTTGGGTTTCTTGGTACCCGTTTGCGGCTGACTAATAGTTGTAAAGTAATCCACTAGAATTTTGGCTCCAGTTCTCAAAGAATCTGATGGCTTGATGGTACCGTCTGTTGTTACCTCCATTGTCAATTTATCGTAGTTTGTAAGCCTTCCCACGCGGGTTGCTTCTACTTTGTAATTGACATGTGTAACTGGGGAAAAGTTTGCGTCCATTGGGATAACCCCAATTTCGCCTGTTTTCTTTTCGTCAGCAAGCATATAACCACTGCCATTTTCTGCCGTCATTTGAACTGATAACTTAGCCTTTGCATCTGTTAGATGAGCTAGTACTAAATACCCGTTGATTATTTCGACACCTGCTGTTTTTGCGATATCTGACGCTGTAACTTCCTTTGGACCTTTTACGTCCATTGTTAACTTTACAGGTTTATCGGAAGAAATTTGTAATCTTACTTTTTTAAGATTTAAAATAAATTCGACGATGTCTTCTGACATTCCAGCAAGCGTTGAAAATTGATGACGAACTCCCGCAATCTTTACATGAGTTATTGCTGCTCCTGATAGGGAGCTCAATAAAACTCTTCTCAGTGAGTTTCCGATCGTGTGACCGTAGCCCTGATCTAAAGGTTCGATGATGAATTTTCCAAAATTTGCAGTTTCTTTTTCTGTTTGAATTTCTATTTGTGATAAGTCAAGCATTTTAGTCTGGTTTCACCTCCTTCACTTTTTTCATAATTATCTTGAGTAATACTCAACGATTAGTCTTTCGTTAATATCCAATTCTAAATCTTCTCTTTTGGGCATACTTTCTATTTTGGCAACAAGCGCTTTTTTACTAACCCAAGAAGGAAGTTTTTCTTCCTTTTTTTCTTCTGCTAATTTTTTAATGAAAGGTAGATTGGCACTTTTGGCAGAAAGCGAAACAATGTCGCCAATTTTAACATTATATGAAGGTATTGTCACTCTTTTTCCATTTACAGTTACATGACCATGGGAAACGAGTTGTCTTGCCTGTGGTCTGCTTGCTGCCAAGGCAATCCTGTACATAACGTTATCGAGTCTTGTTTCTAGAATTTGAAGTAACGCTTCACCAGTTGCTTCTTTTTTTGCCTGGGCCATATTGAAGTACTTACTAAACTGTCTTTCCAGTACCCCATACATTCTTTTTACTTTCTGTTTTTCTCTAAGTTGAATACCATATTCAGAAAGCTTTCTTCTTCCTTTTTGACCGTGCTGGCCGGGAGGCCCGGCATTTTTCTTGGTTACCGGACAATTAGGCGAACCACATATTGCCATACCTTCTGCTCTGCAAAGTCTGTGTTTTGGACCGGTGTATCTTGCCATTAAACCCTTCTCCTTTTTGATGCCCTTGGACCGTTGTGCGGAATCGGTGTGACATCTGCAATCATTACAATTTCCAAGCCTGCAGATTTGAATGCACGAATTGCGCCATCTCTTCCTGGACCAGGACCTTTAATATAAAGTTCGATACTTGTGATACCCATTTCTTTGGCTTTTTTGGCAACTGTCTCGACAGCGGTTGTTGCTGCGTAAGGCGTTGCTTTTCTTGCACCTTTAAAACCAGACGCACCTGCCGAACCCCAAGTTAGGGTATTACCATTTTCGTCTGTTACATTAACAAGGGTATTGTTAAAAGTAGCCGTGACATATGCCCGACCCCTTGATGTTTTTGCTGTCTTTTTTTCTTTTTTAACTGCCAAGTTTATTTAGCTGCAGGAGCGGTTTTTGCTTCTGCGCTACCTCCAATTTTTGAAACTGCTTCTTTCCTAACTGTTCCAATTGTTACTCTCTTGCCTCTTTTAGTTCTGGCGTTTGTCTTTGTTCGTTGCCCCCGTACCGGCAGATTTTTCGAGTGCCTTATGCCTTTGTAAGATCCTATTTCTTGTAAGCGTTTAATGTTCGCCTGAACCTCTCTTCTTAAATCTCCTTCTACCTTATATTCGTCAACAGCTTTTTGTAGTTGATTTACCTGATCTTCTGTTAAGTTTTTGGTCCTTATATTTGGGTCTATCTGGCATTTTTGCAAAATAACCTTGGTTAGGGCTGGACCAATACCATATAGATAAGGAAGCGATGCTTCTATTCTTTTTTCGTTTGGTAGATCTACTCCTGTTATTCTTGCCATAAAATTATCCTTGTCTTTGTTTGTGGCGCGGGTTTGTACTACAAATTACGTACAGAGCACCTCGCCTTTTGACGATTTTGCAATTTATACATCTTTTTTTAACTGAAGCTTGTACTTTCATAGTGACTTTAAGGAGACACCCTACGGTTTTCTCCTTAATATTCCTCTTTCCCTAATGGGACAATTTTAAATTACCAAAGGTAAATTTAAAATTAATTTATACATTATCTCTGCTTAAACGTAATCCTTCCTTTGGTTAAATCGTAAGGTGTCATTTCAATTTTTACTCTGTCACCCGGCAGAATTCTTACGTAGTGTATGCGCATTTTCCCGGATAGATGACAAAGTACTATTTTATCCTCTTCGACACCCGGCAGTGACCCTTTATTTACTTTTACCCGAAACATTGTGTTTGGCAAAGCTTCTACAACCTCACCATCGAGTTCTATGACTCCTGCTTTACTCATAGGCAATTTGGTCTGAACGGTAATTGTACATAATCATAGATATGGCGTCAAGACTATAGGGCCACCTTTTGTAACAACTATAGTTTTTTCAAATAATCCCCCAAGTGAGCCATCTTGGGTTGTAATTGTCCAACCGTCGTCTTCTAAATAAACTTTGCCAGATTTCTGGGCATATATGGCCTCTATTGCCAATGTCATGCCCTCTTTTATTTTTGGTCCTATTCCGGCCTTACCGAACCCTGGAACCATTGGTTCTTCGTGGAGCTCTGTTCCTATTCCGTGTCCGGTTAAGTTTTTAACTATTGAATAGCCTGCTCCCTCTATTGTTTCCTGTAAGGCTTGGGAAACATCACCTATGGTGTTTCCTGCTTTTGCTTTTGATATTGCCAAATCCAATGCTTTTTCTCCGACTTTTAGAAACTTTTCAGTTTCTTGCGAGATTTTACCAACCGGAAATGTTATCGCCATGTCGCTGTGATAACCCTTATACAAAGCACCCGTATCTATACTTACTATATCTCCGTCTTTAAGTTCTCTTTGTGTCGGTATCCCATGAACAACTTGTTCGTTAAAAGTTATACATGTTGCCCATTTGTAGTCTTCGACTGTCGGAAAAGATGCTGTCGCACCTTCTGCCTCCATGACTTCTTTTGCAAGCGTGTCTAATTCTATTGCTTTGACCCCAGGTTTAATATTTTCCAAAATCTTTTTAAGAGCTTTGGCTGCAACCTTACCAGATACTTTCATTAGCTCAATCTCTTCCCTGGTTTTTATCTGGCTCATTTCAGAACAAATTTAAAAGTGCTTTTTTGACATCATCTATATTAGGTTTACCGTCTACCTCTGTAAGTAAACCTTTTTGTCTAAATTGTTCAAGTAGCGGTTCTGTCTCGTTGTGATAAATCTCAAGTCTTTTTTGTATTGCTTCCGGGGTATCATCTGCTCTTGCTCTTTTTGAGAGTCTTGAAATTGCTTCTTCGTCCGGAACTTTTACATAAATTACTTTATCCACTTCAATTGGAAATTTATCCAATTGCTCTTGGTTTCTTGGATAACCATCCAGAACAAACCCGTCTTTTGCATCTGGTTTTGTTAGTCTTTCTGTTAGGGCTCTTATTGTTATTTCGTTGTCCACCAAATTACCAGATTCCATTGCCACTTTAATATCTTGTGCGTCTTGAGTGTTGTCTGTCATTTTGTCTCTGAGCATCTGTCCCATCTCGATGTATGGAACATTAAGATGCTCTGATAGCATTTTTGCCTGAGTTGATTTGCCTGAACCTTGCGGTCCTAAAAATATTATTTTCATTTCTTTTTCAGAAAACTATCGTAATCTTTCATAACAATTAAAGATTCTATTTGCTTTGTGGTTTCCAGTACGACTGACACAACTATCAAAAGACCTGTTCCACCAATTAGGAGTGTTGTTATATTGGTAAATCTTTGCGCGAGTGACGGAATAACAGCAATGAATCCTAAAAATAAAGCTCCAAATAAAGTTATTCTTAATGAAACATAATCAAGATATTTTTTGGTTGGCAATCCGGGCCTAATTCCCTGAATAAAACCGCCCTGTTTCATAAGCATTTCGGAAATTTGCTTTGTATTGAAAGCAACAGTTGTGTAGAAGTATGTGAACACAACAACCAATAAAAAGTAGACAACATTGTAAGTAATTCCGTTTGGATTAAATAATTTCTGAACATTTTGTGCAATATTTGCAATTGTGACATTTGGCGAGCTTTCAAAAAACTTGGAAAATGTTGTTGGCAAAAGGATTAAAGATACCGCAAAAATTATTGGAATTACTCCTGCCTGGTTTAGACGAAGTGGTATGAAACTCTTTAGACCACCGCCTTCTTTGGGACTTGCGGACCTTCTGGAATAATAGACCTGGATTGGGCGCCTGGCTTCTGTCACAAAAACAATCGAAACTATTACAAAAATTGCCATTGCCGCAAAGATGAGAATATTTCTAAGCTGGCTTGGGTCAAAAACTGATGCCGTCTGAATTATGCCAACCGGTAATCTTGCCGCAATTCCGGCAAAAATAACCATCGATATTCCATTACCAATTCCCTTTTCCGTAATTAATTCTCCAAGCCACATCAAAAGTACAGTTCCCGCTGTCATTGTCACTACTAAAGTAAGAAGCGACATGGGAGTGATGGTGGTTATGATGTTAGAATTTTTGAGCAAAATATACATGCCGAAAGATTGAATTGCAGCAAGCGGAACAGTTATGTAGCGCGTATATTGATTGAGTTTCTCTCTTTCTGCTTCGCCTTCTTTGGACATTTCTTCTAATTTTGGTATGACCATTTGCAGAAGCTGCATGATGATGCTTGCGTTGATGTAAGGATTAAGTCCGAGTGACATGACTGAAAAATTGGCGAGTGTACCGCCTGAAAATATGTCCAGCAATGAAAGAAATTGACTTTGCGCAAAAAGATTTTTAATGGAAGAAATATCGACTCCTGGAACAGGAACAAAAGCAAAGATTCTAAAGACTAAAAAGATAGCTGCGGTGAAAAGAATTTTTTTTCTAAGTTCTTTTACCCTTAAAATATTCTGAATAGCTTTTACAAAATTCATTTTTCTGTTTTTGCTTTTGGTTTTTCATTGTTGTGGGCAGTTTTTTTGCTTAGCTCCTTTTTAGTTTTTGGTACAGTTTCTATTTTACCGCCTGCCTTTTCTATTTTCTGCGCCGCACTTTTTGAGATCGGTAATACTATTGTTAGTACATTCTCGACTTTTCCATTACCAAGTATTTTTACTCCGTAAATTTTAGCGTCTGATTTTTCAACTATCCTGTGTTCTATTAAAAGTTCTATATTAACCCTTGAGTTTTTTGGCAATTTATTCAAGGCTTCTACGTTAACAGCAATTGGTTTTTTGGAAAGGCTTTTATTACCTTTTCCTCTTCTGTATGGCAATCTTTTGAAAATTGGCCTTTGGCCGCCCTCCTGATGAGAATGAGTAATTGGAAGTTTACCCCTGGCGTTTTGACCTTTTTGGCCTTTACCCGAGGTTTTGCCGCGACCAGAGCCTGGACCTCTTCCAAGTCGCCTTAACTTCTTTGTTTTTATTTTTGTTAATTTATTTAAACTCATTTTGTAAGCTTACTTAGCGCTTCGAGTGTGGCATAGACATTGGAAGCCTGGTTTTTAGTGCCCAAAACCTTACTTGATATGTTTCTGATACCTGCGGCTTCTACTACGTTTCTAACAGCTCCACCGGCAATGACTCCAGAACCTTCCGGGGCTGGTTTCAAAATAATTTTTGCTGCTCCTCTTTTTAGGTAAATATCGTGTGGAATAGTACCATTTACAATTGGTACTTCAATTAAATGTTTCTTTGCGTAGGTTACTGCCTTCCTAATTCCCGAAGCAACATCTTTTGCTTTTCCAAGACCAACTCCAACTCTACCTTTTTTGTCGCCAATTACCACAAGAATAGAAAAGCTCATCTTATTACCGCCTTTTGTTTTTTTGGAAACACGGTTTACCTGAATTACTTTTTCTTCGAATTCTTTGGGTTCTTGGGGATATCTAGACCCATGTTGTTGTCGATTTTGATATGCCATTTAAAAAGTTAAACCTCCTTCTCTTGCGCCTTCTGCCAAAGCTTTAATTCGACCATGATATTTGTATCCGCCGCGATCGAAAACTATTTTTTTAACATTTTTGGCAAGAGCACTTTTTGCCAAAGACTTCCCGACTTCTTTTGCGTTTTCGACTTTAGACTTTTTTTCTTTAATATTTGCATCTGTTGCTGATGCTAATGTTTTTGACTGACTATCATCTATCAGCTGAGCATAAATAAATTTATTTGACCGAAAAACAACCAGCCTGTGAATATTGCCCGCCCTTTTTATTTTTTTGACTACTCTTTTGTGCCTTATTTGTTTTTGGACTCTCTTGTTGTTCATAATTTTTAGGCTGCTGCTTTCGCGGCCTTACCTGCCTTTCTTCTTATATATTCCCCAGAATATTTAATCCCTTTGCCCTTATAAGGTTCTGGTGGTCGGATTCTTCTGATTTTGGCTGCAGTTTCACCAACTAATATTTTATCGGCACCGGAAACCATAATTTTGTTTTCTTTTGTATCAATTTGGATGCCTGGTATTTGCTCGATTACAACAGGATGAGAGTAGCCTACATTCAAGACAAGATTTTCGCCTTGCTTGGCTGCCCTGTATCCTACTCCGACTAACTCTAGAGTTTTTTGATGACCGTCCGTTACACCTTTTACCATATTTGCAATAACGCTTCTTGTTAACCCGTGCAATGATTTTGCAAACTTTGTTTCATTTTTTCTGGTAACAAAAACTGTACTTTCCCTTACCTCTATTGCGACTTCCGGCCTAGCTTGAAAAGCGAGTTCACCTTTTGGACCAACAACCGAGACGTGATAATCCTGAACGTTTACCGTTACGCCTGATGGAATTGATACTGGTTGCTTACCGATTTTTGACATAGAATTTATTTACCAAATCTGGCAAATAACCTCCCCTCCTAATTTCTGACTCCTTGCTTGCTTACCGCTCATTAGTCCTTTTGAGGTTGAAACAATGGTCATACCTCTTCCTCCCCTGATTGTTTTTATATTTTTGCTTTTTGCGTAAACCCTTAGTCCTAATTTAGAAACCTTTTTGACCTGTGAAATTTTCGGCTTGCCATTTTCGTAAATTAGCTCTATGTTTATTGATCTGTCTGCTTCTTCGACTTTTCCTACGAAATTTTCGCTTTCTAAGACTTTGGCTACTGCAAACTTAAACTTTGAATAAGGTGCACTCACATCTTTTCTTTTTGCCATGTAGCCGTTTTTTATTGATATTAATAAATCTGCAATAGGGTCCATAGATTACCAACTCGCTTTCTTTACGCCGGGGATCTCTCCTCGGTGGACTAAATCTCTGAAACATAAACGACAAATGCCAAATCTTCTAAGATATGCTCTTGGCCTGCCACAAATATGACATCTGTTTACGTGCCTTACTTCGAACTTTTGAACTTTGTTGTTTTTAACTATTTTTGACGTTTTTGCCATAACTATGCCTTTCTAAAAGGAACGCCTAAGAGTTCCATGAACCTTTTAGATTTTGCCGGATCACTTTTTTTAATAACAAAACTTATCACTAGTCCTCTAATTTTGTCTATTTTTGAATAATCTATTTCCGGAAAAAGAATCTGCTCTGTTATTCCAATACTGTAATTTCCGGCTTTATCAAACTTTGTTTCGTTTAATCCACGGAAGTCTCTCATTCTTGGCATAACAATTGCAACAAACTTTTGCATAAAACTCCACGCTTTTTTATCTCTTAGTGTTACCATTAGGCCAATTTTGTCGCCCTCTCTAAGTTTAAAGCTTGAGATAGCTTTTTTTGCTGTTGTTATTCTGGGTTTTTGTCCAGCGATGGTTGCCAGCTGATCTGTTGCTTTTTCCAAAACATCCTTACTGCTGGATGCTTCTGCAAGGCCCATATTCAAAACAATTTTCTCGATGTATGGTACTGCCATGTCGTTTTTAAGACTGAATTCTTCTTTCAGTTTTGGCATTACTTCTTTTTTATATTTGTCTACAATATTTATCGTGTTCGTCATATTTGTCCTTTACATTTTTTGCAAACTCTGACTTTTGTTTTACCTTCTATTTTGAAACCTACTCTTGTTAACTTGTTGCACTTAGGACAGATAATTGCGACTTTTGATGCCAACATGGGCCTGGTAATTTCGTAAATACCAGCAGGTTGATTTGCGCTTACTTTTCTGTGTCTTTTATAAAGATTGACACCAGAAACTATAATTTTATTTTCTTTTGTTAGAACCTTTTCTATTTTGCCTTTTTTGCTTTTGTCTTTACCTGTTGTTACTTGTACCTGATCTCCTACTTTGTATTTGAACATTAAATTACCTCCTTGGCGAGTGACGCTATTTTATTGAAACCTCTGTTTTTAATTTCCTGAGCAATTGGCCCGAAGACCCTGGTTCCTCTTGGTACTCCGTTGGCGTCAATGATTACTGCGGCATTGTCTGAGAACCGGATGTATGAACCATCTTTTCTTCTTGTCTCTTTTCTGGTTCTGACAATTACAGCTTTCACTTTTTCATGGTCTTTAACCTGACCGATTGGGTTTGCACCCCGGACAACACAAGTGGCGATATCACCAAGTTTTACAAATCTTTTTCCAGTACCTTTTCCTCTGCCAATGATGTAGAGACTTTTTGCTCCGCTGTTATCTGCAACTTTTAATACTGACCTTGGTGCAAGCATTACTTAATAACCTCCTCCACTTTATAGTGGACTTCTTTTGAAATTGGTTTTGTTTCTACTATTTTTACTGTTTGCCCAGTTTGTACACCCATTTCGTTGTGGGCTTTGAAACGGGTTGTTTTTGTTATTAATTTTTTATAGAAAGAATGTTTTACTTTTTCTATAACTTTAACAACAACAGTTTTTTGCATTTTTGTTGAGTCTACTACTCCGATTTTACTTTTCAATTTTTGCCTCCTTGTTTTTTGTTTCTTGTAATTGTTTCATACTTAAAACCGTGAACGCTCTTGCGATGTCTTTTCTTTTTTTCGAAAGGACATGAACATTTTTAGTTTTGCTTTCGCTTTCGAACTTGCTATTTCCTATTTCTTTTTCCTGCTCTGATATCAATTTTTTTAATTGATCGATATTTTTATTTTTTAATTCTTCTAAATCTTTTTTCTTCATGTTTATATTTAATAAGCAAAGCTTTTCTTCGAATAAGCTCTCTTATTTTGATATGAATCTTGTTTTTACTGGCAATTTATGAGCGGCAAGCCTCATTGCTTCTTCCGCAACACTTTTTTCTACAGCTCCCATTTCAAAAAGAACAACTCCAGGCTTTATAACTGCTACATATTCTTCTACTTCTCCTTTTCCTGAACCCATTCTGGTCTCTGCCGGTTTTTTAGTTACTGGTTTGTCCGGAAAAATCCTAATCCAAATACGACCGCCTCTTTTGGTGTAATGTGTCATTGCACGACGAGCTGCTTCAATTTGTCTTGCCGTTATCCAAGCAGATTCTTCGCTTTTTAAGCCATACGAACCAAAAGCTATTGTTGTCCCGCGGGTTGCGATACCTTTTCTTCTGTTTCTAAATTGCTTTCTAAATTTTGCTCTTTTTGGCGCTAACATATTTTTCTTTATTCGTTTTTACATATCCAGACTTTAATTCCGATGATTCCAGCCTTAGGAACTTGTGCGTCTACTTTTGCAAAATCAATTACTGCCCTTATCGTGTGCAGCGGAATTGCGCCATCTTTTAAGGTTTCCCGCCTGGCAATTTCTGAACCGCCCAGTCTTCCTGCAAGGGAAATTCTGACTCCTTTGGCACCTGATCTTTTAACTCTTTCCAAAGACTGATTCATAATTCTTTTAAAAGGAATTCTGCGCATTAGCTGATCCGCAATATTCACAGCAACCAAATAAGCGTCCAGATCTGGTGCTTTTATTTCTTCAAACCTTATGTCCAATTTGCCTGCGTCTTTAATTTTGAATTTTTTAAGCAAATTCGTTTTTAGCTGTTCGATACCCGTACCGCCTCTGCCTATTGCAACACCTGGTCTCGAAACATGAACAAAAATTGTCCTTTTATCGAATGACCTTTCGATTTCTACTTTGGAGATTCCCGCTGCTCTTAAGTTTTGCATAAGATATTTTCTTATTTGTTGATCTTCTAAAAGTTGCTGCGCATAGACCTGAGGCTTTTGCGCAAACCAGCGTGAACTCCAGGTGTATACGGTTCCAATTCTGAATCCTATCGGATTAACTTTTTGTCCCATTTGATATGACTACAATTGACTAACGACTATCGACTAACGCTTATTTTGCTTTAGTCTTTAGTCCTTTGTCTTTAGTCGTACCCCCTTCCTTTGATACATCTGATACTTGTGACACCTTTGATACTTCTTTTTTCTGTTCTCCTTCTAAAGTTATTGTTACGTGACTTGATCTTTTTAATATTGCGTGTGCCCTGCCTCTTGATACCGGCCTGAATCGTTTGGCCATTGGCCCTCTTGTTGTAAATATAGATTTAAACTTTAGCGTACTCTCTTCTAACCCCAGGTTGTTTTTCGCATTTGCCATTGCAGATGCTATCGCCTTTTTAAGAGGCATACTTGATGCTTTTGGGGTGAAGTCTAAAATAGCTATTGCTTGCTGCGGACCCATCTTTTTGATTTGGTCGATTAAAAACTTCATCTTTTTTTCTGATATTCCAATGTTTTTTGCCGTTGCTGTTACTTCCATGTTATTTCTTTGCCGTCGCTTTCTCTGTTATTTTGCCATGGCCTCTAAAAACTCTGGTTGGTGAAAACTCACCAAGCCTGTGACCCACCATTGGTTCTGAGATGAACACATTTGTAAATGCTCTGCCGTTGTGAACTGAAAATGTGTGGTTTACAAATTCCGGCGGTATCTGGCTTGCTCTTGCCCATGTTTTGATTGCTGCCTTTTGACCTGACTGCTTTTGAGCCATTACTTTTTTTAATAATTTTTCGTCCACGTATGGACCTTTTTTGCTTGATCTGCTCATTTTTTCAAAGAAAAGCTTTTTTTTATTTCCTTTTCCTTTCGATTATGAATCTACTTGACGGCTTGTTTCGGTTTCTTGTTTTTTTACCCATTGCCGGTTTACCCCATGGAGTCTTTGGATGCATACCCGTTCCAGATTTTGCTTCTCCTCCACCATGCGGATGAGAACCTGGGTCCATTGCGACACCCCTAACTTTTCCTTTTCTTCCCATGTGGCGCATTCTTCCTGCTTTTCCAATAACAACATTTTTCCAATCTAAGTTTCCGACTTGGCCAACCGTTGCAAAACTAGAAACATGAATTCTTCTTACCTCTTTTGATGGAAGTTTTACATGTACCCAATTGCCTTCTCTGGCTGCAATTATTGCACCTGTTCCAGCGCTTCTTACAATTTGGCCGCCTCTGCCTGGGGTAAGTTCTATGTTATGGACGATGGTCCCAATTGGCATTTTACCGATTGGAAGAGAGTTACCAGGCTTAATTGGAGCAGAGTCAGAGGATTTTACCTCAGTTCCGACCGTAAGACCATTGGGAGCAAGAATATATCTTTTTTCTCCGTCCTTGTAGTGAAGGAGGGCAATATTTGCTGTTCTGTTTGGATCGTATTCAATTGCAGCTACTTTTGCCACTACTTCTTTTTTGTTTCTTTTGAAATCAATAAGCCTTAAATATTGCTTGTGGCCTCCAC
This sequence comes from Saccharimonadales bacterium (SeqCode), assembly GCA_035480415.1. GTDB lineage: Bacteria > Patescibacteriota > Microgenomatia > Curtissbacterales > GWA2-41-24 > DATIHT01. Next base: position 2,125 of record DATIHT010000063.1, on the reverse strand, counting down.
TGATTCCCCTTACTGTTACTTTTCCATTTGACCTTCCACCACTTTTATAAAGCCTTCTTATCAAAGATTTTTCCGGCGTAGTTTTTGTGATGTCACTAAAAACAAGTGTTGATTTGAATCTTTGAGTTGGTGTCGTTGCTTTATATGTTTTTAACATTTTTTATGCTTTCCCTTCTGGATTTACTTCTACTTCTTTTTCACCACTTTTTTTAGTTACCTTTTTCTTTTCTACCTTTGGGAGAAGACTTGCAATGGACTGACCTTTTTTTAGCCAGACGGTTGCTTTTTTGCCGCCCCCTACAGTTGTTGTTTTTCTAGACTTTGCAATTCGTTTTGTTTTTTTCTGTATTTTTGTTACCGTTACTTTTTCTACAGAAACCGAAAATTGCCTGGCAACGATTTTTTTGATGTCTTCTTTTCTTGCCGCTTTGTCTACTAAAAAAGTGTACATACCTTTTGCCATTAGTAAGTAGGCTTTTTCGGAAAGAATTGGTTTTTTAACTATATCTTGTGTTTTCATTTTGTTTCAAATTTTGTAATTGATTCTTTTGAAAGAAGAAGGTTATGATTTTTCATAACTTCGTATGCATTTATATTTTGAGTTGTTTCGACCTGAAGATTTTTAATGTTTTGTGTTGCCAGTTTTAAGTTGTTACTTTTTTCTGAAACTATCAAAAGTGAATTTTTATTAATGTCTAAATTTTTGAGGAGGGCTGCTATTGGTTTGGTTTTTGCTTCTGCTTTTTCTATGTTTGTAATTACTTTTATCTGACTTTCTTGAGCTTTTTGGGAAAGTGCATATATGAGGGCTTTTTGTTTCATTTTTTGAGGAAGTGCGAGTTTAGTATCTTTTGTTCTTGGACCAAATGTTATTCCTCCACCAACCCAAAGGGGTGATCTTCTGGAACCGGCTCGTGCCCTTCCTGTACCTTTTTGTTTCCATGGTTTGATTCCTCCACCACGTACTTCTCCCCTAGTTTTAGTGTTTGCGGTTGTTGGCGATAAATTTAGCGTATAAACGCGAATGGCTTGTGCAAGAAGATTTTTGTTTGGTTTTTGGCCAAAGACTTCTTTTGGCAAAGTAACTGTTCCTGCACTTTTACCTGTCATATCATATGCCTGCAAGGTAAGTCCTCCAGTTTTTGGTGCAGCTTCTTTTTTAACTGCCGCCTTTGGAGCTATTTTTACTGTTTCTTTTTTACTTGTAACTTTTTTTACTTCTGCCATTTTTACTCCTTTTTATCGTCCTTTTTTTCTTCTGCTTTTTCTTCTTTTGGCTTTTCTGTTTTGTCATCCTTCTTTTCTTCTTTTGGACCGTCTGGCTCATCTGGGCCTTTCGCCTGCCCGACAGCGCCTTCGGCGTCAGTCGATGGCGGGCGGGCTTCTTTAGATTCGCCTTCGCCTTCTTCATCTTCTTTTGGCTTTTCTTCCGGAGGTGCTACATATTTTTTCACTTTACCTGTTTTTTCTATTACTACAAATCCGTTTTTGGCCCCGGGAACTGCCCCTTTTACAAAAAGTAAATTGGCCATTGGGTCAATTGCCAATACTTCCAGTCCTGTTACAGTAAATTGAACATTTCCGTAATGACCAGCCATTCTTTTGCCTTTATAGACTCTTCCCGGTGTGGTTCCAGAACCTATTGAACCGGGCGCCCTGTGTCTGTCTGATTGTCCATGAGTTTTTGGTCCGCCATGAAATCCGTGCCTTTTAATACCGCCTGCAAACCCATGGCCTTTTGTTGTGCCGGTTATTCTAACTGCATCTCCGAGTGCAAATGCGGCGACTGTTATTTTGTCGCCAATTTTAATTTCACCCTCTTTTTTAATCTCCTTAATATACCTTGGCATTGCACCTGCAATTGTCGCAAAATGGTTTTGAGGTTTTTTAATTTTCTTTTTTGTGCCGAGACCAACTACTACTTTTTGGTCTTTGATTGCCAAAACCACGTTAGGATCTACCTGTAAAATGGTAACTGGCACGCGCTGACCCCGTTGGTTGTAGCGGGATTCCATATTTCCTTTTAATCCTAATAATGACGGCATATATCTTTTTCTTTTTGGTAACAAAAAAGTAGGCTTCCTTAGATTAAGCTGAGGTTGGTCAGTTTTTCAGGAATCCCACC
>DATIHT010000062.1:0-12390 GCA_035480415.1 Saccharimonadales bacterium (SeqCode) | reverse complement strand
TGCCCAGGCACGAAAATTTTATCAGTTTGGTGAAGGAAAAAATAACGATTTTCGATCTTGCCGGTAAGAAGTTTGAGTTTCCAATAGAAAACGGTCTCCTGGAGGTTTCCGAAGATATTGTGCGTGTTTTTGTGGGAGTTTAGTTAGCTACTAGCCACTAGTGCCTAGTGATTAGAAATTGTGATTAATTACTTACTAAGCACTAGATACTAGGAACTAGTTGCTACTTTTGATATACTATCGGCTTATATGTTTGGCGAACGGAATTATTACACATTTTTAGAGCCTTCACGGTTTAAGGCAGAAAGGCCATCGACTCTAGGGACATTTTTGAGGACGGCTGTTATTGCTTTGCCTGTCGGAATTTTTGCGGCCATTGCTTTGCGCGCTTATTCAAATAAAGTCACACCAGATCTTGGTGGAGAATTATCTAATGTAGGTGTCGAACGGGGTACTTTGTATTTTTTCCAAACAAAAGAGCTTGTCGATGGCCAGGGTGTGCCTGTTTTTGATCCTAAAAATCACAAGATTCAGATAGGCTGGACAAATCCAGGCGTTCTAGCCGCAGGGACACCCTCGAAAGACGATAGTTTCAGGTTCCCATTTACGATCGAATAGATGGCAAACTTGTGCCTCGTACAACCCAAACAAGTATTCTTCAGATGCCTGTAGATATACCCAGATATTATTTAGTTCCTGCTGGCCCGCAGGTAGTTCAAAACCGCTAAATTTAGTACAATCAAACATGTGAGAGATCAAGCTTGGTTGCAGGGTCAACTGGATTTTCTTCTTAAAAATTACTTCTCAAATGTTTCAATGTCCAATCCAATAGTTATTGGATTTGGCAGAGAAGCCAGGTTTAGATTTGGTTCTATTCGTTTGGAAAAACCCAGAGGTTTAAGAGTGCTTAGGGGTTTGAGATCCCTGAAGTCAATAAAAGAGCATCAGCCAATAAAAAGTATTATCACTGTTACTTCTATGTTTGCCCGCGATGATATTCCGGTTGATGTTGTCAGGTACACAATTGCCCACGAACTTTGTCATTATGCTCACGGATTTTCTTCTACAAATAAGCGCATGTTTAAACACCCGCACCATGGGGGTGTTATCAACAAAGAGCTTAAAAGCCGGGGGGCAGAACATTTAAGTTTGGCTTTTAAGGTTTGGTTAAAAGACTACAGAGCGCAAATTTTGGCTGGCCGAACGAGACTTTTCTAGCTTTGAAATACGTCGCATGCGTCCTATTTTTGCATATTAGACCTATACGTCGTATAACCTAAGCATGGATCAGGAATTCCTTCACAACCGCGTTCATTTGGGCGTAATTGCCGCATTTCTAATTGGTCTTTTTATTCTTGCTCTTGGCGGCGGTTTATTTCTTTTTAAAAATAAAGGTAATTCAGCTTCCGAGGATATCCAGATTTTGTCGCCTTCCCAGACTCTCCTTACTTCCCCAACTAACCTTACTCAAATCTTAGTAGATGTCGATGGGGCGGTGGTTTCTCCCGGCCTTTACCATTTGAACTCCGACTCTCGGGTAGACGATGCAGTCAAAGCTGCGGGTGGAATGCGTGCAGATGCAGACAGAAACAAGATCAATCTGGCTGCAAAAGTTGTAGACGGGCAAAAGGTTCATGTTGCCACAGTCGGTGAGTCTGCGCCTGCAAATTCAGCATCTGTAATGGGTGCACAAACTTCTATGATTAGTATTAATAGCGGTACAGAAGCAGAATTGGAAAGCCTGCCGGGTGTTGGTCCTGTGACTGGTCAAAAGATAGTTGCCAACCGCCCTTACAGCTCGCTGGAAGACTTAAAGACTAAAAAAGCAGTGACTAGTGCTACATACGAGAAAATAAAGGAATTGATAACACTTTGAAAAAATATCAGCAGGTCGCCTTGCCACTAGCTACAGAAGTATCAATATTCAGTGCCATGCGGTCCTCGTCTTCCAGACTGCGGGCCTAGGCGCTCCTCTGATATATTGTTTGCCTTCGGCAAAAATATTAAGGATTTTGATAACCCTTTAGTTCGCCGCGGGTTTCTTTTCTACTTTCACAATTCGTTTTTCGTGGTCGTCAATCCTGTCTGCATGATGGTCTGTGATTAGAAAATTCCTTTTGCTGACCTGATCAATTTTGTTGCCGAGGTTTTCTTCCACTTCATCAATTCTTTTTTCCAGGTGCTTAAAGTCGGTTTTTAAACCCTTAATGTTACTTGACATGTCTTCAAGTAACGGGAACAGGGCATCCTGAAGTGTTTCAACCACAACATCCGCTATTTCGCTTTTCTGGTTTTTTGTAAAGAATGACTGTTTTGGCATCGGAAATTTAGATTAACAAACAAATTTTTTGTTTGCAAGACATTAATATTTTGTTAATGTATGGTTATGACTTCCGGCAAACGTGAACAGAAACTTCTTGTTTATATTGTTGCCCTAATAGTTCTAATTTTTGGATTTGCGTTGCGGTATTTGTGGCAAAAACCGAGTGTCTTTCTCCCAAAAAATCAGAATCTTACTTTTGTTGCAATAGTTAAATCCGAGCCTAAAATTTCCAAGGATCGGCAGGTAATTACTATTGGCGACTCTAAAATATACACCAGTTTGTTTCCTAAATATCAGGTTGGTGATCGTATAAAGGTGGAAGGCAGAAATAACGAAAATGGTTTTATTTTTAATCCACAGATAAAGTTGGTGGGTCATGTATCAGGTGTCATGTATCAAGTAGCTGCAATCAGGACAAAAATCTCCGACAAAGTTTATGCGATGCTGCCGGAGAGGGAAGCGACTTTGGTGGTTGGGTCGGTGTTGGGGGTGGACAATATTAGTGAAGATTTTCGTCAGGAACTGATTAGTACAGGCACAATTCATGTGGTTGTAGTCTCCGGTCAAAACTTAGCAATTGTTGCCGGGCTTTTTGTAGGCATGGCAAAGTTTATCGGCAGAAGAAAAAGCTTGCTTTTGGCTTGCGTTGCCGTATTTTTGTATGCGCTGCTTGCCGGTTTTAATGCACCGGTTTTAAGAGCTGTTTTAATGGTGCTTGCCAGTGCCATTGCCGTTTTATTTGGCAGGGAAGTAAATGCACTTTGGAGTTTGGTTTTGGCAGCGCTTTTGATTGTTTTTGTCTGGCCTGCTGCCATTTTAGAAACTTCTTTTCAGCTTACATTTGCTGCCAGTTTGGGAATTATGACACTTGGCCAGAAGCTGCAAAAAATCATTAATCATAAATCCTCAATCATTAATCTTTTTTGGGAAAATGCGGCTGTTTCTACTTCCGCATATCTTTTTACCGCCCCGATTATTTTCTGGCACTTTGGAAGACTGACTCTTATTGCGCCAATTGCCAATATTTTTGTTGCCGAAGCTGTTTTTTCAATTATGTTTTTTGGGTTTTTAACTGCAATATTTAGCCTTATTTTTACGCCTATTGCGCAAGTTTTTGCCTGGTTTGCATATGTGCCGGCACTTTACTTTGTGAGCGCGGTACAAATCTTTTCATCTATAGGTTGAAAAGATGAATAATGAATAAAGATTAAGGATTAATGAATATGGAAAATCATAAATCGTTAATCATCAATCGTTAATCAATAACCCATGGATAAATCTAAGTTTCTTATCACTCTTGCTTTCATTTTTACCGCGCTTGGTGCAATTTTTATTTTTCAAAATCAGCAAAGCGGTGAACTGCGCCTAATTTTTTGCGATGTGGGGCAGGGGGACGGCATGCTGATTATTTCGCCAGGTGGTCACGAAGCAGTTGTAGATGCCGGTGCGGGCGGCAAAATGTCCGGCTGTCTTTCCAAATACATGCCGTATTGGGACAGGACAGTAGAACTTATTGTGCCGACCCATGCACACCAGGAACATATGGAGGGATTTTTGGATATTTTTAATAAATACCAAATTAAAAATATTCTAACTACAAACGTTCCCAACGACACTCAGTTTTACCGCGAGTGGCAAAAAGAAGTGGCAGCAGAAGGTGCAAAAGTGGTGGAGCCTACTGCAGATAATGTTGTTTTGCTAGATCCGGAAAAAGGTCAGGCTTCTGCTAAGTTTGAGGTTATATATCCTACCAATCAAAAGGTTTTAGGTTGGAAGAGCAATATACCGGCCGACCTTAACGATGCCTCGATTGTAATGCGCCTAACATATGGCGATTTTTGTGCCTATTTAACGGGTGATTTACCAAAGGAAACATTGGAACCGTTGATAGATAAACCGTGTCAGGTTCTAAAAGTTGTGCATCATGGTTCCAGAACAGGCACAAGTGCCAGGCTTTTGGAAGAAATTAGTCCAAAATTGGCTGTAATTCAGGTAGGACGCGACAATAAATACGGCCATCCGCATTTGGAGGTTTTAAATCAACTATCGCAGCACAACATTAAAATTTTAAGAAACGACCAGTCTGGAACCATCGAGGTGGATTCCAATGGTAAAAGTTGGAACGTTGTAAATTGACTTGATGGCAAGCCTAATCTTACAATTCGCCTTATGATCGAGAAACAAATTGATTTTTCTCTTCTTGTTGTTACTGATTCTGCCAACATTGACCGATATAAAGCTGGTTTTGGACGTGAGATCGGTATTACACCGTTTTTTGCGACTAGTCCCGATCAAGCAAGGCAAATGTTTAAAAGTTTTGATATTAATGCCGTTGTTTACCCAAACGATTTACTATTTACACCTGCTGACTTTAGAAAAAAAGATCCCAATACTGCAGTTGCTGTGACTACTACTAAACCGGACACAACGAGGTTTGATGATCTGGTTGGTGTTTGGGCTTTTGAAGCTGGGGCGGACCAGTTTTTTAGAGAGCCTATTCAACCAAGAGTGCTGGCTTCTTACATGAGATCTGTGGTTAGAAGAACACGCGAGAATATCGGCGAGGAGGATTACGAACATTTTGTTTTAGGTGATTTTGATCTAGATTTTATTAGGTATGAATTCAAAAAGAAGGGAAAACAACTTTCTCTTAGAGAGAAAGAGGTCAACGTTTTGAAAGCTTTTGTGCTTAATAGGGGAAAGCTTTTGACTAGGGAGCAGCTTCTGGATCATGCTTGGGGTGCTGAATCATATTTAGTGGAGGCTCGAAACGTAGACGTGCAGGTTAGAGCTTTAAGAGAAAAAATGGAGGATGATCCTGGAAAGCCTAAGTACTTTCAGTCCGTTCGAGGTTTTGGTTATAAATTTAATATAGAGACTTCAGATTAAGTGAGGGTTCTAAATTGACATTGTTTTGACTCTTTTTTTACAATTTCCTAATGCAAGAACAAGTTTCAGCTAGTATCGAGCCCTATAAAGTAGGTCAGTTTGATGTTGATCCAACAAAGAGGCTAGTTAGGCTTCCTGATAGATCTGTATATTTAAGGAATCAGGATTTTAATATCTTTCAGGCACTATTACTCTCGTCTGAAAACACTTTAGGGAAAGAAGATCTTTCAGCACTTCTCTGGGAAGGTCCAATTACAATTAAGAGAGAAAGACATTTACGCGCCATTGTTAATCATCTACGTGCTTCATTTGGTAATTTAGAGGTAATTTCTTGGGAAAAGAAAGCCGGTTATAGACTAAATACTTCCTACGGTCTGTAAGTAAATAGACCTAAAATTTTAAGAAAACTAGAAATTTCTTGCTTATTTTTAACTTCACAAAGTAAACTTAAAGCACACATGCTTAGAGATCAAATAAAAAAAGACATTTTTTCAGCAATCAAGGCTAAAAAAGTCGATATTAGCGAGGACCAGATAGAGGTTGCAAGGACTGCGGACCCGAAATTCGGTGATTTTTCAACAAATATAGCCCTCAAGGTAAATAGAGACCAGTTGCCAGAGACCAGTAAAGGTAAGCAATCACCACAAGAGACTGCGAAACTTTTAACCGATAGTTTGAAAGATTGTGCGTACGTAGAAAAACTAGAGGTTGCCGGGCCAGGGTTTATTAACTTCTTCATAAAACCGGAAGTTTGGCAGACTGAAGTAGAAAGTGTACTCAATTCCTCTTCTGTCATTGCGAGCATAGCGAAGCAATCTCAAACAATCCTGGTTGAATACGCACACCCAAACACCCACAAGTTATTCCACATTGGCCATTTAAGAAATATAACCACAGGCGAAACAATTGCCAGATTGCTGGAAGCTGTTGGTAATAAGGTTACCAGAGTGAATTATCAGGGCGATGTTGGTTTACATATTGCAAAGGCTATTTGGGGTTTGCAGAACTTGGGCACAAAAGAGCCTAAAACTCTTGACCAAAAGATTGAACTTTTGGCTCAGGCGTACAAGGCGGGAAATCAGGCTTACGAAGAAGGTGGCCAAAAAGAAGCAATCGAGCTTATTAACAAAAAAATATACGAAAAAGATGCTGAAATTATGAAAGTTTGGGAGCAGACCAGAGGCTGGAGTCTGGAATATTTCGACCGGATATACAGCAGAGTAGGAACCAAGTTTGACAGACTTTATTTCGAAAGTGAGGTTGCGGATTCCGGCAAGAAAGAAGTTTTAAGAGGCCAAAATGAAGGTATTTTTGAAAAAAGTGAAGGCGCGGTTGTTTTTGCGGGAGATAAATATGGTTTGCACAAAAGAGTTTTTATTAATAGTCTTGGCTTCCCAACATACGAGGGTAAGGATATGGGGCTTGCCAAGCTGCAGTTTAGTGAATATTCGCCGGATTTAATTATTCATACTGTTGCACCAGAACAGACAGACTACTTTAAAGTTATTTTTAAAGCTATGGAATTCCTTTTGCCCCAGACCAAGGGCAAAGAACTCCACCTTGCTTACGGTTGGGTTAGGCTCAAAGAAGGCAAAATGTCCTCCAGAAAGGGCGAGGTTATTACTGGTGAGTGGCTTTTGGATGAAGCTAAAAATAAGATCAAGGAGCAGTTTGTCGATGTTGGCGATGATGTGGCAGAGCAAGTGGCGGTGGGTGCTGTAAAGTATTCGTTTTTAAAAATGAGCTTGGGCCAGGATTTGGTGTTTGATATTAATGAGGCGGTTAATTTGAATGGAAATTCCGGGCCGTATTTGCAATATACGCATGCAAGATGTGTGTCTGTTTTGGCAAAGAACCATGGTATCGTGAAACCAAATAACCTAGATAGCATGCTGCCAGAAGAAAATGCGCTTTTGGGGGCACTTGGGCACTTTGAAGAGGTTGTTTTGGACGCAGCTGTTAGTTATAGTCCGAACCTTGTTGCGAACTTTCTATTTGATGTAGCGCAGAAATTTAATGGTTTTTATAATAAACTGCCGATCCTTAAGGCCGCAGAACCTGAGCAGGCGAAAAGGCTTTTCTTAACACGAGCCACTGCCGATGTTTTGAAAAAGGGCCTTTATCTTCTTGGCATTTTCGCACCGGAGAAAATGTAATTACTGTTTGTCTTCGAAAGTGGAGTAGAACTTTCCCTCTGCTATATTTTTTTCAACTTCTTCCGGGGTGAAGGCGCGGGTGTTCATCGCGACATAAACTCCTGGTTCTAATTTCTCCAGCATGGCGATTGCAAAACCAAGGTTAAACGGTCCATCGGAGAAGTCAAAACCTTTGATTGGTACCATCGAGCCTGTAAGGATTATTGTTTGACCTTTCCTTTTTAGGTTTTTCTTTAGATATCTTGCAGTATCAGGCATGGTGTATGTGCCGTGGGTTATTAGAATTTTGTCTGATTTGCTTTCTTCTATAGCTTTTACCATCGCTTTTCTATCTTCTTCATCGATCGCGCGGCTGTCTTTCATGCAAACTTCGGTGAAATTAAATTTAAAGGGGAATTTTAAGTTTCTACCCAGTTCTTTAAAGTATTCTGGCAATACAGATTTTTCCGATACTGTTATTGTGTCATGAGCGCCGCTCCAGACAGAATCAATCGTGCCGCCTGTAATTATTACGTGTACTTCGTCCATAATTCGATTGTAGCATTTTCTTTTTTGACTAAGCGCTTTGCGGAATTGGATATCTGGCTATTTGAATGTTATGCTCGCTCATGCTTTCAAGAAAATGTTCAAGCTCTGAAGGCTTAATGTCAGTTATCCAAGGGTCAAACGGTCCTCCACTAAGATATGTTTGTAGTTCAACGCCATATCTATGCAACTTTCGATATTTGTCAGACTCTTTATTTTGTTCGGTTTTTAAAACGTTGTGTAAGATGAGGTCGCTATTAGGATAATCTGCCACAATGACTTCAGACACCATATCAAGCGACGCAATGCTATCAATATAAGTTTTTAATGAATCGCCAATTATTTCTCTAATATCTGGTCTTTCCTGCATTATTTCCTTTCTCAAAATCCACCTTAATACCAAGATTTTTGAGCGAGGATTTTATGTGCTGTAATGCAATTACTTTTCGTAAGTTGGGGAAACTTTTAATTGTATCTTCAGTCAGTCTGAGAAAGTCTACTATGCTTGAATCTCCACCAATGGTTGTACTTAAGCCACGAAATAGTGTTGAACTATATGGTTTTAGCACACCATTCCAGGGTTTTTGTGCTATTTCTGTTGGGAGCTCAATACCTTTTCCCATCCCTCTGTCTATAACAGTTAATTCTTCGTAGCTCCAACTATATGCTCGATCTTCATCTGATTTATACACGACTCTTGCTTCTGGTTTATGTTGGTGCACAGAAACGAGTTCATTGTCTTTAAAACCTAGATATCCTTCGTAGTTTTCGAATGCATATTTAAACAGAGCTACTTCACCAGCGAAAAGAGTGGGACTTCTGAATTCTTCTGCGCTTATAAGGAGTCCCATATCGCTCATGCTTTGTAAATCTTCTGGTGAAACCCAATGGTTGGATATTGCTTCGGAGACAACGTTTGCAAATTTAGAATCTAATAGTGATTGTCCCATTTCGGCATATGGCGTGAGTTGGTGCTGTGCATTTTTGGGGTTAACTACAACTTCCAAAGTAGTATCTTCTGGCAGGTTGAACTTTGAAATTAATTCTTTTCTTATTTCCGCGATTTTTCGATCAATGGTGTAAATTAAGGTGCCAATTGAATTGGCTGCTTGCAGTTCCGAATTAGCATTTTCAATGTCTCGGTTCAAAGCAGCTTCGCCAGCAGCACGCGTATGTATTGCATATTGTTGACTAAGGAATGGTATTAATGGGCCATTTGGTTGTTCATTAATTAGTTCAGCATTAAAAGTATTTTTGACTGCGTTCTTGGGATTGTATTCTTCTGCACTGTTAATAACTTTTTCGATTACAGAATCCAGAAATGCAGACTTATTCTCGAAATCGCCTTCAGGAAGTTGTTTTTCATCTGCTTTTTGTTTTAAGCCTCTACGAATAGCCTCAATTATCTGGTTAAATTTCAGTCCGTCTGTGATCCTTACCCCACTTAAAGCTCCAGAAATAAAAGCTTGGGATACTTCGACTTGGTCACCAATTTGCTGTTGAGTGAACCCAGAAAGTCGGAGAGCGTTTTTTAATAACGGTTGATCTGCTTCCGAAACACTAAAGGGTTTTGCCATAGATAGGCTATCCAATTTGGTTGGTCTGAATTCCGCTTGTTCGTTCATGTCGGTCATTCTACTATAGGACTGATTAGCTGTGAAGTTTTTGGAGGTTTGTCACAGATTTGAGATTTTTGTAATAAATGATACAATTATCAGCGCTCAAGGAACGTCCTCTCCGAAACCCGCCCGAGGACGCACCTTGAACTTAGTCGATTATGATAAAAGTTGCAGATATTACAGAAAAATTATTACTGGCAGACGGAATTGCTTTGGAAGCTTTAAAACGTGGCTATTTAAACTTTAGTGTTTACGCTACAAATATCCAAAATCAGGTTGAAGACTTAACTAAAAAGCCGGTTAAGAAGGGGACAATCGTGGCTTCTTTGGCCCGAAGTGCCAAGAAATTATCTGGCAAAAACAGCCAATCTCCGATTGTTAAAATTACAGATCTTTCGATTAAATCTTCACTTTGTTCTATTACTTTTGATAAAACTCCGGACATTGAGCGAAAAGTGGGTATCTTGTCGCCATTTCAAGTGAATGTGGGCGATGTTTTTATGATTGTAGACGGGCCAAGTGAAGTAACTTTAGTTGTTCTTTTCCGTGCCAAAGAGAAGGTAATTGGGCATTTTGGTACAAAACCGAAAGCAGAGGTTGATAATTTGGCGGCTGTTACTGTACAGACGGGGGATAAAGTTAGCGGTGTTCAGTTTGCACTTCTTTCGAGCCTTGCTGCTCAGGACATTGAAGTTTTGGAATCTGTTTCTACTTATTTGGAAATTTCGTTTGTAGTTTTTGAGCAAAAAGCACAAGAGGCGATTAAGGCACTGAGTGTCTACTTATACAAGAACTAAATAGTGGCCGAAAGGCGCATTAGCTCTCCCAAAATTATCTTATTGGACTTTATTACGTCTACTCTGTGGAATTTTATTCCTGTTTTTCTGCAGGCTTTTTCTAGGTATGGAGTAATTAAATGCAACTTATTTCTTGGACAGTTTACAAATAAATGGTGTTCTACCTGGAAATTAAGGCCAAGATATATGTAGTCTAGTATCGGGTTGGAATCTACATCTCTCGAGGTGGCTATCTGTTCTTCGAAAAAAGAAAGTTTTGTTCCTCGTTTAACAATTGGCATGCCTTTGTGGTTTGGCGCAAAAATATTGGCCATGTAGGCGCCCGAAAGCAGACTTGGAATTACTAAAATAAAAAGTGCTTTTGGAAAATCAAAAAGAATGAAAGGCAAGATAAACCAGGCAAAAAAGCCAACAGAGTAGAAAGCAATCTCTACAAAATTTCTCTTCGCATATTTTTGAAAATAGGTAACGAAAAAAGTGATTCTCATTACAATTGCAAAGAGCGGTTGGATTAAATAGTAGAGAAATACCTGTCTTTTTAATATGGTTTTGGAGATACCCTTGCTTTTTAAAACCCTCTCCTCGTTAAAAGTTAAAAAGGGGTAGTCTATAACATCGTCGTCCGTTTCTTCGTTGTTTGGATGAGCGTGGTGGGCGTTGTGCCTTTTTTTCCAGGAAGTGTAGCCAAAGGAGACAAATCCTCCAAAGAACCTACCCGCCAAATCGTTGTTTTTTACAGAAGAAAATATAGCTCCGTGGCCGGCGTCGTGCATTAAACCGCCGATCTGGACAGCAAAAAAAGAAAAAGGGAAAGACCATAAGACAAGGCTAACTGCAGATTGCGCCCTGTAGAGGAAAAATAAACTTATAAAAAAAGCCGTTAGGGTAAGGGTGGTTAGGATTGTGTAATAAACATAATCGCGCCTTAAAATACCGGCCGCGTTTACTTCTTTGGCAAGCTGGGCATACACTTTTGCGCCTTGTAGTTGGGTAAGCTTAATCTGGTAATCGTTTTGCTTTTTCACCGATTCTGATTTTAACAGATTTTTTAAAATTAAACAGGCAAGGTTTGGGGGTATAATTGCAGGAGTGAAAAAGATTTTAATCGCTATACTTATTATCTTTTCGGTTTCCTTGGGGTATTCACTGGGTTTTTTCAACAATTTTCTAAAAAAGGATCAAAGAATAGCTTCAAAAAGTACTATTTTGACTGTAGGACTGGTTGCAGATTCGCATACCGAAAATGATCTACTTGCCAAAGCGCTTTTTCAGCTTAAGGCTGCAAATGTAGATTTTGTGATTGGGCTTGGAGATTACACAAATGTTGGCACTGTTCTCGAACTTACTGCTGCAAAAAAAGCATTTGATCATTCTGGTTTTAAATATTATTTAATTCCCGGTGACCACGACGGGTGGGAGAGTAGGGAAAAAAACGAGGGGAATATTACTAATTTTGAGAAAGTCTTTGGTACTGCGACCACCCAGACCTTTGATGTTCAGGGAGTCCAGTTTAATCTTGTGGATAATTCCGATATATACAAAGGAATATCACCTGGCGACTGGTCTCTGGTAACTGGTTCCTTGTCTAAGCCTGCAAGACTTAGACTTGTCTTTGCCCATAAAACACCCTTTCATCCCGACAGTGCGCACATAATGGGGGAGGATAGTCCAGAGGTTGCACGACAAGCAAAGGACTTTCTGGCGCTAATGGAAGGGCCAAAGGGGCCAAATGAGCCAAAGGGGCCAAAGGTCGACGGATTTTTTAGCGGAGATCTTCACTTTTTTGCACGGTTCAATTCACCATCAGGTTCTGTTAGAATCACCACAATCGGCGCTGTGACATCACAGCGCAATTTTCAAGGCCCAAGGTTTGGTATTTTGAAGATTTACAGCGATTACACTTGGGATGTTTTGGATCAGGAAATTCACTAGGGAATACGACCCATGTGACCAATTTGACTTATAGGTCTTATACGACGAATGAAAGAAGATTTTGAAAAAATAACTTTAGAAAACGGTTTGCGGGTAATCCTCGCGCCTCTGCCTGCTTTTAGGTCGGTTACCGCCCTCATTCTTTGCGG
>DATIHT010000061.1:0-15147 GCA_035480415.1 Saccharimonadales bacterium (SeqCode) | reverse complement strand
TCTAAAACCTTTGAAACCTCTGAGACTTTTGTGCCTTTTGTAACCTCCTTAGAATACACCACGTTTTTGAAGCTGCTTGCGCCTTTTGCACCTCATATGACAGAAGAGCTTTGGGAGATGCTTCAAAAAGAGTCAAAGGTTGCAAAGGAGTCAAAAGAGTCAAAGGTTAAAAAAATATCTGATTCAATTCACGATGAGTCGTGGCCTGAATATGAAGAAGCGTTAACTAAGTCCAAACAGGTTACTATTGTTGTGCAAGTGAATGGCAAAGTACGCGAGAAACTGCTAGTTGAGGCTGGTATAGCGCAGAAAGACGCGGAAAAGTTTGCAGTCGCATCGCAGAAGGTGCAAGTTTTTCTGGGTAAGAAAGCACCGCAAAAAGTGATATTTATCCCAGACCGACTGCTTAATCTGGTTGTTTAGGAGCGGTGTTTTTTAATCCACGCCGCAATTTCTTCAAGTTCCGGTCTTTTATTTTCTACCCAAAGGGCAAAGTCTACCATCTCTTTATTTGTCATGTTGATTTTTTTACCATTTAAAGTTAAGAATTCAATCATGGAAATCGTTGCTGTCCTTTTATTACCGTCTGCAAAGACGTGATTTAACAAAAGCGAGTGTACCAGAGCTGCTGCTTTTAAAATAAGCGATGGGTAAAGGTCCTTACCACCAAAACTTGCTTGCGGACGCGATACTGCGGATTCTAGAAGTCCGAGATCTCTTAGCCCCTGCAAACCTCCCGTTGCTTCTACAAGCTCAAAATGTATTTGGATAACTTTATGAGGAGTTAAATATTTCACTTAGAAGCTAATTCTTCAAGAGCGGGGCGGTACTGTTTAATCAATCTCTGAGTTAAATCGTGGATTTCTTTGTCTGCTGTGAAGACCGGGTCCACAGAAAAGTTAACAGCATCACCGACCTTAATATTTTTTTCATCGAGGACTTTTTTAGGAATTATTACTGCAACTGAGTTTCCGACCTGAAATGTCTTTTGTATCATGTTAATACAATGTTATAACAGATTAAAATCTTTGTCAATTTCCTCGTCAGCGGCTATTATGGATTTATGAAAGCAGCTGTTTTTGTTTTCCTTGCTCTTCTTGTTTCCTTTACTTTGCTTACGCCTGTTTTTGCACAGGGAGTTTCTGGCGTTGCCAATAATATGAGAATCGACGATACCGATGCCAAGCCCGGCGATATTCTTTCGGTTGCCGACGGCAAGATTGTGCGCAGCGCAAAGGTTGGGGACCCTGCAATGTTTGGAGTAGTTGTCCAGTTTCCCACAATTTCTTATGGAGACAAGACAGATACAACAGTTGCCGTTCTTTCTTCGGGGCGTGCCGACGTTCATGTGAGTGCTGCTGCCGGGGCTATAAAAACGGGGGATCCAATTACAACTTCAGACAAAGCGGGCGTTGGGCAAAAGGGGAGCGCCGGCTATATTCTTGGCAAAGCGCTAGCTGATTATTCGGACACATCGCAGGATGGGACGATTCCGGTTCTTATTGGTATTGGTATTTTTTCCACAACACCAAATACCGGTAGCGTTTTGGGCCAGCTTTTGGGTGCGCTTTCTATCGGGCTTTCTTCTTCGCAGAATTTCCCACTCATTCTTAAATATATTTCGGCAGCATTAATCGGCGGTATTACTTTTATAATTGCCGCCTTTACCTTTGTAAGGTTTATGCGAAGCGGGCTGGAGGCAATCGGCAGAAATCCGCTTGCCAAGGGGACAATTATTGCAGGGATGATGGTAAACGCGGGGATAGTTTTAATACTTACAGTTGCCGGCTTCGGAATCGCTATTGCGATTATCGCGTTCTAAACGGCTTCTCTCTCGATGGTTTTTTTAGTGTGTCTTAACTGAGATGCCGCAAAGGACATTATTTCAGCGATTACCAAAAGTCTTAAAGATTCTCTTAATGGGGTTTCTGATTTATCTGTTCGTTGTATAAATATCCCCTTATCATCTCCTAAGGCGGAGCGTATCTCAGAGCCGCTTTGGCCGTAATCTGCATTAAGACTATAAGAAGTACCAGCACTACTGAAGTTTAAATTTAATAATCTTTGTTTTCTGTCATCCGTTTTCTTATAGAGTATTATTCTTGAGTTCCTTTTGTTTCGAAAAGCGGGAAAATTATTTAGAGTTTGGGGTAAAAAACTATCCCAATTATCGGAGTATCTGCTAATTGATACTTCAGTTATTTCATCATCAGAAAAGATTTCTTGATAGTGTTTATCGATACTTGTTCTCAATTCCGCTGTTTTTGTTGTTAAGTCTTCCGAAGTAAACGTTTTGTCCTGTTCTTTGGGAGATACTGCTTCAGATGGATGATCGTGTTCCTGCATCGGGCAATTCTAGCTTTTTTTCTATATTAAATTCAAATTCCAGCCTTGATGTTATTTTTCTGTACATGTATAATATGTACAGTGATCGACCTTGGGAAAATTGTTGGATTTGAGTGGGATAAATGGAATTTAGATAAGAATTACATTAAGCACGGAATTACACCCAAGGAGGCAGAAGAAGTGTTTTTGGACGAGAATGTTTTGCTGATAGAGGACATAAAACATTCTGGGGCGGAGGAGAGATCTATCGCTATTGGAATGACTGTTGGTGATTCGTTGTTATTTGTAGTTTTTACCGTCCGTAGTAACAAAATAAGAATAATATCTGCACGGATTGCAAACAAAAAAGAAAGGAGGCAATATGAACAAGCTTAAAAAAATTCCAAATTTTAAATCCGAAGCTGAAGAAAGGCAATTTTGGCAAAGCCATGATTCTACCCAGTATGTGGATTATTCCACAGCAAGGAGGGCGAGTTTCCCCAACCTCAAGTTAAGCAGCCGTCCGATAACGGTACGTTTGCCGGAGACTCTTATAGAAAGGTTGAAAATCAGGGCCCACAAAATGGATATTCCTTACCAGGTTTTTATAAAAAAACTATTATTTGAAGGTTTGTCCAAGTAGGCGTGTTTTCTTAAGTTGCTTAAGAGTCTTAAGTGACTTATTATTATTCTATGAACCCTGCCCTGAGTTATTTACAAGCTAATCCACTTCTTGTTGTTTTAGTTTTGACCGTGGTTTTGAACTTCCTGCTCCTTCTGATTTCTCTGGCGTTATTTTTCCGCAGCAAAAAAGTTTTGAATTTTTACAGCAAAATGGTAAATGTCGAAGGCGAATCTAAGGGTAAACTCCAGGAACACTTCGAAAAAATGGCCACAGAGCTTTTTTACAAGCTTTTAGAAGATTATAAAAAGTCTTTTGACCTTGCATTTAACAAACAGGCAGAGACAATTGGTAATGCCGCCGTTGAGCAGCTACAAGGTCTTAAGGGGGCAATTCATCTGCAGTCGGAGTTGATTGCCAAACAAGGTGTTGCAATGGTTGGAGAAGCGCTTTCCGAGGCGCGGGAAGAAGTTGCAAAATACAAACAAGTACAGTTAGATCATGTTGCCGCAGAAGTACCAAAAATTGTCGACCAGGTAAGCAGGGAAGCACTGAGCCGTTCTATAGACCTTTCCGAACAAAAAGAACTTATCTGGAAGCTTTTGGAAAAAGCAGCAGCCGAGGGAATTTTCAACAAGGGAGCTGCGGCAAAGGAAGCACGAGTAGAGGTAACAAATGTTTCAAAGGTAGCAAAAGTATCGAAGGTATCGAGGGCTAAGAAGAAAAGAAAGAAAAATTAAGTATCTTAAGTCACCTAAGGCACTTAAGTAACTTAAAATCATGAAAAGTCCCAAGGAAGAAATTTCCAATTTATTAACCAAACAGCAGGGCGAAGTTTTAATCGAGCGCATGGAAGATACAAAAAGCGTTAGTTCAGACTATCTGGAAGAATTTAAACGTCTTTTTATTTCCAAGCCTTCTGTTGTCTTAACTTTGGCATTTAATCCGGATACTAAATTTGTGTCTTCAGTAAAAAAATGGTTCGAAGGAAATTTGGGCGAAGAGATTTTATTGGATTTAAAAGTAGACCCTAATATAGTCGGAGGAATTATTTTAGTTTGTAATAATCACTACAAAGATTTTTCTATAGGCAGTGCCATTTCCAGCCTCGTTTTGGTAGCTCACAAAGCGCAAGTTTGATATCAGCTTCGTTTTTCTTATACTATTAACTAGATGCAGAGAGAATTATTAGTTGCAGTCCTTGCGGGTATCGGCGGGATGATTGGTTGGGGTTCTGCAGACTTTTTTGCCAAAAAAACTGTAGACAGAGTTGGTTCGATTGTTAGCTTGGTTTGGGCTCATTTTTTTGGTACTTACATTCTTATTCTTATTGCCATATCTCAATTAGTTTTTTTCCATAAGGCTTTTCATTTTCCAAGCAGCCCACCTCAGTGGGTAGGGCTTATATTTTTTGGTGTTTTACAGATGATCGTTTACTGGTTAGTGTATGAAGGATTTGGTAAGGGTCAACTTGCGGTTTTGAACCCGGTTTTTGCTTCGTTTACGGGTGTTGTCGCTTTAATTTCGATATTATTTTTAGGGGAAAGCGGAGGTTTTGCAAAGTTTTTCCCACTTGGTGTAATTTTTTTGGGCATAATGCTAATTAGTCTTGATACAAAGGCTTTGTTTTCACTCCGTTTGAAACTGGACAACATTCCTGGTCTTAAAGAAGTAGGTATAGCTACAGTTCTTGCTTCTTTTTGGACGCTTGGATGGTCTAAGTTTATTGCCAGACAAGATTGGGTTTCTTATGCGCTTTTTATGTACTTATTTATGACAATTGCCGCTTTTGTTTTTTCGAAATTAATGAAAGTAAAAATAGGCGCAGTTAAGTCTGATCTGTGGAAATTTTTGATATTAATCGGTTTTGGCGAAGTAATTGCATATCTGGCAATAAGCCTTGGCTATAGCGCCACATCTTTAGTTAGCATTGTTGCCTTGATTAGCGGTGCTTTTTCTCTGCCTACAATTTTGCTTGCGAGAATTTTTTTGAAAGAAAGAGTAAACTTAGATCAGACCATTGGAACTTTGGTCATTATTTTTGGCATTATTGCTCTTTCTGTTCTTAACAAATGATAAAAAAAGCTGCCGCTAAGATAAAAAAGGTACTGCGTTCCAGCGACGACCCGTTTGACCCCAATTTTTTAGAAACTTTAGAATACAAAACCCCGTACTTTTTATTCAGCAGGAAGAAGATTCTTGCCAACTATAAAGAATTTAAGCGTCTATTTCCAAATTCGATTGTACATTTTGCAATGAAGGCAAATTCAGAACCGGAAGTATTAAAACTTTTGGCAGACGAGGGTGCAGGTTTTGAAGTTGCCTCAAAATATGAGTTGGAAATGCTAAAGCCTTTTAAGATCCCTTCCGATAGGATTGTTTATGGAACATCGGTTAAGCCGGTTGACCATATAAAAGAATTCGTTAAATATGGTGTAGATAGATTTGCTTTTGATTCATTCCCCGAGCTGGAAAAAATTGCTTCTGCCGCACCGGGCGCAAAAGTTTACGTGAGAACAATTGCTAACGACGCAGGCAGTGTTTTTAAATTTTCCAGCAAATTTGGAACAGACCAAGCGAGCATCATCCCGCTTTTGGTTCGCGCAAAGGCATTGGGTTTGCATCCATACGGAATTAGTTTCCATGTTGGTTCTCAGGCTTCGGATGTTAATGCATGGGCAGAGGAGATCTCAAGCCTTAGATCGATAATCCAGGACCTATTTGATATAGGGATTAAACTCGATGTTTTAAATATTGGCGGAGGCTATCCATGTAGATATATATCTTCGGAAAATGCACCGACTTTAAAAGATATTGCGAAGGTTACCGTTAAGGAGTACGAAAAACTTCCTTACCAAATGAATTTGATTTTGGAACCAGGTAGGGGAATTATTGCCAATACTGCCGTTTGTGTTGCAACTGTTATTGCTAGAGTAGAGCGAATGGGAACAGCGTGGTTATTTTTGGACGCAGGTGTTTACAATGCTTTTTTTGAAACTATGGCTTATCAAGGTTCTACAAGATATTTAATTACTTCTATGAGGCCTGCAACTGATGCCGGTGAGTCTATGTTTGCAATTGCGGGACCAACCGGAGATTCACCCGATATTGTTACCAAAGAGGTGCTTTTAACATCCGATATAGAAGTCGGGGATAAACTTATTATTCATGATGTCGGGGCATATTCTCTTTCAACTTCGATGGAGTTTAACGGTTTTCCAAAGCCGAAGGTTTACCTTGTCTAAATGTATCTATTGGGTTGGAATAGGTTCAGTTTCAGCTTCATCTTTTGGGCGGTGTCTCAATGCAAATCCGACAAGAGCTATACTAGGTACTCCCACGCCTAGTCCGAAAGCTAAGCTACCATACCCTTGAGTCTTGCCAAACTCACCGAGATATTCTTGTTTGCCTGGTAGTTTGTTTCTCAACTCTTCGATTTGTTGTCTTTCTTGTTCAAAATCGGAAGCTTCATCCGAATTTGGTTTGGTTTTCAACTGATTTAGAGTTTTCAGTATTGTCTTAATTGCTTCTTGGTCAGTTACTGTGCCTAGGCTTTCTGAAAGTGCAGATTCTGCTTGGGGTTTGTTAGGTCCAATGGTTCCTCCACGAGACTTGTGAAATGTGAGATCTCCACTTGCGCTATATAGCAATTCCTGAGTTGCTAGTGTGGGATCATTGTCTATATTATTGCCGGCCTCGATACTTTTATAGGTGGAAAAACCTATGCCACTTGCCCAAACAGCTACAGCTCCTCCTAATAAGACTACTTTCCCCCACGGACCTATTTTTTCAGCCATAAGGGTGAAATTATATGACAGAGTTTTTTCTGAGTCAATTTTTTTAATTTGACAACAGGGGTGAATTGATTGCATTCTAGAGGTATGACGGTAAATATTTACCAGAAGCTTACTGTAGCTTTTTTATTATTTCTTTTTGCCTTTTGGTCATATTTGTTTTTTAGTGGTATTCAGGAAGGTAATCTTAACTTTCTTTATTCGTTTTTATTTGGATTAATTCCTCTGCTGGGAGGCCTTGTTGCCGTTGTTAATTCGAGACAGTGGGGAACTTTTGGCAGTGCTGTTGGCAGAGCCGTTTTTTTCATTGGCCTCGGTTTATTTTTGTGGGGCTTTGGTGAAACAATCTGGTCATATTACAATTTCTTCCAAGGTGTGGCTGCGCCTTATCCTTCTTGGGCGGATGTCGGCTTTGCCCCAAGTATATTTTTCTATGGACTTGGTGCCATCTTCTTGTCGAAGGCGACAGGTGCCAAATATGGTCTTAGGAATCCATTTGCAAAGATATTTGTCGTGATTACTCCTTTTGTGCTTTTGGCTTTTTGTTACTGGTTGTTGGTTGTTGTTGCTCGTCAGGGTGTTTTGATTACTCCGGATGATCCAAAACTCAAAAGTATTTTTGATATAGTTTACCCAGTTGGTGACTTTATTGGCCTTGTGATTTCTGTAATTGTTTCCGGTCTTTCTTTTAAGTATTTTGGTGGTAAGTATCTTTTGGATATTCTTTCGATTCTTGCCGGTCTTGCTGTAATGACTTTTGCGGATGCAGTTTTTTCTTATACAACAACAATTGGAACCTACTACAACGCAGACTGGGGCGATTTGATGCTCACAGTTGGTCTATTTTTGATAACTTTTGGAGTTTTGGGATTCTGTTCAAAGTTAAAGGCTGACTAATAATAGCCCTAAAACAATGGATCCTATTGCGCAAGCAGTAAGTAAGATAATAAAAGAACAACAGGCCGTAATAGGTCCTCTTGCGTTGGACCAGGCAAAAAAAGTTTCTGGCCTTACTCTTACAAATTCCGACGATGTAAAAGTTTCTGGAAATGGTAAAGAAGTTTTGGAACACTTAGTATCCCAGTACGAAAAATTCTTCGGCAAGGCCTCGGTCGAGGTTTGCCGCGAAGCAATCGATTCTGTTCGAGACAAACTCCAGCCTGCCGATATTCCCGATATTCTAAAAAGTAACTGATGAGAGGTAGATTCTTCGCCACGCTCAGCATGACAGGGGAGGTTTTTTATGTCGCCTAAGGATATTAAGCAAGCCGTATTTTTAAAGCTGCAACAGGTAGTTTTGGATTGCGAGGACAATAGCCTTTTGATGGATGTCCTGTTCCGCGAAACGTTTTCCGAACTTGGCGAAACCGGGATTCCTTATATTTTCATCAGCGCTATTTTTTTGGATCTTAACCTCAAACTTTCCAAATCTTCTTTTTACGACAAGCAAACTTTAATTAGGCCAGACGAATATAACCAGCAATCCGAAGCCATTTTGCCCCAGCACATAATAGAAGACGGTGTTCAGGTTCAGCTGGAGGGTAATAAGATCGTGGTTTCTGAAGATATTAAGCGGTTTATAGATCCCATTTACAAAGATTTTGCGCTAATCAAAGCTGTTGTTTTGTCTCCGGTATTTGTCTCCGGACACCTAGCTGGCGTAATTGTGCTTGCCTGTCCAAGATTACAGGCAGAAATCACAGAAGACGAGCTGGCATTTTTGGAAGTTTTTACAAATCTTCTGGCATTTACATACAGGTTGCAGGCTACTCAAAAATCTTTATCTGCAATTACCCAGGAAGTCTATAAAATGAACGCCAAGCTGCACTATGTGGATAAATTAAAAGACGATTTCGTTTCGGTTGCATCTCACGAACTGCGCACACCGATGACTGCCATAAAAAGTTTCTTGTGGATGGCATTAAACCGTCAGAAGGAAAACCTTAACCCAGACCTTAAGAGATATCTGGACAGGGCGTATTTGTCTACAGAACGCTTGATAAGTTTGGTAAACGATATGCTTAACATTTCCAGAATCGAAGGCGGCAGAATCGCACTGAGGCTTTCTGATGTCGATCTTGTCGATCTTGGCCTGGAAGTTTACGAAGAGCTTGTACCAAAAGCGCAAGAGCGTGGTATTAAATTAACAGTTTCCAAAGGTGAAGTACAGAAAGTTTTGTGCGATAGGGACAAAGTTCGCGAAGTATTTATAAATATAGTTGGTAACTCTCTCAAGTTTACAGAAAAAGGCGGCACAATTGGTATCAACTTTAAGCAAGAAGGAGATACCGTAATTACTTCGATTTCGGACACCGGTCGGGGAATTGCCCATGAGGATATGCAGCGTTTGTTTAAAAAGTTCGGCAGGCTGGAAAATTCTTATGTGGCTATTGCCGAATCTGCGGGAACCGGTTTGGGCCTTTTTATCACCAAATCCCTAATTGCTCTTCATAAAGGTCGTGTTTGGGCAGAATCTCCGGGGCTTGGGAAAGGTTCTACTTTTTTCTTTAGCCTGCCAATTGTTGGTACAGAACTTGCCAGACAAGTAGAAGCAAACGCACCAACGGAGAATGCAAATACCAAGGAGTTGGAGAAGACAAGATTGTTGATGTGATAACATGAGAAGCAGCAAAAGTAACAAAAGCCTCAAAAGTTTCAAAAGGGATTGTTTGCATTTGATACTTTTGAAACGTTTGGTACATTTGAAACATTTATTATGAAATCAAAAATTTTATTTGTAGAAGACGACCAGTTAGTTAGAGAAGCTTACGAAGAAGCACTTCTTTCTGCGGGGTACGACGTTCAGTCTGCTGTTGATGGTATGCAGGGCTTGGCAATGGCCAGAGAAGGCGGTTATGCCCTGGTACTTTTGGATATTATGCTTCCTAAATTAGACGGCTTGGGTATTTTACGCGAGCTTAAAAAACAGCCGCCGGATGTTAAGAACGGTCCGGTTGTAGTTTTAACCAACCTTTCTCACGACCCGGTTATAGAAGAAGCAGCTCAGCTTGGTGCTATCGAGACTTTGGTAAAATCGGATATCGACCCTGGGATTCTTCTGGAGACTGTGAAGAAGTACATAGGATAGACCTTCAAATTTTCAATTTTAAATTAATGTTTCACAACAACTAAAGTTTAAATTTTCATTCAAATCTCAATTTTCAATTTATTAAACTTTTGAAAATTAATTCATTAAAAATTCATTAAAAATTGTAAATTGTAAATTAAAAATTATTTGAGTTCCTCTATCAATATCGCAAAACCCGTTACGTCTAGTGTTTTAGTAAAGGTTTTTATGGGGGAGATGAAAATACGCAGGCGTTTGTGTTTAAAATCCACATCTGTTGGGGGCAGCGCAAGCCCAACTTTGGCACATTTTTCGCATTCTACTTTTATCATGTAGCCGTTTGTTAGGTATTCCTGAATTTGCTCGATGTTCCAGCCGTTTTGGTTATTTAACCCAAGTACTCTTGCAGTTGCCGGGTTTTGATAGGTAACTTTTAGATTGGCGTCTGTTGTGATAAAAGCCATAGGTAGAAATTCGAGTGCCGATGTTAACTGGGCTTTTTCCCTGGAAACTTCCTGCCAGCCAATTTCTACCTTTTGTTTTAATTCTTCTGCCTGGACCTGTTTGGCCTGGATTACTGCTTCTGCGGTTGTTTTGCTACCTGCATCTGTAAAAGCTTCCAGTACTTCTTTTAAAACCTCGTCGACATTGCCGGTTAGTGCCTCAACGCTACCGTCCATTTTGATCTGCAAGCCTTTTATTTTTTGGATTTTGGCAAGAGTTGCATCTTTCCCTGCAGTTTTAATCTGGTTTTGGATGAGTGCAGTTAGAGTTTTTTGAAATAAGTCTTCGGCCATGTTAGTCGGTAGTTATTAGTTTATAGTTGATAGGTTTAATATCTAGTATTGTGTATGGCTTGTAAAAAGTCAAAAGTTTCCGTATCTTGTTTATACAATGTCTGCCTTTGAAGATTATCTAAAATCTGTTGGTGAAGTTGGAAATGTTACCGGTTCACGCGGGGTTATAGTTTACTGCTCGGGTTTGGCGGGTGCCAAAATTTGGGAAAAAGTAATTTTTGAAAACGACACGATAGGTTTGGTTTATTCGGTTGGTGAAGATTCTACAGAAATTCTTCTCTTATCAAATGTTGCAGTCAACGCAGGTATGATGGTTGCCAGGTCCAACGAGACTTTGATGGCCACAGTTTCTATGGATGCACTTGGCAGAACTGTAGATGTTTTTGGCGATCCTGTTGACGGCAGGGGGGATTTTAAAAAGTCTATAAAAATGAATCTGGAAGCTCCTGCCCCGGACATTATAGACAGGGTGCGAATAGACGAAAATCTGGAAACAGGTGTTACATTAATAGACCTTTTGATACCTATAGGTAAGGGTCAGAGACAACTGATAATAGGGGATCAGAAAACGGGGAAAACTAGTTTTTTGCTGCAGGCAATTGCAAGGCAAGTGCAACTTGGCAGTGCGTGTATTTATGTTGCCATCGGAAAGAAAAAAAGTGATCTTGCGTCTGCTGCTGAAAAACTGGCAAAACTTGGAGCACTTTCAAAAACCATAATTATTGCAGCACCATCTTCTACCCCTAGCAGTCTTATTTATATGGCGCCATTTTGTGCAATGTCTTATGCCGAATTTCTTAAAACCCAGGGTTTGGATGTTTTGGTGGTTATGGACGAAATATCCCGGCACGCAAAGTACTATCGTGAACTTTCGATTCTTTCGCGCAGAATGCCCGGCCGTGATGGCTATCCCGGCGATATTTTCTACATGCACTCGCATTTATTGGAAAGAGCCGGCAGATTTTTGGTGGAAGGTACGGAAAGTTCAAAAAGTACGAAAGGAAAAGAAGGGGAGACACTTACCTTAAAAATAAAAGGCAATACAGGTAGTATTACCTGTTTGCCTGTTGTTGAGACAATCGGCTCGGATTTTACTGGTTATATTCAAACGAATCTGATGTCGATGACAGACGGCCATATATTTTTTGACACCAATAAATTCCAGGAAGGTTTAAGGCCGGCTGTGAATATTGGAATATCGGTAACCAGGGTTGGTAAGCAAACTCAAAACACAATAGAGCGTGAACTTGCGGAAAAGGTGCGTGAGGTTATGTTTGCCTACACAAAGGCGGTTTCGGTTGCCAAGTTTGGAGTCGAACTTTTAGAGGCAACAAGGCGGGATATTGTTGCGGGTGAACGACTAAATGCGGTTTTTGACCAGGGTAACGATGTCTTGGTTCCAAGGGTTATTCAACTCCTTTTGGTCCAATTATTAACTACAGGATTTTGGAACAATTCTACGCCTGTTGAAATTGCTGAGCATAAGGAAAAAATTATGAAAGCATATGATTCCGGTAAGATGAAAAATTTGCTTGCAGACGTTTCTAAATCTATAGATAGTGCTCTTTTTACTAAGTTTGTAAAAACAGTTGGAGAAAAAGCACCGGAAGTTGCAAAGATTTGTGGAATAGAAATACCCGTGCCTGTTGCTCCAATTGCACAGCCGCAACAAGCACAAACAAAGCCGGTGGAGGCGGCACAAAAGTAATTTTAAATTTTAAATTAATGTTTCACAAGAACTAAAGTTTAAATTTTCATTCAAATCTCAATTTTCAATTTACTAAACTTTTAAAAATTAAATCATTGCTTTTCGTAAGAAAACGAGACCAAATTCATTAAAAATTGTAAATTGTAAATTAAAAATTAATTTGTATGCAGGCTAAAAAAGAACTAGAAAAAGACAGGGAAGATCTTCTTTCTATGAAGGAGATGACCCAGACGTACGAAGATGTTGCGGTTGCCAAAATGCAGGAAATTAGAGCCGCAGTTCTTTCGACGCGCGAATTTCTTTCGGGTGTTGAGGAAATTTACAAACTTGCAAAGGCAGCGTATTTGGCTCAGGTTTTGGCAATTCCCAACAAGAAGGAAAGGCAAAAGGAGATTGACTATATTCATAAAAACCAAAAAACGGCAGTGGTCTTAATTTCGGGTAATCACAGCCTTCTTGGTGGCGTAATTTTTCAGACTTACAAAGTTTTTTTGCAGCTTATAAACAAAGTTGATTGCGATAAAGTGGTTTGCGGCACAATTGGCAGATATCTGGCAGCAGGTGCCAGGCCAAGGTTCGATTTTTCGTATTTTCCTCTTGAAGATTTTGAAGTGAAAGATTCCGAGATCAAGCCGATTGTGGATCTTGTTACCAAATATGAAAAAGTTTTTTTAGTTTACCCCAGGTTCCAAAGTGTTTTAGTGCAGGTCCCTCAGATTGAAGATATTTCGGGTGGTATTACAGCCGAAGAATCGCTTGCAGGCAAGAAAAGATATATGTTTGAGCCCAGCGCCAAAGAAGTTATGACTTATTTCGAAGGCCAGATTATTGGTATTCTTTTTAAGCAAAAACAACTGGAATCCATGCTTGCAAAGTATTCTTCCAGGCTGACGGTCATGGATGAGGCCACACAAACTATCGAAAAATATATTAAACAAAACGCGCTTGCTGCCGTAATTGCAGGAAGGAGAGCCTCAAATAAGAAGATGCTAAACTCATTCTCAGGAGTTTCATTATGGGAAGGAAAATAAGACCTATGGGACCTATAAGACCAATAAGACCTATTAAAAAACAAGAAGGTGCTTCAACAGATAAACAACTGTTCGATTTTGAGCCTCCAAAAACTATGGGTACCGTCCTTTCTGTAAACGGTCAGGTTTGCGAAGTTGAATTTTTAGATGTTAAGCCGGATTTACACAATATTCTTGCCCTGGTTGATGATGAGCAAATTGTTATGGAAGTTATTTCTGTTTCTGCTGCTGGTAACTTGATCTGTTTTGTAATGACGCCAACTTTTAAATTGTTTCGCGGCGCACAGGTAGTTGATACCGGTGCACCTATTATGGTTCCGGTTGGCCGGGAGACTCTGGGGAGAATTATGAATGTTTTTGGCCAGCCTGTAGACAAAAAAGGCCCGATTAACGCAAAGCTTAGTAAGCCAATCTATTCGGAAAGTCCGGATATTGGCCAGGTTACCAGCAGAAAAATAATTTTCGAAACCGGCATTAAAGCTTTGGATTTCTTTGCGCCGGTAACCCGCGGCGGCAAAATAGGTTTTATAGGCGGCGCCGGAATTGGCAAAAGCGTACTTTTAACAGAACTCATCCACAATATTGCCTCTTTCCATAAAGGACTTTCGGTGTTTTCCGGTATTGGAGAGCGTATTCGTGAGGGAAAAGAACTTTACGATCTTTTGGAATTCAACAAAGTTTTGGACAAAGTGTCACTGGTTTTTGGTCAGATGAACGAAAACGCAGCGGTTAGGTTTAGGGTTGGGTTTAGTGCAGTTACCATGGCCGAATATTTCCGCGACGAACTTGGTGTTGACGTTTTGTTTTTCGTGGACAACTTGTACAGGTTTGTGCAGGCAGGTAACGAGCTTTCTACGCAGATGAACATGATACCTTCCGAAGACGGCTATCAGGCAACTTTGGATTCGGAAATGGCTTCTTTTCAGGAAAGAATCGCTTCTACAAAAAAGGGTGCAATCACTTGCGTCGAGGCTATTTATTTGCCTTCCGATGACACTTCCGACAAAGCAGTCCAAAGTGCGTTTCCGTATCTGGATTCTATCGTGGTTTTGTCGCGTGCAGTTGCCGAAGGTGGCAGGTATCCGGCTGTGGATCTTTTGGCTTCAACTTCTGCTGTTATAGACCCTGCTGTTGTTGGTAAATTTCACTACGATACGATAATCGAGGCACAAAAGTTGCTTAAACAATCGGCAGATTTGGAAAGAATCGTTTCCATAGTTGGAGAAGGCGAGCTTTCTAACGAAAACAGGATTGTTTACCATCGTGCCAAAAAACTTACAAATTATATGTCCCAAAACTTTTTTGTAATTCAGGAATTTACGGGTAAGCGGGGAAAATATGTTAAACGCGAAGATGTAGTCCGTGATGTTTGGGAAATCGTAACCGGCAAGTTAGATCTGGTCGACGACGCCAAGCTTGCCGGAATCGGGAACCTGGCAGAGTTGGGAAAGTGATACGTCCCATTTTGACCTATATGACATATACGACTTATACGTCCCAAAATATCCATGGCAACTAACGTACCTCAGCCTACAACTATTTCTCCCAAACCAAGTGGCAAACTCGAGCTTGACGTTTCCGTTGCTTCTTCTGCCAAGGTGTTTTATCAGGGTAGCGCAAGGTCGGTTTCTTCTAAAAATTCTGTGGGGCCTTTTGATATTCTGCCCAGGCACGAAAATTTTATCAGTTTGGTGAAGGAAAAAATAACGATTTTCGATCTTGCCGGTAAGAAGTTTGAGTTTCCAATAGAAAACGGTCTCCTGGAGGTTTCCGAAGATATTGTGCGTGTTTTTGTGGGAGTTT
>DATIHT010000060.1:0-1953 GCA_035480415.1 Saccharimonadales bacterium (SeqCode) | reverse complement strand
TTGGAAAATTCAACGCCTCTTGATATTGCAATCATCGGCCGGTGATGAGCTTCAACAAGACGAGAGGCTACCAAACCAATGACACCTTCATGCCAGTCTTCGTGAGAAACTATTCCAATAAGAATATTCTCTTGTACCATTTTTAAGGCGGCATCTACTGCTTTTGATGTTAAATCTTGTCTTTTTACATTTGTTTTGGTGAGCAAGTCTGCAAGCTGGTCTGCCTGTTTTTGGCTCTTGGCGCAAATTAATCTAAGAGAATCCAAGCCATGTTCTATTCTTCCCATGGCATTGATTCTGGGTGCCAAAATATGACCAATTTCGTAAGTGCCGATTGTACCGTTAAGTTTTGCTGCACGCATTAAAGCCAAAAGACCTGGTCTTTTTGTCTTTGCCAACTTTTCCAGACCCAGTTTTACTATGGATCTGTTACCGCCAACCAAGGGAACAAGATCGGCAATTGTCGCAAGTGCGGCAAGCTCAAGTTTGTCCGTTAATTTTTCCATGTACGATTCATCCAGCTCTTTGGCAATTTCCCAACAAAATCTCCACGAGACTCCTGCTCCGCATAGATCTGTTGAATGAACCATAGCAATAGGTTGTGGAATTTTTGCCGGTAGTACGTGATGGTCTGTGATGATTACGTCTATGCCAAGTTTTTTTGCGTGTTCTGTCTGCTCCACCGCGGTTACACCTTGATCAACGGTTATTATTAAGCTGACTCCCTTTTGTGCAAGCTCTGAGATTGCGCCTTTGGACATACCATAACCTTCCTTGATTCTGTGGGGAACGTACGGCATAACATCTGCACCCAAATCATTTAGCACCTCCCACATTATTGCCGTTGCGCACAGACCGTCTGCATCGTAGTCGGCGTATACCACAATTTTCTCTTTGTTTTTAATTGCTTCAATTACCCTCTTTTTGGCCTTTGGCATATCTGTCGGGATGACCTTTAGAATTTGGTCCAGGCTTGGGTTTAGGAATTCTTTTAATTTTGCAGCTGTGTCGAGCCCTCTATTTTGAGCCAGGAGATTTAGGAGCCATTTTCCTTTTTTTGTTGGGGTCGACCTCGTTTTAACCTTCCAAACATATTTGTTCACAAGAGACATTCTAGCAGAACATGTTGCATAATATATACGATATGAAGCTCGATTCTGATATTAAATTAACACTGGATAAAATTTCTAAGGCCGGATTTGAAGTTGCTATTGTAGGGGGTGCCGTGCGCGATCTACTTTCTGGAGGAAAACCAACAGATTGGGATTTAACTACAAACGCCAATCCCGAAGAAATTCAAAAGCTTTTTAAAAAATCTTTTTATAATAACAATTTTGGTACTGTCGGGATTACGCTTAACAAAAATAAAGTAGAAGTTACCACTTATAGAACAGAGGCCGGATATACTGATAGCCGCCATCCTGATGAAGTTAAATGGGGAAAAAGCTTAGAAGAAGACCTTTCCCGTCGTGATTTCACAATAAATGCCATTGCTCTTCGATATGCTGAGGGTGAACTTTCCGAAACTGTTGATCCTTATAGTGGACAAAAGGATTTTGATAAGAAGACCGTTCGGACAGTCGGTGATGCAAACGAGCGGTTTGGCGAAGACGCGCTGAGAATGCTTAGGGCTATTCGCTTTGCAACGACACTTGGTTTTTCTGTTGAGGAAAAAACCCTGGAAGCGATAAAGAAAAACGCAAAGTTAATTTCTAAAATTTCCGGCGAGCGAATCAGAGAAGAACTTTTTAAAATTATCATGTCCGAGAATGCAGACGCGGGAATTTTTCTTGCCAAAGATTCCGGGATTCTTGAGATTATCTTGCCAGAGCTTTACGAATGCTTTTCTGTAGAACAAAAAAGCCCGAAAAGACACCATATTTTCGACGTTGGCACACACTGTACATTTAGCATGAAGTTCTGTCCGTCTAAAGATGTGATTGTTCGTTTTGC
>DATIHT010000059.1:0-2932 GCA_035480415.1 Saccharimonadales bacterium (SeqCode) | reverse complement strand
CCGGAAGGATCAAGAGATTTCTTAGTTCCATCAAGACTCCATGCAGGAAATTTTTACGCACTCACCCAATCACCCCAGCAATATAAGCAGCTTTTAATGCTCGCAGGGTTCGAAAAGTACTATCAATTTGCAAGAGCTTTTCGAGACGAAGATCTTCGTGCCGACCGCCAATTTGAACATACTCAAATAGATATAGAAATGGCATTTACAAAAAGAGAGGAAATAATGGATCTTATTGAACGCATGTATAAACACATTGCCAAACAACTTGGCAAAAAAATTCAAAAAGATCCGTTTCCGGTAATTAAATACGATGAAGCGATGAAAAAGTATGGAGCTGATAAATTCGACATGCGCGAAGGAGAAGACAAAAAGGATAAAGATTTATTAGCCTTTTCATGGGTTGTAGATTTTCCTCTTCTCGAGTACGACAAAAGCGAGAAAAAATATACTTTCACACATAACCCTTTCTGCTCGCCAAAAGAAGAAGACGTTAAAAATCTTATGGAAGAAAAAGATCTCGACAAACTTGGTTCCTACCAATACGATTTAGTGCTAAACGGTGAAGAAGTAGGCGGAGGTAGTATCCGAATTAACGATCCTAAGATTCAAAGGCAGATTTTTAAAGTAATGGGATATTCCGAAAAGAGAATAGACGAAGAGTTCGGACATTTACTAAAAGCATATGAATTTGGCGCACCGGTCCATGGCGGCATTGCCATGGGTTTGGACAGATTTGTCGCAATCCTAGCCGGCGAGGCAAGCATAAGAGAAGTAATTGCTTTCCCAATGACAGGCTCGGGAACTACAGCCGTTATGGATGCGCCTTCTGCAGCAGACCCCAAAACACTTAAAGAATTAAAACTTAAAATCGCGTGAAGAAAATTGCCAGATACGCAGTCGCCATTTTAGTTGTGTGTGTCTTTGCCGCAATAATTGCTGTTGCCACAAGTCCAAAAAGCCCGATAATCAAGAAAATTTCCAATATTTCAGAATTAAAACCGCCAATTTTTCCAAAGCCCACAGTAATTGAAAATGCCCAGCTACCGCCGGAAATCTCAGCGCTTTCTGCCGTTGCAATCGATGCAAAAACAGGTGCAATCCTGTATCAAAAAGAGCCAACACGTCATCTCTTACCGGCATCCACAACAAAGTTAATGACTGCACTCGTTGCCTTAGAAAATTGCACATCGGACCAGCACATAACCATAAATATGGTCGACAAAGAACCAAATCAAATGGGTTTGGCAACTGGTGATGTAATAACAGTAGAATCTGCAATATATGGCATGCTTATCAATTCAGGCAATGATGCTGCGTATGCGCTTTCTTACTCATGTGCAAAATCAACGGAAGAATTCATTAAGCTTATGAATCAAAAAGCAGCAAATTTAAATATGAAAAACACCAACTTTGCAAACCCTCAGGGTTACGATGACCCTCAAGAGTTTTCAACAGCAGAAGATTTGGCCCAACTGGCAAGAGTAGCAGTCGCAAACCCGCTAATTGCCAAAGTAGTTGCAACAAAAAGTACAGTGGTCACAGATGTTTCCGGCAACAAAACTTATTATTTGGAAAACGTTAACAAACTTCTTGGAATTGTCGACGGGATAGAAGGCATAAAAACAGGGGAAACTCCAGGATCGCTCCAGGTATTAATAACAAAAACTACCAGAAACAATAATACAGTAGTTACCGTGGTTTTAGGGTCTCAGAATAGATTTTTAGATTCTAAATCCTTAATCGAGTGGGTCTATGCAAACCACCAATGGCAGGCCCAGAATTAGTTACTTGCCGGAAGTTGTACTAATCCACGAATTATCAACAGCACTTACATAGCCCAAAACCCCGTTTGCCAATTTAAAAATATAAACCGGTTGCAAATAATCTCCTGTCTTATCACCAATCACGTAACCCAAACTTGCATTCAAAACGACATTATTGCCGGAATTTAATGGTGTGTTAAAAAATCCCAAACCGTTTTTTAGGTCTTCATAGGCGGATGTTACTGGCCTTAGAGTATAGGTCGAAAATTCATTTTTTAAAATTGGCACTCTTACAACTTTTGCAAATACTAC
Organism: Saccharimonadales bacterium (SeqCode); assembly: GCA_035480415.1. Classification (GTDB taxonomy): domain Bacteria; phylum Patescibacteriota; class Microgenomatia; order Curtissbacterales; family GWA2-41-24; genus DATIHT01. The sequence continues at coordinate 854 of DATIHT010000059.1, read as the reverse complement.
CTGTCCCTGCCACACCAAAGCGTAAATACCTCCAGGATTTTTCTTTGCCCAAATAACAGGGAGTTTGTCTAAATCACCGTAATTCAAAGTCACTTCTACCAGGTTTGCTCCGGAAGTTGAAGTGGTAGCAGAAAGAGTGCTGCCATCAATTTTTAGAGTCCTGGTTTCTATTTTATCTTTTGGATAATTCTCCAAATCCAGACCGGAGCTGGAAAAAAATGCATATGCAGTATCTATAGCAGCCTTAACGTCGCCCGGGTTGGAAGAAAGAATGCTGGAGTTTGCCGCATAGTCTGTTTCCAGTGTGAAGTTATTACCATACTGATTTATTGTTAAGCTCTTACCTTGTTTTGTAAATTTAAAACTACCGTCTGCAGTTGTAGTTGGAGCCCAGTCAAAACCGAGTGCTTCTACCTTCGCCCTCAAATTTGCCGTATCGGAAAAAGATGGTGTGGGGGAGAATATTTTAAATACCTTAGCACTCGTCGAGTTAACAGAAAAATTGCCGGAAATAGTTTGAGCTTCATAAGTAGAAGCAGGAGCCACAAAACCGCCAGACAAATCAACTTTTGGTAATTTTCCAAAAGCAACAAGGGCGGGTGTAGGCGCCGGAGGGAATAAAGTTTGCTTAATGCTCTTGCCGATACCCAAAAAAACTAAAACGGCAATAACTATTGCAAAAATAATCAAGGTCCAAAAGAAAGCTTTTTTAGAAACCAGAGCTGCTTGGGTTAGTGTTGACATGATGCTACAATTTTAGCATGTCAAAAGTAAGAGTTAGAATAGCGCCGTCACCAACAGGCATCCCGCACATAGGAAACACAAGGACAGTCCTTTTTAACTGGCTGTATGCC
>DATIHT010000058.1:0-4301 GCA_035480415.1 Saccharimonadales bacterium (SeqCode) | reverse complement strand
TCTCGTTTGCCTGCTTACGGAAAGCCCCGCAGTTGAAATATCCGGCATCGAGTAACCTTTTTTGGCGAGAAATTTAGAGACATTCTCCCAGCTGTTTGGTGCATAGCCAAGTCCAAATTTTTCCCACAAATCCTCATTTATCCCCCTACCTTTTAGATAAGCCCTCCCTGGCTCTCCAAGTTTGTGGCCAGTAAGAATGTAATTGTAAAATTTTGCGGCAAGTTTATTAATCTCAATTAACTTTTCTTTATCACGCGAAGCTCCACTGGGTTTAAAATCAACAAGTTTTACACCTGCCCGTTTGGCAAGTTCTTCTAAAGTCTCCCGAAAATCCCATCCCTCGATCTTTTCCAGAAAAGTAAAAACATCGCCGCCTTCTGCGCACCCAAAACATTTAAACGCCTGCCGTTCCGGCGAAACCATAAAAGATGGCGTTTTTTCGCCATGAAAAGGACACAAACCTGAAAAATTTCTGCCTGCTCGCTTTAGAGGAATATATGAAGAAATAACTTCTACAATATCTACTTTGCTCTTTATCTCGTCTACTTGGTCCATACCGCGTCGATTATACCCGCACCAAAGTTAATTATACACTACTGCGGAGAGGGAGGGATTCGAACCCTCGATACCCTTACGGGTATACAAACTTTCCAGGTTTGCGCACTAGTCCACTATGCGACCTCTCCAAACACGCTATATTATATTCTAATTTGACTTCTATTAGGTTCCATCGTATACTATAAGCCTTATGAGTGCCGACAGACGAGATTCCCGATTTACCCCTCTAAGTGAACTAAGTGATCAGGATAAAGCAATGGTACTGTTGAGTTTTCACCCGGGTAGAGGATTTAAAAGATTTTTCCCCGGAGAAGGTACTATTGGCCAGCAGGTTCTTGCAATGGACGAAGATCAAAGAACAAACCTTGCAAAACAACTCGCAAGTGCACAGGCTGTACGTATGCTAAATTTACTCGGAGAAGTTCTTGTGCCTCGAGATCCCGAAAAAGCAATTAAACTTATAGATGAAGTACAATCGGTGTTGAAACCTTCAAATACCGGACACACAGCTTAATCAATCTTATCTTTTACTTTTTTCCAAAGCTCTTTTGAATCTTTAAAGGTCAGTTTTTCTTCAACCTCATCAACACCAAACCAACCCATATCAGATACCTCAAATGCCGTCGTCGCTTCCCCTTCTCCGACATACTCCATTAAAAAATAAACAACTGTCTTTAAAACCTTTTCGCCTTCTTCGTAATAAAAGTACTCGATTTTGTCGACCTTTTCTAAAACTTTAGCCTTTACCCCCGCCTCTTCTTCTACTTCGCGAACAGCTGCTTGCTCGCTGGATTCACCTTTCTCTAAATGTCCTTTAGGAAATTCCCAACCCTTATGACCAGAATGTTGAGTTACCAAAACTAAAGGTTTACCGCCTTCTGTTTTAATAACTATTCCACCAGCACTAAAAACTCTCTTGATCGACATTTCAAAACAGATTTTAACAGAAAAAGAGAGCTTATTCACAGAAAGGCTCCGCCTATTTTTTCGTAAACTTAAAATGGGATATAATTTGTGTTGCATTTTGCGCTCGTAGCTTAATGGATAAAGCATTCGCTTGCGGAGCGAAAGATTGCGAGTTCGAGTCTCGCCGAGCGCACATAACTGGAGGAGTACCCAAGTGGTCATACGGGCACCGTCTCGAAAACGGTTGGGGCGCAAGCCCACGTGAGTTCGAATCTCACCTCCTCCGCAGTTGAGCAGAGGGTTCGTAAATAGTGCAACTGAAAGGCACTATTCGCGGCGAAGCCGCACATCCTCTCTCCTCCGCCAATGAAAACGATTTTGGTTGACGCCATATATGCTTTTATCCTGGCAGATGGAAGTATTTATAAGGAAATGTACGATCTGCTGGAAACTTTCCCAAACAAAAAAATTCTATTAACAGGAGCAAGCGGCAAGCGATTCGTTGAATTTGGTTTGGATAAAATGCCATACGAGGTTTTCACCTTAGCACAAAACCCAAAAAAATCAGACCCTAAATACTACGAGCTGATACTTAATCATTTCGGTTTAGACAAAGACGATGTTATTTATTTTGAACATAATGAAGATGCTTTAAAAAGCGCAAAATCAGTCGGAATCAAAACATACTTTTACGATCCGAACAAGAAAGACTTAAATTCACTCAAAAAATTCCTGTCTAAAAACCTCTAGACGTTAAAATCTGGGCCTCAATTTGCCAGCTTGTAAAGGGTAAAAAGAAGTCTATAATACACTCTACACAAAATATTTTTTAAAAAGGAGGCCACTTTGAGTCTCTTTTTTTGAAGGGAAAAACATGACAAGAATTTTAATGATCGCAGACAGCGCAGACCCAACCGTCCAGATCGGTTACGAAAGATTTGGCGGCATGACTATATATATCCAGAACCTGGCAACAGAACTGGTAAAAAGTAACATCCAGGTAGATGTTTACACTCTCTGGGAGGGTCAGGGTGGTAACCAGGTAATAGAAGATGGTCCAAACCTGCGCTATATCAGAATTCCAACAGACCGCACCCACAGCTTTCATCAGGGGATAACTTCGTACGTTGCATCACAAAACTTAAAGTACGATATTGTGCATTCTAATTTTTATATAGCGGGCATAGCAGGCATCGAAGTTGCCAAAAAATTAAAACTTCCACACGTTTACGTTTACCACGCATACGGAATTGCCAAGTTAAATGTCTTAAACGATCTCGGAATCGAAAACACCGATATGTCGCTACAAAAAAGAATCGAGGCTGAACTTGCAATCGCCAAAAGGGTTAAAAACATCATTGCAACCAGCCCTGTTGAAAAAGCTACCCTGGAAAAATTGTACAAAATTGAAAGGAACAATATGACAATTATTCCCCTTGGCGTGGATACCAAACTTTTTAACCCCACCAGTACAAAAAGAGCCCGCCAGCTTCTCAATTTACAAAAAGACCATAAAATTCTTCTGTTTGTAGGCAGAATAGACGAAAGAAAAGGCTTAAAAACCCTTTTTAAATCTTTCAAGCTAATCCAAAAAGGAACTAAAATGCATCTTCTGATAGTCGGCGGCAACATTAGTTATATTAATCAACTGAAAAAGCTAGCCAAAAAATTAGAAATTGAAAATAAGATTAGTTACATTGGTCTTGTAGACCAGAAAGAACTTCCTATTTACTACAGCGCAGCAGACGTTTGTGTAGTCCCTTCGTATTACGAGCCGTTTGGAATCGTTCCACTGGAAGCAATGGCTTGCGGTACACCGGTTGTCGCATCAAAAACAGGAGGCCTTAAATTCACAATAGAAGAAGACAAAACCGGCTATTTAGCAATTCCGGGAAACGCAGAAGATTTGGCACAAAAATTAGAAAAGGCTCTTAAATGCGGCAAGAAATATTTTCAACAAAATTGCCTAAAGCGCATCGACGATAATTTTCTGTGGAATCAAATTGCCAGAGAATACCAACTTTACTACCAACAAACCATTGATATGTTTAAATTTGAACAGGCAAGAAGACAAAAAACGGGCATCAAGCCTATATCACCTCTCGCCCCTTACCAAATTAACAAACAGAATTAGTCTAAGGAAATTTGTTAGGCCCGCAATCCGCCCTTGGCGGACGAGGACCGCAAGATTAGTCAGTCAAGACTATAGACCCGCAGCGAAGCGAGGATTGCAAGCTTAGACTTTAGTCTAAGCTTATCTTACTCTGTACTTTCGTTGCCCACTTGTCCAAAAGTGTATGCACCGGCGCAGGATGATAATGAAGATGTTTTTCCAAAATATCCAAAAGTGTTCTTTCCGAAACCGTAGTTAAAATCATAATCAGCCTTGTGGGGAAACGCATTCTTGTTTGAACCATCAAGAGCCTATCGTCCCCTTTTCTATCAAACCAGAAAGAGTCCAGTTCCTCCCACAAAAAAGCGCGCTCGCCCGAAACAATTCCCATATTATTAACTCTGTGTTCAATTGTGTTTGGCGCAGTTGTCGAAAGAACATACATCATAAACATTACGGCAATAATAACTCCGACAAAGACAAACTCTCCGAAAGCAACGGCGAATAGAATGAAAACAAATCCATAAAGTGCAACTTTTGTGAAGTATTTTTTAGATCTGGCAACAAAAACACGGTCCGGAGACTTCCAGGAAATTATGGTTTTGGCGTCCAGTGCTGCGGCATGCTTTGCATCGAGTTCCTCCTTAGAAAGAGCTCTGGGTTCTTGTGCATGATGATAAACGTGGACTTCTGTTTTATCTACTGTTCTGTGGAATTTGGGCAT
>DATIHT010000057.1:0-2503 GCA_035480415.1 Saccharimonadales bacterium (SeqCode) | reverse complement strand
ACATATCCTTTGTAAATTGTTTTTGTCTCTGGAACTTAATTCTGTAAAGAAGGTTAATAAATGGAACTAAAAGTATACTGAGTGCGAAAAAGGCAATAATAATTAAAGCTAGAATACTGTTCATTTAAATTTAATTATATCTCACTTAAGCACGCCGCAGTGGTAGCAATTTACTGTTGTAGATTTGTGCAAAAGGCCATTTACTATACGCTCCAAATGAGCATGTCTTGAACCCTTAACCAGAACTAAGCTTTTTTTGCCAATTAGTTTTTTTGCTTCGCCTATTGCTTCTTTAGTGTTTGCCATTTGTAGAATTTTGCCCGAAAAGCCGTTATTTCTGGCAGCAGTTGCTATTTCTTGTGCGGTTTTACCTATGGTTATTAAATAATTAATTTTAGATTTGGCAACAAGAAGTCCTAGTTTTCTATGCTCTTCTTTGGAAATATCACCTAAATCTTTCATTTCTCCAAAAACTGCGACCTTTTTCTTTCCGCGGCCAAGATCAACAAGTGTCGCCAGCGATTCTTGGGAAGCCTTGGGCGAAGAGTTATAAGTATCGTCGATAATATTTGCGTGCTTTGTAACAATGGGTGAAAGCCTGTGTGCCGGCTGCTTTGTTTGTGTTAGGCCTTTGGCGATTTGCTTTACAGTTAGGCCCGAAGCAATACCTACAGTTGCTGCCGCATAAGCTGATGTCAGTTGATGCTTGCCAATAATTTTCCAGGAGACCGAAGCTTTTTGGCCTAGATAATGAAGTCTAAATCGAGCGCCGTGAAGGTTTTGTGAATAATGAGATATCTTGATTCCATTTTTTGCACTTTTGCCATACCACCAAATCTTTGCTTTGGTTAAATCTGCCATTTTTACAACGTAAGGATCATCAGCATTTAATATTGCTTGACCATTTTTGTCCAAAGCTTTTACCAATTTCGATTTTTCTTCAAAAACACCTTGTTTTGTCCCGAAATATTTAGTGTGAGTTGATGCAATTGCAGTAATAACTGCAATCTTCGGCGGGGCAATTTGTAAATAACTATCCATCTCGCCAGGATGCTCTACCCCGTATTCAAGAATTAATTTTTGGTGCCAGGGTTTAGTTTTTAAAATTGTTTGAGGAATTCTAAAAGTAGGGTCAAGATTTTCTTCCGGAAGAATGCATTTAAACTTCTGAGAAAGGACAGCATAAATGGCATTTTGGGTCAGGGTCTTGCCAACGCTACCCGTTATGGCAATAACATCCAGCTTTGGTAAAAGCCTTAGGTAGGATTTAGCAAGATAAGCTTTTGAAGCGTGAATGGGTCTTTTCCAAGACTTTACCTCACTATACAGGTCAAAATTCATCTCAAGTTTGAATTATACCTAATTTCTAAGTCTCAAGGCAAACTATGGGTTAAGAGCAAGGTTGACTACCTCATCCAGCAGCTGAGGATACGAAATCCCTGCTGTTTTTGCGGCTTTGGGGAAAAGAGAGACAGAAGTTAACCCGGGGATGGTGTTTACTTCCAAAACATAAATTTTATTGCCTTTGATGATCATGTCTACCCTGCCAAATCCCCTGCAGCCGATTGCTTTGTATGCCGCAAGCGCAGCTTCCTGGGCCTTTTTTGTCAAACTCTTGTTAATTCTTGCGGGGCATATCTCATCTGTTAAACTGGCATCATACTTAGCTTCGAGATCAAAAAACTCCTTCTTGGGAACAATTTCGATAAGTGGAAGTGCTACAGCTTCATTGTTACCTAAAATTGCGCATGTTATTTCCGTCCCCTCTATGTACTCTTCTACTAGAATATGGTCAGAAAAAGAAAAAGCTATTTTGAGCGCTTTATCCAGATCCTTTTTGTTCTTTGCCTTTGATGTACCAACAGAACTGCCTTGATTTGCCGGTTTTATGAACAATGGGTATTTTAATGATTTAAAAATCATAGACGGTTTGTCTTTTTTGTATAAAATAACAGTTTTGGGTACATTTATACCTTTCTGGGTAAATATATTCCTTGAGTATATTTTGTCCATGCCAATTGCCGAGGCTAATACTCCAGATCCGGTATATGGAATTTTTAGCAATTCTAAACACCCTTGCATTGTTCCATCTTCGCCACCCGGACCATGCAAGGCAATAAAGGCTACATCTACGCCAAGGCTTATAAGTTCGGCAAGGTTTCTTTTGGATTTGATTTCAAACGGAATAACCCTGTACTTTTCAGTGTCGAGGTTTTTCACGATTTCTTTTCCCGACATTTTGGATATCTCTTTTTCTGCAGAGTCTCCGCCCATTATTACGACTATTGTGATTTTGCACATTTTTTAGCTTGTGCGTGTTATTTTCGCACCGAGGGCAGAAAGTCTCTCGACAATATTTTCATATCCACGTTCAATGAGTTCTGCTCTTTCAATGTGGCTGGTTCCATTTGCGGCAAGCGCTGCAATTACCAGTGCGATCCCTGCACGAATATCTGGAGTATCGAGCCTTTGGCCTCTAAGCTTTGACGGACCATAGACTAAA
>DATIHT010000056.1:0-11071 GCA_035480415.1 Saccharimonadales bacterium (SeqCode) | reverse complement strand
TTTTGCATTTTGGCGCCTGGGCCTTTTTGTAATTACATATTTTGGAAGCAAAATATTGCCTCCTGCATCAAATGGTGCGCTTGGCGCACCTACCTTTGCAAAAGCTTACGATTACTGGCTTTCCTGGGCGCAGTGGGATGGTGGATATTACTTCAGAATTGCCCAAAGTGGTTATAGCGTCCTAAACGATTACGCTTTTCTCCCTCTTTATCCAACACTTTTGCACCTGCTGGATGTTTTGGTAAAAAACACTTTGCTCTCCGGTCTTCTAATTTCCAACTTTTCAACTCTGATATTCTTAATAGTTTTTTATAAGTTTCTAAAAGAAACATATCCAAAGTTCGCCAAGAGCACCCTAATTACGTTTTTGTGTTTCCCAACAACTTTCTTTGCTGTGGCTTTTTATTCGGAAGGTCTTTTTTTGTTGCTCGTGGCAGCTACTTTTTACTTTATGTACAAGAACAAATATTTTTATACAACACTCGCCATAATCTTGGCGTCATTAACAAGGATAGTGGGAATTTTTCTTGTTGTGTCTTTTGCCTACAAGTATTTTGCAACGTTTAGAAAAATTGAATCTAAAGTTGTTTGTGTATTCACATCAGCAGCAGGTTTTATTGCCTATGCATTGTTCCTGTTTTCCAAACTCGGCAACCCTTTTGCGTTTGTTGGTATTCAGTCTTTATGGACAAGAAATATAGACGACCCACTCTCTACAATTTTTTCGTACATAATCAAATTTATAAGTGCGCCCAACCAGCCACTCGATCAGTATTTTGATTTTATAGTTACAGTATTTTTTATAGGAGTCTTAATCTGGGGTATTAAAAAAATCAACTCATCTCTGTGGATATTTTCTATGCTTGTGATTTTAATTCCGGCTTCCAGTGGCACTTTAACCAGTATGCCAAGGTACGTTCTTTCTTCTCTTGGTGCTTTTGTTGTAATTGGAAGTTTTTTAGAAGATCATCCGAAGCTAAAAATTCCCGTATGGACCATATCGTTAACTCTCCAAGCACTCTTGGCCGTTAAATTTATTAGTGGATATTGGGTAGCTTAAAGGAGGTGGGTGTTCTATCCCCATACTCACTCAAGATTTCATAAGAAGTATTATCGCCGTGTTGCAAGCCGTTATCCTTCTTTTCAATTCTGGTCTGTGCTGCAGCTCCACGCTCGGAACAATTGCTTGAAATTGAATTGCTTTAATCAAGAAATGTTGAGCCAGCGCTTCGTCGTCCGGTACAGCAACATCTGTTGACAATTGCTCGCCCTTAAGTCTTTGAATACCGAGAAAACTTCTTCTCCATAGGTTTTGGGCATCATCTCTTGTTACCAGGGTGCCATCTGGTCCACCAAACTCTTGCCAGGCTCGGTCCAGGGAAACCATAGAATCTTCCAACGTTGTATGATCAACGTCTTGTCGCAATCTTGCCAATGCTCGGCGGAACTGCCTACTTAATCTTTCTTCCGAAGACATAATTTATGCTCTTACTTCCTATAGACTACTTTGCGTTTTTCGACCTTTGTGTTTCCGGCAGAATCCAAAGCTTTAATTTCTATCGTAGATTCTCCTTCGGAAACCGGAATAGAAACTTCAAAGTTTCCGTCCAAATCTACACTTGCCAAAAATCCGTTTGCATAAACCTGCGCATCTTTGTCGGTTTTCCCCGAAACCTTTACACGGTTGTTACCGCCTTGAAAGTTCTGACCATCTGTCGGGCTGTCTATAGAAAGAGATGGCTCGCTGGTTTTTAAAACAACGTTGACAACTTTAGAGGAATCACTTGTCGTTTTTCCCCTTTTGGAAACGGCATTAATATCGTTGGAGCCTTTTTTAAGCGTTAAGTCATCGTATTCAAACTTACTGTCCACAACGGGGGTGTTTCCTTCTACGTTACCATTTAAAATAATGTCGACACTTTCACCGTCAACGGCAATTCCTTTGACTGCCAATTTAGCGCTGTTGGTTGCAGAAGGTAAATCTTCGAGTGTTGGGGGAGTAAGCGATGTTTGTGCAGAAGAGGTGTCTTTACCTTTAAAAACTGTCCCCAAAAGATCCGTAAATTTACCAAGCGCGGAAACGCCAACAGTAAACAATAAAACCGCCAAAACCAAACTGATAATAGAAAGCCATACAATCCGCTTAATTGTCGCTTTCTCTTCTCTTCTTGCCAGTCTTTGTATTCTTCCTCTTGCTTGGTATGACATGTTATTTGTTCAACATCGATCCCATCGAATGTTTACATCGAGCGGAGCGAGATGAGCCGACGGTGAGAATCCCTGCCCGCAATGCTTCGCATTTATGCGAGGCAGGCGGGGAACTCACTCTGCCGTCTGAGCCGTCTCCGAGAGTCGAACTCGGGACCTTCACTTTACGAAAGTGCTGCTCTACCAACTGAGCTAAGACGGCGAGCCCATCACAATTCTAACTTTTTATAAAAATAGATTCAAATAAAACTATTTAGTACAGGCAAGGTGCTATCATAGCTCTGCTTAAAACATGACGCAAAACGAAGCGCTAGAACTCCTAATGATGGGCCATAATGTTTACCTAACAGGTCAGGCAGGCAGTGGCAAAACTTATCTCCTAAACGAATATGTTAAGTTTTTAAAAAAGAATAAAGTGGGTGTCGCAATTACGGCATCAACAGGTATCGCCGCAACTCATCTAAACGGCATAACAATTCATTCATGGTCCGGCATCGGGATAAAAAAAGAAATGACAGATTCTGAGATTTCAAAACTAAATGCAAATGTTCAAAAAAGGCAAAAAATACAAACGCCTAAGGTTTTGATAATAGACGAGATTTCAATGCTACATTCGTATAGGCTCGACACAATCAATAAGATATGTAAAGTTATAAGAAGAAACCAGCAACCTTTTGGCGGACTCCAGGTAATACTTTGCGGCGATTTTTTCCAATTGCCGCCAATTACAGACGAAGGTTATGCTCCTTCTAGTTTCGCCTACAAATCCGATGCGTGGAGGGAACTAGACCTCAAGATTTGTTATTTAGACGAACAACATAGGCAATGGGACGAAGAGTTTTTACAAATACTCAACGACATTCGCACGAGCGAAGTGGACGAAGGAACTTTCGAAAGATTAACAAAAAGAATAAATGGCGACCTGCCAAAAGGTGCTAACCCCACAAAACTTTATTCACACAATGCCGATGTAGATGCCATTAATAATTTCCAGCTGAAAAAAATAGACAAAAAAGAATTTACTTACCAAATGCAAGCTACCGGTAAAAAAGAATTAATTGAGGCTTTAAAAAAGGGCTGTTTGGCGCCGGAAGAGTTAGTTTTAAAAGAAGGGGCAGCAGTTATGTTTATAAAAAATAATCCCTCAAAAGGCTACATCAATGGAACGCTGGGCAAAGTAATTGGGTTCGATTCCGACAAATACCCAATTGTTCAACTACATTCCGGCGAGGAAATAGTAGCACAGCCGGCCAGTTGGATTGTAGAAGAAATGGAAGATACTTTGGCAGAAATCAGTCAAATTCCGCTGCGTCTTGCATGGGCCATTACCGTTCATAAAAGCCAGGGGATGAGTTTGGATTTTGCAGAGATAGATTTATCTAAATCCTTTGCCTTTGGGATGGGATATGTAGCATTGTCCAGGTTAAGATCTCTTGAAGGGTTAAGGCTTTTAGGAATAAACCAGATGGCTTTTCGGGTGAACGGCGAAATTGGAGAAATAGATATTCAGTTTAAAAAACTGTCCAAAGAAGCAGCAGAAGAACTCAGGCAGATGGATAAAAAAAGTCTGAAGGCAATACAAGATAAGTACTTGTCCAAGATTATTCCAAAGGAGTTCGAAGTAAAAGGTGAAGATACAGTAAAAGCTCTATTTAACAAAGTTTTTAGTAAGAATCAGAGGTGCTGAGCTCATTTTACGTACAAAATAGTATAATATTTCCGTGAATCCTTCGGAGACTCTATCACCAGAGCAACAATTTCAACATTTTATGGGTCAGGCAAGAACCCTGCCAAAAGTTGATCCAGCTGACCCAAGAGTAGCGGTTTATCGCGCAGCACAAGATCGTGGGAATGTCTGGTACGAAGGTGTTCCCTTTGGCGGCACATACAAAAATAACTTCTACCGACTTTTTACTTTTTATAAAGAAGTGGATATTGATCATCCAGCGGATACAATAACTGCGATGTCTCTCTCAATAATGTTGAAACCCATAAGAGAAAAATGGCAGACATTTTTGGATCAAAATCCAGAATTATTAGAGCAAACCGACGCTGCTCTAAAGAGAATGTTTGAAGCTGAGGAACTAGAGAGATACATAGATGGGTTAAAACACAGCAATGACAAGTCAGGCCAGAAAAAGTTTCGGGAGATTAACCAAGTAGTAGATCATCCAATAGGTGCGCACGCTTACTGGGCAGCTGCAAGGGAGGAAATAAATCCTTTGCTTGAAAAGGCCGACAAAGCAATGCAAGTGTTAGGGATAGATACAACTCCTTTCTATAGCATGAAGTAGTTCAAACTATGAGCGATTTATTATGATATACCACCACGCTAACACTTTATGGCAACCTTTCTGGACTGTTTTTACGGGTGCAACTGTCATCGCTTTGGGAAAGATAATTGAGTCCCTTTGTGTTAACCCGATCATCTCCTACAAGAAAGTCATCGGTGAAATATCGTACCAGCTAGTTTTCTATGCACGCGAGTATACCTCTCCCTCATTAAAACCAAAAATGTACGAAGAAGCTACTCAAAAATTCAGAGAATCAGCTTCAAGGTTACAAACTTATTTTAACCCAATTTCTTGGATGCATCTGTGGTTTATACCATCTGTCGAAGATGTAGATAAGGCAGCCAAAGCCCTTATGGGATTGTCTAACGGAATACCACCCCAGACCAGTAAAGATGGTGTACAAAATGCAAAACTAGCGACAACCATACAAAAGATGTTACGAATTCACCATCATGAATGATGCTTCTGATTTGATTCTACAATTCAACGCCTAAAAGCACCCACTAGACTCTCGAGATCTGTTAGTAAGTCTAGCAATCAATCTACTAGTCTGCTAAAATGGTTTTGATGAAAATTGTTAGTACTTCTTCTAAAGATAGAGTCTACGGTGCATGGCTTAAGAGCGAACTCTACAGAATGAAAGAAAAATTAAGCTCCGAACAGTTGGGTCTAATTGAAAATCCAGATTTTAATAATCCAGCAGAGAATGAGCAGCGAGAAAATACGATTTTAGATGTATACGGTCGAAGACCAATAATGGATAGCGTACCCACAAATGTAATTTGGCACGAAGTCGAAATCGAAGAAAAAGATTTAGAGAATTTGTATTTACTTGCCATATGGGACTGGTTTATAGACACAGGAAAAACCTTTAAATTAGCAGATGTGCCTAATAACTTATCAAGTGGACACGGTCATCGTATTTCCAATTTTCCACCTGGTGCAGCAGACCATAAAGCCAAAATAGATAAAATGCTAAAAAAAGAAGGGAAAGCTGTTCAAGATATCATAATGATTAGCTCTTCAGAAGATGGACCATTTACCATTATTGATGGAACCCACAGATCTAGCTTGTTAGCAATTAAGGGTAACATTCCGGGGACTAAAGCTTACTTAGGCATCTCATCCGACTTATCTAAATGTGTATGGGTGTCGGAATGGGAAAAATATGAAGAAAGTATCGCAGAGCTAAATAAAGTGGCGAGTGAAGGTTATCTCTGGTAGCCTTTCTCTAGCACCTTCGTCAATTTTCCTTTTCCTAAGGATACCTGTTTAATCTAAACTCCCGTCTAGCTTTCTAGTGTTTGTGAAACCATTTCTCTTTGCCTCTTTTATTTTAATAAGGTAATCTTCAAGCATTTGTTGAGGAGGATGAGTAACATCTTCAGGAAGGTCTTTTGCTCGTTGGATCATTTTTTTCGCTCTCTTCCTTATTTCTGAATCGGCAGGTAATTCCTCAAAGGTTAAATGATGGGTGCCAGCATAGGCTCGATTTTTGCCATATTTAGAAAGGAAATTATTTATATGCTTAACATATTTTGAATTTTGAGTTCCTTTATCAGGGAATCCGGTATATAAAATAAATTCTTTATGTTTTCCATCAACATCTACAATAAAATCTTGCTTAAACAAAGATGGATTATTTTTATAGTCGTAAGCATAAATCCCCAGCACCTCATCGTTTGTTCCTACTGGATAAGAAATAATCACCACTCCAAGATGAAGAAACCTTTCTGAGGCTAAAGCCTTTAAACCCTTCTGGAACTCAGGATGAGCTTTACACCAATCTAATATTTCTTGACGAAAGGGGAGAGTTTCCAAAATAATATCTTCCCAAGTAATACTCATGACATTAATAGTTCTTAATTGGTTGCTACGTTTGAGCGGGTGATGGGAATCGAACCCACGATCTTCCCCTTGGGAAGGGGACGTCATACCACTAAACCACACCCGCAAAAAACTTGCGGTTTATAGTTTATCAACAATTCACAAACTTATCGAGGTACAGTAATTGTCGTTCCGGAAAAGACCAATGGGTTGCCATTTGGAAGTCTTCTCGCACCGTTCGCTCTGTATAAACGTGCCCACTGTGAACCGTCGCCGTACATTTTTTCAGCAATTGTGAAATATGTATCTCCTTGCTGAACTTCATACGAAGTCTGTGTCATCATAGCTTGTTTTTGTTCTACCTCTTCCTTTGCAGGAAGCTGAAGCTTATCTCCAACAAGAATTCTGTTTGCATTGGTAACATTATTTACCACAGCAATTGTTGGCCACATTTCCTGACTTCCATATACAGCTTCGGAAATTTTAGCAAGAGAATCGTCTTTTTGAATTGTGTATTCTTTACCCGCTTGGGGTGCCATTGCTTGCTCTTGGGTTTGCTGGGTTTGAACAGCTTGTTCCGTTACTTGTCCGCGCCTGGAAATATAATTGGCAACCAAAAGGCCCAAAATTACAACGATAATTGCTCCAAGTACAATACTTGGGTAAGACTCTTGCCAGTCTATTTTTCCAGAGAGGAATTTTTTAAATGATTTTGGCATCAATCCTCCTTCCAGGCAGGAAATTGAGGCAGAACTAAGGATAGATTCAAATTAGCACAAGCGAAAGTTTTTTTAAAGGGGAAAAATCACTTCAGAATAAATCCAGACTTTGTTTATATCTCAGAAATTGTCTTTCTTGAACAGCAACGGTTCTTGCAAAAAGTCCTGCTTGAATATCAACGCCGGAAATTTCCTCTCCGGGGATTACTCTACCGACTGGACATCCAGGTGCATTCAGCGGTTTGCTTGCACCTGCACTATGCCCTTTGTTTTCATGTTTTGCCAAGAAATTTACGATATCAGGACGCAGTGCCAGATTTCCAGTTTCATCTACTATTATTGTTGGTTTAGTAAACAAATAGCCTCTTGTTCCCATGTTTGCAGTCACGTGGGGAGGCATCGATAGCGCTAATTTTGAAAACATTCGATGTTTCGCCAAATCAGCCAGCAACGAACCTGGGCTGTTTTCATAACCAGAAACCTTATAAGCGGTCATAAAACCGGCGGCAAAAAGTGTTGATTGATGTGCTTCCAAAAGAGTTAAATGTGGGCCAAACGCACCTTGTCCTAAAGCAACACTTAAATGGGAATCGTGGGTTGATCTATAGAATGCATATGCATTCAGATCCTTCTCAAAATGATCGTTAATGAACGTAATTTCGTCCAGAACGTTGACACGACTATCAGGGTCGATCGATGCGTGGGCATTTGTAGCGGCAGCAGTTAACAATCTTTCCGCCCATCCTCTTCCATATTCTGAAATAGGAGCAACAAATGGTATCTTAAAATTTCTGTATTCGTAACTAACTGCTCCCTGCTCAGCTCTCTTGTATATTTTTTCGTTCTCATATCCCCCTTCTAGAACTTCACCATCTGAATGTAAAAATTGATCCGCATGGACACCAATGGTCTTTAATCCTTCTAAGTTTGAATCAAGAGAGTCAAACCAGCCAGCCGCATAAGCATTATTTCTGAAGGCTTGGGTAAGATAAGTAAAAGCACGGTTCATGCTCTCAGATGAAGTGGCTCCATCTGCAGTGGTGTGCAATTGTTCAGGAGTAATCATTCGGGGATTATAGCACAAATATTATAGGGTAAAAATGCGGGACCGAGGGGACTCGAACCCCCGACCTCTTCCGTGACAGGGAAGCGCTCTAACCAACTGAGCTACGATCCCCCGCAAATTATGTCTTCGTAGTTTACTAGAAATAGAAGGTTAAGGTCAATTTACCACGATTTGCGATATAATCTATTTGTGGGTAGCAAGTTTATATCAAACAAAGAAATTGCAGAACTTTTTAACCAGGTAGCTGCTGCCTACCAGGCGAAAGGCGAAAATCGCTTCAAAGTTATCGCCTACGAAAACGCTGCAACTTCGGCAGAACATGCAACTAGCGAACTTCACGACCTTTGGGAACAAAATAAGCTGGATGCCGTACCAGGCATTGGTGCTTCTATCCAAAAACACTTAGACGAACTCTTCAAAAGTGGCAAAGTAAAACATTTCGAAGCTCTTAAGCGCGATCTGCCGCCAGGCATGTTTAGTTTGCTTGGAGTAGGCGGTCTTGGGCCAAAAAGCGCTTTTAAGCTGGCAAAAGCACTCAACGTAAAATCTCGCAAAGAACTGGAAGATGCGGCAAAAGCAGGTAAAATCCGCAGCCTGGAAGGCTTTGGTGAAAAGAGTGAAAAAGACATCTTAACAGCACTCGGAGAAGCAAAAGCCGCCGAAAAAGGCAGAAGATACCTAATGCCGGAAGCTTTTGCAACATGCGAGCGAATCCTAAAGCATTTGCGTGCCCACAAAGACTGTGAACGGGCAGAACCTTTGGGTTCCTTGCGCAGAATGGTTTCTACAGTTGGCGATATTGACATTGCAGTTGCTTCCAACAACCCAAAAGGCATAATCGACCATTTCCAAAAATTTAAAGAAATTAGCAGGGTTTTGGGCGCCGGCCCGCGTAAATCTTCTGCTCTTTTGTATAGCGGTATGCAGGTAGATTTGATGGTAGAAAAAACCAAGGCATTTGGTGCCCTTCTGCAGCACTTTACAGGTTCGAAAAACCATAATATCCACCTACGTGAGTACGCAATTAAAAAAGGCTGGTCGGTTTCGGATTTTGGCATCAAGGTTAAAGGCAAAATCAAGGAATTCAAAACAGAAGAAGAGTTTTACAAATTCCTCGGCATGGATTACCCGGCACCTGAACTGCGCGAAGATACTGGAGAGGTAGAAGCCGCTCTTGAGCATAAATTACCAAAAGTAGTAGATATCAAAGACATAAAAGGCGATTTACATTTACACTCCAGCTATCCAATAGAACCCAGCCACGATTTAGGCACAGGTTCTATGAAGGAAATTGTAGAGCGGGCAAAAGAACTCGGCTACGACTATGTGGGGCTTTCGGATCACTCTCCTGGTGTTTCTACACACACAAATGCCCAGATTGTTAAATTAATAGAAAAAAGAACAGAGGCAATCGAGCAATTAAAGTCCTCGAACAAAAACATCAAAGTACTAAATTTACTCGAGATCGATATATTAACAAACGGCGAACTATCTGTGCCCGAAGAAGGCCTAAAATTATTAGATGGAGCAATTGCGGGCATTCATTCAAGCCACAGACAAGACAAAAAATCTATAACAAAACGCCTGTTAACAGCCATTCATTCTCCCTATGTACAGATAATTTCCCACCCTACAGGCAGACTTTTGAACCAAAGACCTTCTTACGAGGCAGACTGGCCGCTTATTTTTTCAGAATGTAAAAAAACAGACACGATTTTAGAAATTAATGCGTGGCCAAACAGAATGGATCTGCCGGACATTCTTGTAAGAGAAGCCGTGAAAGTTGGCGTGAAAATGATAATCGACAGCGATTCACACGCAGTTTCCCAAATGGACAATATGAAATTTGGAGTGTCAGTAGCACGCCGCGGCTGGGCAACACCGGCAGATATTGTAAATACTTACCCTTGGGAAAAATTCAAAACGTACTTCAATGTAAAGTAATTACTAATTACTAATATCTAATCAATTTAAAATTTTGTCATTGAGATTTGATTAAAAATTAGAAATTAAAAATTGAAAATTTCCATACGTACTACACTAAATAAAAATGTAAACTAGATTAACTTGCAACTTTCGCCCAAAAATTGGTATCATACACTTTAATGTCGCCTGTTTTAATTGCCATCGGTGCAGTTCTTGTAATAGGCGCTTTTATTTGGTTTCTGTACAACGGTCTAGTAACTGCCAGGATGCGCGTAAAAGAAGCCTGGTCCGGCATAGAAGTCCAACTCAAGCGTAGATCTTCTCTTATTCCCAATTTAGTCCAAACAGTAAAAGGTTACGCCAAACACGAAAAGGCAGTTTTCGAAGACGTTACCAAAGCAAGGTCTGCACTTCTTAGTGCCAAAAGCCCTAAGGCGGCAGCACAAGCAGACAATCAGCTTTCCGGTGCACTTAAAACCTTGTTTGCAGTAGCAGAAGCATACCCCACACTCAAAGCTTCGGATAATTTTAAAGAGTTGCAAGAAGAACTTTCGGACACGGAAACCAAAATTGCGGCAAGCCGCCAGTTTTATAATGCCAATGTTTTGGATTACAACACCAAAATTAAAGTTTTCCCAAACATAATTCTGGCAAGTATGATGGGCTTTAGCGAAGAAGAATTTTTTAAAGCAGATGAAACTGCCAAAGAAGATATTAAAGTAGACCTTTCGTAAATGAATACGCCAAGAATATTTGCAGGCTCTTCCAACAAATCACTAGCAAAAGCTGTTTCCACAAAATCTAAAATTCCACTAGGCAAAATGTCTCTGGGCACGTTTGGCGACGGTGAAATAGACGTTTGGGTCGAAGACAAAGTTAACAATTCCGACGTTTTTATCCTGCAGTCCTCCTCTTGGCCGATTAACAAGCACATTATCGAGCTTGCACTAATTGCAGATGCACTACGAAGGTCTGGCGCCCAAAAAATAACGGCAGTTATTCCTTATTTTGGTTACAGTAGGAAAGAAAAA
>DATIHT010000055.1:0-12571 GCA_035480415.1 Saccharimonadales bacterium (SeqCode) | reverse complement strand
TCGGGTTATGTTGACAGCTTATACTTAGTGGAAATATCACCGGAGTTTGCGGACCGCGAGCTTTGGGCCGCTGAGATTATTAAGGTTGCCAGGATGATAAAGAAGGCCTCTCTGAAAAGAGAGATCTCTACTATATCCTCGCAACTGTCTGTTGTCCAAAAATCTGGAGATGAAGCAAAATTAAAGAAGCTCCTTGTGGAGTTTGCTAAAGTATCAGAAGAGGTAAAAGGTCTAAATATCAGCAAAGCTTAAAATTATATTTAGAAAAATGGCAAAACAAACAATTAAATTATCAAAACGCATTAAAGGAGCAGAAGCGCCGGAAGTTGTGGCTGAAGTTGTTAAAAAAGAAGCACCAGTGATTGCTAAAGTTGATCCTGAAAGTAGAAAAGTCGAAATAAGGAAGCTTCTTAAGAGGGGCAAAGAGCTTGGATTTGTAACCCAGGACGATATTCTTGTTATTTTTCCGCAGCCTGAACTGGATATTTTGGCGCTTGACGATCTCTACTTTAAATTACTTTCCGAAAATATAGACGTTTTTGACACTACAGAGTTGGATGTTTCTGACATGACCAAGCCTGTTTCCGAACTGGAAAAGGAACTCGAAGGATTGTCCAGCATGGAAGAGGGATACCTTTCGGATCCTGTACGCATGTATTTACGGGAAATTGGAAGAGTCTCGCTTCTTAAATATGAAGAAGAGGTTTCTTTGGCAAAGCGAGTAGAAAAAAGTGACAGGCGAGCCCGCGAGAAGCTAATAAATGCCAACTTGAGGCTGGTTGTTTCTATTGCAAAAAAATACGTAAACAGAGGTCTTACTCTTTTGGATTTAATAGAAGAGGGTAATATTGGCCTTATGCGTGCTGTTGAAAAGTATGATTGGAGGCGCGGTTACAAATTCTCTACATATGCTACATGGTGGATTAGGCAGGCAATAACCCGTGCCATTGCAGACCAGGCAAGAACTATTCGTATTCCTGTTCATATGGTGGAAACAATCAACAAGTTTAATAGGATTTCCAGGAAATTGATGCAGGAGCTAGGACGGGAGCCGACACCGGAAGAAGTGGCACTGGAGATGGAAATTGAACCGGAGAAGGTGAGGGAAATCATTAAGGTTTCCCAGGAACCGGCATCTTTGGAGGCACCGGTGGGGGAAGAAGAAGATTCCAGGCTAGGTGATTTTATTCAGGACGCATCCGCATCGCCCACAGATCAGGCAACACAGGCACTTTTGAAAGATCATATTAAAGAAGTTCTTTCGACTCTTTCTCCAAGAGAAGCTAAAGTTTTGGAGTATAGATTTGGACTTGAGGATGGAAAGCAGAGGACGCTTGAGGAAGTTGGTAAAGAATTTGGAGTTACCCGTGAGCGAATCAGGCAGATAGAAGCAAAAGCAATTCGAAAACTTCGTCACCCGACGAGGGCTAAAAAATTAAGGGATTACTTGGAAGTAGTCTAAATTTATTTGCCATTTTCCAATTTTCATTTGCCATTTATTTTCGATTTATTAAATTTATAAATTGATGAATGATTAAATCAATGGAAAATGATAAATGGACGATGGAAAATCTATATGTTTTAATATCCCCATGTCTTTTCTCAAATGGCTATGGAAGCGGTGGATGGCAATTGCCAAACCTATTGGTAATTTTCAATCCCAGGTAATTATTTCTGCCTTTTATTTAGTTTTTCTTTCTATTGTTGGTATTCCATTTAGGATTTTTTCGGATCCTTTTAAAATGAGAGGCAGGATGAAGAGCAATTTTGATAAATGGGAACACCCAAAAGAAACTCTGGAAAGTGCACGTAGACAATATTAATTAATTTTTAATTTACAATTTTAAATTTTCATTGAAATCTAAATATTTAAAAATTTAATTATTGAAAATTCATTAAAAATTAAGAATTAAAAATTGAAAATTTAACGATGTATATTTTAGGCATCTCCTGTTATTATCACGAGTCGGCTGCCTGTTTAATTAAAGACGGGCAAGTTGTGGCGGCTTCTGCTGAAGAGCGGTTTTCCAGAAAAAAGCACGATAGTGATTATCCTAAACTTGCCGTCGAGTTTTGTTTGAAACAGGCAGGAATCAAGATTAGCGATGTGGACTACCTGGTTTTTTATGAAAAACCGTTTTGGAAGTTCCAGCGAATTCTCATTTCAACTCTGGTTTCGTACCCTCTTGCCTTTAGACTTTTTGCCAAGGCGATGGTTACCTGGCTTACCGATAAACTTTGGGTAAGGTCTCTGCTTGCTGATGCTTCCGGAATTGAGAGATCTAAGATTCTTTTTGTTCCCCATCATATTTCTCATGGTGCTTCGGCTTTTTATCCTTCCGGTTTTGATAAATGTGCAATTATCACTTGCGACGGAGTAGGAGAGTGGACAACAACCACATATGGTGTGGGCCGTGGGAATGACATTGAGGTTATGGGTGAGATTAAATTTCCTCACTCTCTTGGGCTTTTGTATTCAACATTCACGGCCTTTTTGGGTTTTGAAGTTAATGATGGTGAATATAAGGTAATGGGAATGGCTCCTTACGGGAAGCCAAAATATCTGGATAAAGTAAGAAAACTTGTTAAATCGTATTCGGACGGTTCTTATTCTTTGAATATGGAATATTTCACTTTCCATAGATCGACAAATAAGTCTTACGGTTCCAAGTTTGCAGAGTTATTTGGGGAGCCTAGACCCCACGACATGTACTTTTTTACCAAATTCAGTGGATACCCTTCTTATTTTGGGGAAAAGCCGCAGAACTATGAAGAGATGTGTGAGGAAAATCAAAGATATGCCGATATTGCAGCTTCTATTCAGGCATTTACCGAAGAGCAGCTTCTAAAAATTGCAGAATTTGTTCATAAGAAAACA
The DNA here is from genome assembly GCA_035480415.1 of Saccharimonadales bacterium (SeqCode). GTDB lineage: Bacteria > Patescibacteriota > Microgenomatia > Curtissbacterales > GWA2-41-24 > DATIHT01. The sequence continues at coordinate 9,693 of DATIHT010000055.1, read as the reverse complement.
AAGATGGATAGTCTGTGCATTGCAGGTGGAGTTGGACTAAACAGTGTTGCTAACGGAAGGCTTTTGCGTGAAGGACCGTTTAAGAAAATATTTGTTCAACCGGCAGCTGGAGACGATGGGGGAAGCCTGGGCGCCGCTTTTTACGCATACCATGCGATTCTTGGTAAGAAGAGAAAATACGTTCAGGATAATTGTTACTTTGGGCAAAGTTTTTCGGACGCTGAGATAGAGAAGTTCTTGAAAGTTAAAAAAATTAAATACCAAAAACTGAGCGAGGAAAAATTAACAGATTATCTTGCCGGGTCTATTGCAGACGGGAAAGTTATTGGTTTTTTTCATGGTCGGTTTGAATGGGGACCAAGGGCGCTTGGAGCCAGGTCGATAATGGCAGATCCAAGGCGGGAGGAAATGAAAGAAGTGGTCAATACAAAAATTAAGTTTCGTGAACCATACAGGCCGTTTGCTCCGGTTGTTTTGGCAGAGAAAGCTGCCGATTACTTTGAACTTGGTAATTTAGAGCACGAGAATTTGACTAACTTTATGCTTGGAGTGTTTCCGGTTAAGCGCAACATGCGCAAAGTTGTGCCTGCAATTACACATGTTGATGGAAGCGGACGTCTGCAGATAATTACCGAAAAACAAAATGCCAGATACTACAACTTGATCAAAAAATTTGGCAAGCGAACCGGAGTTTACGTTCTTATGAACACCTCTTTTAACCTTAAGGGAGAACCAATTGTGACAACTCCTGAGAATGCATTTAATACGTTTTCCAAATCAGGGCTGGATATTTTGGCACTCGAGAGATATATTGTCTTGAAAGAAGATATTAAGCAATGAAATTTCTAAAGTCATTTTTCTCCAGGGGGTCGGAAGCTAACGAACTTATGAAGTTTTTGTGGCAGGTCAAGCTTTGGTTTTTGATTCCGTTTATTTTGATACTTTTAATTTTTGGACTTGTTCTTGTATTTGCACAAGCTTCCGGAGTTGCGCCTTTTATCTACACGCTTATTTAAATTACTGCTGCGCCCCTTTTATTTTTCCAAGAAGAAGGTACGGTTGGATTATAGCTAGTAAAGATTGTGTATCTTTTGATCCTAATCCCCAATAAAGAATATCTCTTTTAACAACAACATCTTTGCCCCGAGCTTTTCGTGTTGTACCAGCTTCTGCCATTGTTATAATCGTGCCGCCAAATTTTCTACTAAGTGATTCAAGTAGTGTCCTGTTTTGCGTTTGTACTCTAAGTTCCGGCCATACGTATCCATAACTATTTTCATCGGAAAGGCCGCCCTCTTTGTAATATAAAGCTCCGCGGTTGTCTATTATGCCTGCAACAAATCTTGGGTCTTCGATAAGCTTATCGTAATCCTCAGTGGTGCCATAATCAGGTTTGCCCAGTTGTTCAAAATCACGGGCAATTTCTAGTCTTTCCTCTCGATCATTTGTGTTTCTCCATTGGTCTAATGCTTCGATAAAACCTTGTTTGGAAGGGGCATATGGTTCCATCAAAAAGGCTAATTCTATAGCTTTGTTTCCTTTTACTTGCCATCTCCAGGAGTTACCAGTTGGTCTTGCGGAACCTCCAAATAGGTCCTTGAGTTTCTGAACAAAGTCTGGATTATTATCTTGAACTCGAAGCACTGGGTGTGAGTAAATATAAGTCTTACCACTAGCTTTGTGAGGTCCTATACTGAATTCAGCATTACCTCCTGTCTCGTAGATTCCTCCTAGCCATGGACCACAACTTACCAGATCGAACTCTCTTTTTTCCTGATTTTGAATATGTATTTCTGTTGTCATTGCATCGGGCATGTTGTCATTATAGTTGATTGTTAATTGCAAATTAAAATTAGAAACTGGATAATTTTGTCGAGGTGATAAGTTTTCTGGGTAAAAATCGGTTGTATTTGGCCGTACTTTTAGTCTTTGTTGTTTTTTCTCTGCTTTTATTCTGGCCGATTTTTTTGGGCAAGGTTAATTTAAATGGTAATTTACTGGTTTCTTTTTATGCCCCTTACAGCCAGAATCTGCCCTATAAATATACGGGCTGGGACCAGCTTAGAATCTATTTTCCTTTTTACAAAGTAACTTTAGATTCTTTTCGTAACTTTAGTGTGCCACTCTGGAACCAGTTTGCGTTTTCGGGGCATCCCCATATGGCAGATTTCCAGACTGCCGTTTTTTACCCTTTAAATATTTTCGCCTTTGTTCTTTCACAAATTGCCTTTTGGCACCTACTAAGAATTACACCAACAATTCTGGCCGCATTTTTCACTTTTATTTTTCTTAAAAACAGGAAATTTTCGACGCTTTCCAGTTTGTTTGGTGCCGTAACTTTTGGTTTTTCGCCATACATTCTTACCTGGGGTGAGGAAGTAATACAGTCGGTGCATTCGATTGTCTGGATGCCGCTTATTCTTTTTGCTGTCGACAAATTTCTGGCAAAAGACAAGGGAAGCAAGAAAATCTATCTTGCCATTATTACGCTTTCTACTGCCTTTTCTCTTTTTGCCGGTTATATGCAAACCACCATTTACGTGTACATTTTTGTGTTTGCTTATTTGGTCTTTAGGCTATGGGAACAAGGTAAGGGTATCAAAAGTATCATGGGTATCAAGTGCTTGGGGGTAGTTGGTGCCATTGTTCTTGGAGGAGGCCTCGCTGCGGTGCAGCTTGTGCCTTCCGGTGAGCTGTTTTTTAATTCGGGAAGATCCACCATTACGCTTACAAATAAACTTTATGAATTTTTAATTCCTATTCGGGGTATTGCTACTTTTTTAGCGCCGGATTTTTTTGGCAGCCCGGCAACACATAACTTTTTCCGGGGCAGTTCTGCCCAATATTACGAGGGCATTATGTTTGTGGGAGTGGCGGCTTTGGTATTTGCGACCATTGCTTTTGTGCATGCCCGCGACAAGTTTGTTAAGTTTCTTGCCGCAGGCGGGTTTTTGGCGCTTTTTTCTACTCTAAATTTACCAACATCCAAACTGTTTTTGCATTTACCAATACCGTTTCTTTCTACGTCTATTCCAAACAGGATTTTGTTTATTAGTGCATTTTGTCTGGCTGTTTTGGGCACAATAGGTTTCGAATATGTACTGGGAAAGCGCGACTTTAAAGTTTTTAAGGTGTTTTTTGCATTTGGTCTTGTCTACGCTTTGGCACTTATTTACATGCTCGGAGTTAAGTTTTTTGGATTTTCGTATATTAGCTACGATTCGTTTCTACCTATGCAAACTGCAGCGATTACTTTTAGGAATCTTATTATTCCGGGTTTGGTTTTTGCATCCACTTTAGTTTTGGTTTATTTATGGATGATTACACCAAGATTAAAAAATCTTTGTGCCTTGTTGATAATTGTTATTGCCTGCTTACACACTTTCTATTTTTCCCAGAAGTATTTTTCGTTTTCCGAAAAACAATATATTTTTCCAAATAATCCAATTTTAGATTTTATAAAAAATAACCAGGGGATTTATCGTTCCTGGGGAGTGGGGGATGCGATGATTTCCGACAACTTTGCAACGCAGTACGGTATTTACTGGCCGGAAGGCTATGATTCTTTGAATAATCAGACGTACGGGGAGTTCACTTATGCAATGCAAGGCTACGATGTAAAGAACTTTTCTCTGAGGTCGGACGCCGGTCTTGGGGCAGTTGGTGGGACGCAAGAGCTTCTGGGTAACGAAAACCGCAGAAGATTGGTTGATATGGTTGGTGTTAAATATGTTGTTTTAACAAAAGGTAACGAAGATTTTGCAGCCAAAATTAACCTGAAAAAAGTTTACGAATGGGGGAAATTCGACGTTTATGAAAATTTGGATGTAATGCCAAGAGTTGCTTTAATTTCTAACTACGAAGGACCTCCGGATGTTTTTGGGGAAGAACCGAAAACGGAAAAAGAAAGAACAGAACGAGAAAAGCAGCGAAGAAGTTTGATGTTCCAAAAACTGCTTGCTTCGGATTTTGATTTTAAAAACAAAGTAATTCTAGAAAAACCGTCACCAATTTCGCCGCAGTTTGGACCAGGAACTGCCGAAGTTGTTTCTTATAAACCGACAGAAGTAATTATTAAGACCAAATCCAACCAGCCCAAACTACTTTTCCTTTCGGACAATTGGTTTTCTGGTTGGAAGGCAAAAGTGGATTCGGATGTTACGCCTGTTTTGAGGGCAGATTATACGTTCCGTGCAGTACCTTTGACACCAGGCGAACACGTAGTTAGGTTTTATTACGACCCGATTACATTCAAAATCGGGTTTTTAGTTTCTGCTTTAAGTTTAGGTTTATTGGCTTACCTTATTTTTTTTAAAAATCGTATATTGGAATAGATGAAGAAATTCATAGTCCTTCTTTTTGTGTTTCTTATTGCTGCTTTATTCCGTGTTTGGAATTTGGGCGGTGTTCCCCACGGTTTTCATAGCGACGAAGTCGTAGCAGGGTACGAGGGCACCTTTTTGTTAAAAAACCATACTGATACCTACGGAAATTCTTTGCCAATTTATTTTGACAAATTTGGCGATTTTAGACCAATTGGCACTTTTTATCTTTCCGGCATTTCTAATTTACTGCTTGGAAACAGTGTTTTTGCGACACGATTTGCAGCAGCGTTTTTTGGGGCATTAACTTCTGTGGTTGTTTACTTTTTGTTCCTGGAGGTTGCGGGGGCAGAGAAAAAACGAGGGGCATTGTTTGCGGCATTTGTAGTTTCGGTTTTGCCCTGGCATGTTGTTCTTTCGAGATCTACACAAGAATCGATTATTGGTATTTTAACTATATCTTTGGGCCTAGTGTTTCTTTTCAGGAAAAAAATATGGCTGTCTGCACTTTTATTTTTTGCCTCCTACTTTTTGTATACGGCACACAGGATTTTAGTACCATTGGTTTTGGCGTCTGCACTTTTAGATTTTTGGGTAAGTGGTAAAAAAGAGCTTTTTAGAAAAACTTTATATTTAACAGTCGTTTTTATAATCCTTTCTGCTCTGGTTCTTTCTACAAAGTGGGGGAGATCGCGCGGAGTGCAGATACTAATTTTTAATGACCCAAATGTTTACACTGTCGGCCAGGATTTAGCACATGGAGACGGGCCGGGAAACGTTCTGGTTGCCAGGGTCTTTCATAACAAAGCGGTGATTTTAACCAGGTTTGCTGTCTCACAATACCTAAGCTACTTTTCGCCGGATTTTCTATTTGTTCACGGGGGTTTGCCAGACAGATATCATATTCCCGAACAGGGGCTTTTGTACTTTTCTCTTACCCCTTTTATACTTTTTGGCTTTGTAGAGGTGCTTAAGCGACGTAAATATTTGCCACTTATTTTGTTTTTTGTAACACCGCTTTTGGCCACATTTACCATGGACGATGTACCAAATATGAACAGAGTTTCTTTTATGATTGTGCCAATTGTGATTTTTGCAGGTTTTGGTCTCGAGAAACTTTTAAGCACTAAGGTTAATAAGGTTTTAAAGTATGGTTTTTTTGGTTTTGTTTCGCTACTTTTATTTTTGGAGATTGCGTATTTTTCTCACGAATATTTTGTTCACGAATCTCAGCATAAATCCTTCTTCCGTAACGATACGTATGGACAGGTTGGTTTGTATATTGCAAAAAACAGGAGTAAGTACAAAAAAGTTTATATAGTAAATACGGACGACATGCCAATATATGTTTGGTTCTTTGCGAATAACTATGACAAAAATATTAGGTACCCAATGAACGAGAAGGTGGATATTTTTGAGTGGGAAAATATGGTTTTTATACGCACAGATTGTCTTAAGGACAGAATTTCTAAATTTGACCTTTCCGACTCTTTGATTGTGGATGGCGGGGATTGCCAGGCGATGGACGGGTTTACACAACAAGCCGCTTGGGTTAGGGGAGATTCTACAAAATCTTTTAGGGCACTTTCCAACTTAAAATAAATTACACACGTCTTAAAAGACGTGGTATTTTGATCCTCGCTTACTCGAAATAGACGGTCTAGAATGGTTTATTGTGGAAAACGACGAACCAAAAACAGTAGTTTCGGTTTCTGCCGACGATCTGGATAGTAAAACTTCCGGCGATGATGAGTCGGAACAAAGCTGGAGTTTTTTACTACCTTTTGCAGTGCCTGCTTTCGTAGTTGTTTTGGCAATTGCAGGGTTTGTTGCGTTTAGGGGTCATGGCAGCAATTTGGATTCGAATTTAGATGCAAGTGGGATTGAATCAACTGGCAGTGGAAAGGTTGCCGGTGCTGCTACACAATCGGCACAAACTCAGCAGCCAACTGTTGCCGGGCCTGCAGCACCAAAGGTAGTTAGCCCGATACCATCTCCTAGTCCTGCAACAAATACTCCGCCAAGCCCTAGCCCAACACCAAGTCCGAGTCCGTCGCCAAGTCCTACCCCGACACCAACGCCTACTCCCACACCGAGTCCGTCGCAGTCTCCATCGCCGAGTCCGACACCTTCTCCTTAACGCTTGAGAATTTGCAGGGCGATGTTCCTGCCCAGAATTTGAGAGAGTGAGACCCAAACTACCACGATTTGTTCAAGTAATTCAAATGCTTCCGGTCCACCGAGATCATGAACTTTCCCAAAACCTACGTCCTTTGCCAGTATGGTTGCAACTTTTTTGGCTTTGTCAGTAGATCCTGCAATAAACATATCTATTCCTGTGCCTTTGTATTTCGGGTTGGCCATGTTGTTAAAACCTGTTGTATTAAAACACCGTGCAACATCTCTGCAGTTTGTGTAGGCCAATAGTGCTTCTGCTGTTGTTTTGTATGGTTTGGGTTTGCCGCGAAAGGTGTTCATGGCATCAACAATCACTTTATCTTTTACGTTGCCTAATTGTTTGGCAATTTGTTTTGTGTCGGTGGGGTAGGCAGCAGTAACAATTACGTCTGCCAGTTTTGCAGCTTCGTCAACTGTGTGGGCGGTGATTTTTTTAGAAATTAGCTTTTTAACCTTTTCGTCGTTTTGGTTGCGAACGCCCAGGTAAACGGTGTGGCCTGATTTGGCGAATTGTTTTGCAAGGGTTCCACCCACATTGCCTGCACCAATTACTGCAATCTTCATAGCAAAAGTATACCTTAACGTTTTTTAATGACGCAAACTTTAAACTTACTATCAATTACCAATTGTGTGCATTGAATAACCTTGGTTCGATTAATATAATTAGGTTATGGGTTTTTACGGTAAATTAGAAGAAAAGTTAAAGGCACAAGAGCTGCGACGCGGCGGATTGTCTTACAAAGAAATACTTCTTCAAATCAAAGTTTCAAAAGATACTGTTAGTCGATGGTGCAGAGATATCGAGTTAACAGAGGAACAAAAGAAAAGATTAGTTGAGAATAAAGCTTTTGGTCAAAGGAGAGGTTCAATTGTTGCAGCTGAAAATAAGAGAAACTCAAGAATAATGAGAACAAAAACAATATTTAAGGATGCGCTCAAGGATTTAGGTAAGCTAAGCAAGAGAGATAGATTTATGGCGGGGATTGCATTATATGCAGGCGAAGGAGATAAAACAGATGGGCATGGAGGTTTTGCGAATAGCGATCCTAAACTTATAAATTTCATGATGCATTGGTTTAGAGATTTTTGTGAAGTTCCTGCCTCAAAGTTCAGAGGTGCTATTTGGCTTCATGAGGGTTTGGATGAAAAGAAAGCAAAGGAGTATTGGTCTAAATTGACAGGAATTCCTATTGTTCAATTTCACAAGACATACATTGCCGTTAATAAGATAAATAGTAGGAAGATCAGGAAAAATATCCATGAGTACGGCGTTTTTGCAATAAAATTTAGCGATAGTGAGAAACAAAGGCGAATAATAGGATGGATTTCGGCTTTAGTAGATGTTAGAATTCCGATTGTACATTAACGTTGCTCAGTAGCTCAATGGCAGAGCGTTCCCCTGTCGAAGGCAGCTCTCAAAAGAAATTTTGGGATGAAAACTAGGCTAATTCGGGGAAACCCTATATTAGGGTAATCCCGAGCTAAATGTGCGTTCAGTTTCATGAACGTATTAAATGTGTAGAGACTATATACCTGGACTCTAAGTCTTAAATGGATATGAGTATGAGATAGTCCACACCTTTTGGTAACAGAAGGGTTCGTGTAAGGGAAGGGTTGTAGGTTCGAGTCCTACCTGAGCAGCCTATTTAGTTAATACGTTTTTGTGTTGGAAGAGTAATAATCCTAGAGTTCCTACAACTAAAGTAAATAATCCTAGCAATAAAAGAGTATTTTGCATTCCAAAAATATCAATTCCTTTCCCCCAGAACAAAAGCGATATTCCACCGCTAATGCCAATTAAAAAACTGGTAGTTGAGGCCATGGTGCTTCTTTTGTCCCTGTCTAGTTCGTCTTGAGTAATATGAGCCATTACCGGGTCTCTAAAGGCGTGTCCCATAGATAAAACTAGGATAACTGGAAGTGCCAAAAGAGTATTAATATGGCTGAGTGCAATTAGGGTAATACTTGGAATAGTTACTATTAATAGAAGAGAATACGTTTTGCCAATTTTTTGGGAGACTTTGTAGGCATTTATTGAGACAAATGCCAGAACAGCACCGATAATTGCAGCGATTACCCCAATGTAGGCAACATCTACTCCCACACTTACCATGTATGGCTGGCTGATATTCTGGCTATATACTAACCTGCTTACAGTAAGCGCAAAACCAATAATTGTAATTGCCATTAAAGTTCGATTTCTAACTGTTAGCAGTGTGCCTTCTTTTATGGTTTTTATGTACGTTGAAAACTTAGGAGGTTTTTTAACAAATTCCCATTTTATTAAATAAACCAGAATGGTTGCCGGGATAAATACGAGGAAAGCGAGAAGATAGGGGAGGCCTGGGTTGTGTTTATAAATAATGGAGCCAATGGGGCTTGCAATAATTGTTGCTATTGAAAAATATCCACCAGCCCTGCCAATTACTTTTTGAAAATCTTCGTGCATTTTTTGTTTGTGCAAAAGTTCGTAGATGAGAGAAGAAGTTGCTCCGGATTGAAAGGCGAGACCGAGTGCGCCTGCAAGCATACCTAATAAAAAGCCAAAATACGTTGGGTAAACAAAAAATAGGAGAAAACTTAAACTTTGCAAAAATAAACCGGCACCAACTGAAGCTTTATGTCCAAACATGTCTGCTAAGCCTCCGGTTGGAATATCGAAGAGGGCAAGACAAATCATGAAGAAGCCAAACAGCTGGCCTATTTGTGCTTGAGTTAGACCATGGGACAAAAAGTAGAGAGTGAAAGTAACACTTGCTGCGGTGGACAAGCCCTCAAAGAAATGTGCAAAGTAGATTTTTCTAATTTCGTTCACTGCATTTAGCGTATCAGAAATGTGTGATGGGTTCTAACTTTGTCCATCAGGCGAAGCTGACGTCCGATAGATCGATAATTAGTGTCATCTTGATATAATTCAACGGTGACCAAAAATCCTATTTTAAATGCACTTTGTGCCCTTTTGTACATTACTTTAGTTGCATGCGTAATGGTTTACGCAACGGAAAAGACGGATCCGGGTAAAACTGTTCTTGTTCCGATTGCAGTAATGTCGCTTTTTACGCTTTCTGCTTCTGTAATGGGCTATATTTTTCTTTATAAACCGTTTCAACTTTATTTTGACGGAAAGAAGAAACAGGCTGTTAATCTAGTTTTCCAAACAATTATTGCTTTTGCAGTGATTACTGCAATTGTT
>DATIHT010000054.1:0-3710 GCA_035480415.1 Saccharimonadales bacterium (SeqCode) | reverse complement strand
GCCATTTTTTGCCACGAATATTTTTTCGCTTGCTCTAAACCCTCCTTGACGAGGTTGATCCTCGTTTTAGTGTTCGTCATTACTTTGCTGATTTTTTCTGCAATGTCCTCTGAACGATTTGGGTCAAAATAAACTGCAGCGCTCCCATAAATTTCTTTTAAAACCGGAATGTTAGAAGCGATAACTGGCAACCCTGCCGCCATTGCGTTAAGAGCTGGAATGCCGAAACCTTCAGACAATGTAGGGAAAATATAGGCGGTAGAAGTATGGAAAAGTTTAGATAATTCTTGAGGCTCCATGTAACCTTTTAAATCTACCTTGCTTTCTAAGTTTCTATTTTTAATTTCTTCTTTTAGCCTGGATGAAAAAACATCTCGCGGACTAACAATTATTAATTTTGTATCGAGAGTTTGCATAGCATCCAATAAAGTATTCAGATTTTTGTGGGGGTAAGCGTTACCTACATAGAGAAGATAGTTTCTAGTTTCTAGTTTCAAGTTTCTAGTTTTCGTTAAATACTCGTCTTCTGCTGCTTCATATGTAACTGCAATTTTGGAGGGTTCAACCTTAAAGTTTTTTAAAATATCGTCTTTAACAAAATTCGATGGAGTAATAATTTTTTTTGAATTTAAAATGGCGTGTTCAATTATTTTTTTGTAACCCAATCTTTTTATTTTAAAAATCAGTGGGTTTTTTGTTGTTGCCGTGTGTTCGGCGAATTTGTGATGAATAAGATCATGGATAGTGACAACAAATTTACCTCTGTACATAATGGGGACGTTGAAGTGGGGGACATGTAAAAGATCCAGATTTTGAACTTTAAAGATTCCTGCCATTTTGTACTGTTCTTGTAGCGAATACCACGAAACATCTGCAAGAACTTTTGTAAAATTTTTGAATTTATTAAGGTTTAAAAATTGCCAGTTATCCTCTTTTAGAAAAATAACGTACTCATTTTTGGTATCGATTTCAGCAAGGTTTAAAATTAACTTTTCTGTATATTTGCCAAGACCAGTCCCCTGAGGTCCGACAAATCTGGCGTCTATTCCAATTTTCATGTTATGAAAACTTCTCTTTCCATACTTGTGAAACCCTCATCTTCCCTAGAGCTCTCATTGATAACAATACTGGAATATTTATGAAAAAAGGATATTTGTTTTGGTAATGCTTTTTGTAAAAAAGTTCCATTGCCCTTACCGATTCGTATCTTGCCCTCTTTTTGGATTCTTTAGTTGCTTTTGTTACGTCCTCAGAAGATTTCTTCATTCCGGAGGATGCACCTTTATAGTGAATTATTTTCGTTATTGGGGTGTAGATAATTTTGTAGCCCTTTTCGCCAAAACGCCAGCACCAATCCAAATCTTCTCCATAAAAAAAGAAGTCTTCATCAAACAAACCAACTTTATCCATGGCGCTTTTTCTCACCATCATAAATGCGCCTACGCAGGCATCAACTTCCTGCTCTGTGTCCGGAGATTCGTACCCTACATAATACTGGTCGAAAATCCTGGAACCTTTAAAGATTTTTGATAGTCCTGAAAAATGTGTGAATGCTCGCCACGGTGTGGGGAAATGTCTTCTTGCGTCTTGGTCCAAACCTCCGGAGTAAAGCTCTATTTTGCAAGTTGCGATTCCTACTTGCGGGTTTTTGTCCATGAAGATGATCATTTTTGTCAGAGTATCAGGCATGACTTCGGTATCCGGATTAAGAACTAGAATGTATTTACCTTTTGCTATTTTGAGCGCCTGGTTATTTGCTCTTGAGAAACCTACGTTGTTTTTGTTGGCTATCAGTTTTACCTTAGGGAATTTCTTGGCAATCATTTCTACTGTTTCATCACCAGAGTTGTTATCAACAATAAATATTTCAGTCTTATCTGGTTTTTTGGCAGAGTCAAGAGATTGGAGACATTTTTTGGTTAATTCTTTTGTGTTATAGGAAACAATAACTATTGATAAATCCATTATGATTTTGCTACTTCGCGGTAGAGTTTATCGAGGTTTGCTGATATCTTTTCCCAGCTAAATTCTTCCTTCACCAAAGAATATGCAGATTGCGCGAGTGTTGAGCCAAGTTTTGAATCTTTTAGAACTTTTATCGAGAGCTCTGCAAGCTCTTCTGAATTTTTGCCAACCAATGCATCTTTGCCACTTTTAATATTAATACCCTCTACCGCAAGTCTTGTTCCGACTATCGGAGTTTTGGTAGCCATTGCTTCTAATATTTTGTATTTTGTACCCCTGCCATTTCTGATTGGAGCAAGGAGAATATCACTTTGACCATATGCCTCTCTTATGTCCTCTACTCCACCGTCGACTCTGATATCTTCAGTTTGCAGTTTTAAGATATCCTCGGGAGGATTTCTACCAACAATCCAAAGTCTTGCATCCCAAATGGATTCTTTTATCTTAGGCCAAATTTCTTCAACGAGGAACTTAGTTGCATCCCTGTTTGGCAGCCATTTGAACTGGCCAACAAATAATACTGTTGGGTGTTTTGGCTTTTGCTTTTTTGTTTTTGCGAAGTAATCAATATCCACACCGTTTGCAACAACATCAACTTTAAGTTTCGGTTCAAGCCTTTGGATAAAGTTTTTGTCTTCTTCAGACATTGCGGCTAGTCTCTTTGCCTTTTTCCAGTAATACCTTTCCCACCATTTGATTTTGATAACATCCAGAGAGAGCAGCGGTTTTAAGAAAAAGAGCCAAGTTGGCAGGCCTTCTACGAATCTTTGGTAAACGAGATATTCGATTACCTGTTCAACAAGAAAAATTGGAATTTTTGTTTGCGGAATGTTAGGCATTACGTAGAAAGTTTCGGCGTGAATAAGATCGTAGTTTTCCTTTTCCAATTCAATTTTTATCTGGTTTCTGACAAAAATATCAAAGTAGATGCAAACCAGAAAAGGAAATGGGGTGATTGCCGAAAGAATTATATTTATTGGCGCCCATGCTTTTCTTCTTTTGAAAACAATTACCTTGTTGCAGTAGGGTTGTAAGTCTTTTAAATATTTCTCTTCTTCCACGTCTCTAATAAAAGAAGCTAGTGTGATCTGGTGTTTTTTTGCCAAATTCTTAAGGAGATTATATGTTCTTATCTGCCCACCAGAAACAAGAGGATACGGGAGATAAGGAGTGATCATGAGGATTTTCATTTCCCTATGCAGTCCTTGAACATCTCAACTATTACGTAATCTTTTGTTTGTTCAACGACGTTACAGTGAACGGCAAGGTTTTTTATTCCGGCATCGCCAACGTCCACAGAAACAAGATACTTCGTTCCCTGATCTATGAAAGTCTCCAGCGGTCTGTCTGTTATCGGATAACCTCTTCTATTGGTCTGATAAAGAAGCGCACTGTCACCGTTGTACGGGGCAACCACGGTTGCATCTTTTGGAAGTAGTCTGTCGACAGCCTGTCCTGCTTCTACAATCTGAGGTTTATTTATCCAGTAATACCCCTGTACTTCATAAAAGCCCAGGGCCATCATAAATATAATAAGCGCAAGAAGAATAACTCTCGAGATGTATTTGTTGATAAGCTCTTTTGGTGGATTTAGCAAAATGCTGGCTCCGATTCCCATAAATATTGAAAAGGCGAAAATTGCCGGTATTTGGTAGTAGTCGTGCCGGACATTACCGGAAGCAAAAATAGAAAAATAAATACCAACTGAGGCAAGAATAGAAAAGTAGAAAAACTTCGCTTTATTT
>DATIHT010000053.1:0-17806 GCA_035480415.1 Saccharimonadales bacterium (SeqCode) | reverse complement strand
TCAAGTGTCATGTATCAGGTATCAAGTCTTCCTCAAAACAAAAGCCCACGTCAAACGCGATGGGCTTCTGTTTTAATTAGCTGCCACTTGGCTAAAATTGCGCAAATGGAAGCTGATTATTATTTCTTTTTTCTTTTAGTTCTTCTCTTTGCCGTCGTTTTCTTTGCTGACTTTCGACTTTGACTTTCGACTTTTCCGCCAGAGGCGGACCCGCCTTTGGCGGGGACTTGCTCATCCTCATCTTTGGTGTACCACCAGGCGGCGACAATAACGAGTGCCACAACTACCAGGATAACTAAAGCTGTGTTTTTGTCGAATGAAGACGCCGGCGCTGTCTGTGTTGCGGAAGCAATTGGTGCGGTTTTAAAGTTAACAGTTACAACAACCGGTGGAGTCAACGATGTGTGATTGTTGTTAACAAGTTCTACCTTTAGTGTGTGGTTGCCATAAGGTACATCTGTATATAAGGTATTATCGCTCGTTACTTTTTTGGCGGATTCCATGGTGGGGTTTTGATCGTCCAGCCAAACATGGATGTGTCCCTGGCCTTTTTGATTTGTTTTGTACTGGGTGTAATCCACAACCTGGAAATTTTCGGTTGCAAATAATATAGGTATTCTGTCGCCGTAGACTGTCTGACCTTCCTGCGGTGTGACCACCTTTACTGTAGGCGTATCCATGGCAGGAGCAACTGTGTTTGTTTGCGCCAGCACAGATGAGGTTAGGAATAGGGAAGCAACAGACATTGTTGTTGCTACTGACAAGACGATTTTGTTCATTGATTAAATAATTGCGATTCCTGCCAAAAAGCTTGTGTTTCTTTTTGACAAATGACATTCTATGCTGGGGTGCGATTAGGGTGTCAATAGTGATTTATATTTACCCAAATAAGGCCAAAATCTGGGTACTTTTTTTAACCACGTAGCAGTCTAAAAATCTTTCTGCCAATTTTGACAAAAGATTTTTCTAATTTCTAATTTCTAATTTCTAATTTTTAATCAATTTCCAATTATTTAATTTTTAAAATTTTAGACATTTAAAGTTCAATGAAAATTTAAAATTGAGAATTAAAAATTATGTTATATGAACGATTTTGCAATTTCGATATAATGGTAAGAGATAGATATGTCAGAAGAAGTACGAAATGTCATCATAATAGGTTCCGGACCGGCTGCTTTAACTGCCGCCATTTATACATCGCGGGCAAACCTTGCTCCGCTTTTGTTTGCAGGTAGTAAATGGGGCGGGCAGTTGATGTTAACTACCGATGTTGAAAACTATCCCGGATTTCCGGAAGGGATTTTGGGGCCGGAGCTTATGGGTAAGTTTAGAGACCAGGCAGAGCGGTTTGGAACAGAGATTGTAAACGACGACGTGACGGCTGTTGATTTTAAAGTGCGACCGTTTGTTATTACTGGTGGAGATAAGACTTTTAAAACAAAATCGGTGATTATTGCAACCGGTGCCGAAACAAACTGGCTTGGTTTGGAAAACGAACAGAGATTAATCGGCCGCGGTATTTCTTCCTGTGCGCCTTGCGATGCGTTTTTCTTCCGCGAGAAGAAGGTTGCAGTTATCGGGGGTGGAGACAGTGCGATGGAAGAAGCGTTAACTCTTACCAAGTTTGCCTCCTCTGTAACAATTATTCACAGAAGAGATGAATTTAGGGCTTCTAAAATTATGCTCGATAGGGCTAAGAAAAACGAAAAGATTACCTTTATTACTAATACAGTTGTAGTCGACGTTTTAGGCAAAGATAAAGTGGAGGGCCTGAAGATTAAAAATACCAAGACTAATAAGGAAGAAGATATGGTTTTGGACGGTATGTTTGTGGCTATTGGACATTCACCGGTGACGAATATTTTCAAGGGGCAGGTTGATCTTGATGAAAAAGGTTATGTAAAGAAACTCGCCAAAGGTGATAGTCCGACTTCTATGCAAATGACAACTTCGAAAGAAGGCGTTTTTGTGGCCGGCGATGTGCACGATTTGCACTTCAAACAAGCAATTACTGCTGCCGGTTATGGTTGTGCTGCCGCACTCGAGGCTGAACGTTGGCTCGAAGCTGGCGAATAGCTTTAAGGTGCGACCTTAACACGAAGTGTTTGGTCGTTCCTTGAATTCATGGTTGACTCAGGATCGAACTTCTAATAAACTACCACTTACTAACTAGTAGTTATGTTCAGGCTTTCTAAAAAATCCGATTACGGTTTAATTCTTCTTTCTAACTTATCGCGCACAAAAAAACTAGTTTCTATATCTTCAGTTGCCAAGAAAAACAAACTTTCCTCTAAATTCTTATCTCAGGTAGCTGGCGAGCTTAAACGAGCAGGAATTGTTAAATCTAAAGAGGGAGTTTCAGGGGGATACACGCTTGCAAAAGCTGCTGGGGATATAAAAATTCTTGATGTTTTGAAGACTTTAGACGGTGAATTAGTAATTAGTGATTGTTTGGAAGATGATCACGAGTGCAATTGTGGTGGGAAAGATATGTTTACTTTGATGAAAAAACAGATGGAGGAGACAATCGGCAAGAAAACAGTTGCCGATTTAGTAGGTTGATATGGCCGAAAAACATACTTTGGACAATTTGAGACGATTTTTGGACAATTTGCATGGACCGAAAGCTGAAGTTGTATTGCAAGATCCATCGAATGCAAAAAAATATATAGCAATAAGAGAGGTTGAGATTGATGGGTTTGAGATTTCCAGCCTTTTGGGTGTTCGTGAAAGCATGGAAGAAGCGTATGCGCTGTTACCCGGGTGGCAGAGAGGCCATGAGGATTATATTTATCTACCTATAGAGAGCCACAAGCGCTACAGAACCAAGCGCATGATAAGAGATAGTGATGGTACACAGTATTGGAGGCCGGGAGAACCCGAGGGATATTGATTATGAAGTATTGGATTCTAGTTACACATCCTAAGAATTTTGAACTGATGAAGCAGATGAATATTGCCGCAATGAAGGCAAAGCGAAAAAACTTTGCAGAGGCGGTTGAGGTTGGGGATAAAGTTGCTTTTTATCTAACTAAGATTGGTAAGTTTGGAGGAATTGCCCAGTTTACGTCTAAAGTTCGAGAGGAGAAAACAAAGATTTTTGAAGAAGAAAAACCTGGTGAGGTTCACCCATGGAGATTTGATGTTAAGTTTGAAGTGAAACTTGATGAAGCTGACTACGTGCCTGCTGAGAATTTTAAAGACAAACTTAAATATCTTAAGAAATGGCCTGAAAAGTATTGGAAGCTTGGATTTCAGGGGAATGTTCATGAAGTACCGGAAGAAGACTATATAACTTTAATTTCTGGTTTAAAAAAATGACAGACAGAATGCAAACAAGAGGAGAGTCTATAAAAGGATTGGGTTACACCCTTTCTGACGCTGGCTTAAAGGAATTAGTTGCTCAAGCTTTATGGTTTGGAGCTTATTCATTTGTAGTTGCAAAACCTGATTGTTCCTTGGAGGAGATTGCAACATATTTAAGGGGTGAAATAAAAGTGGAACATAATTCGGCAAGACTTACAAAAAGGTTTGCAGTTCTTCAATTTGCCTCGTCTTATATGAATGGAACTGATCCTGCTCTTGCAACGAGGGCTTTTCATTTATTAGGCGAAGCAGGATTTTTAGGTGATCAAAATGTTAAAGGTTAAAAATTTAAAAGCTTCAATTGCAGGAAAAGAAATACTAAAAGGAATAAACCTTGAGATTTTACCTGGGCAGATTCATGTGATTATGGGACCAAATGGTTCTGGTAAAAGTACGTTTGCACAAGTTGTTGCTGGGCATCCTTCCTATAGAATTGAGAGTGGAGAATTGAGATTTGAGAATAAAGACATTAAAAAATTAACTCCAGACAAAAGGGCGAAGATGGGAATATTTCTGGGCTTTCAACATCCTGTTGAAGTGCCTGGAGTTTCTGTTTTTAATTTTTTGAGGCGTGCCAAGATTTCTGGTAAAAACTCAAAAATTAATCCGAAAACAATTTCTGCATTTCGAACGGAACTTTTGGAATATGCAAGCTCACTTAAGCTTAGTGATGATATTTTGCGCAGGTCACTAAACGAAGGATTTTCAGGGGGAGAGAAAAAACGGAATGAGATTATGCAGATGATGGCACTTTCTCCAAAGCTGGTTATTTTGGACGAAATTGATTCTGGTTTGGATGTTGATGGTCTGAGAGTTGTTGCAGAATCAATTAAGAAATTTACAAAGAAAAATCCAAAATCTTCAGTTGTTCTGATTACTCACTATGCCAGAATTCTTAAATATTTAAAGGCCGATTTTGTACATGTGATGGTTGATGGAGTGATTGCAAAAAGCGGCAAGGGTTCGCTTGCCAAGACTATTGAAGAAAAAGGTTACGTGGGATTTGGAGCAAATAAATGAGTAGAGAGCTTAGTATTTTTCGAGGCGATTGTGATATTGCACCTGCTTTAACTCAGGCTTTGAATTTATTTGGGAAAACAATGGGCATAGTAGGATTAGACCCGACAGTTGGTGCTGAGTTAGTAAGAGAAAAATTAGGTGATGAAACAGTCGAAGCTGAAGCTTTGAAAAAAGTTATATTCGGAGTTCAATCCCTTCATACTCACTTGAGTACGCGTGAACAGATTGCGAAATCCTCAGGGTTATTAATTGAAGTGTTTGGGTTGGATATGGAAGCTAAACAATTGGGAGATGTTAAATGACAAATGTAGTTTCTGCGTCAGGTGAATATCAGTACGGATTCTCCAAGCCGGAGAATTACGTTTTTAAGGCTAAAAAAGGTCTTTCTTCTGTTGTTGTCGAGCAAATTTCCTCAATGAAGAATGAGCCGCAATGGATGCGGGAACTTAGGCTTAGAGCGCTTGAAATTTTCCAGGGTAAAAAGATGCCAACCTGGGGGGCGGATCTATCTACAATCGATTTTGACAATATCTTCTACTATATAAAGCCCACCAGTAAGATGATGACTTCCTGGAAAGATCTTCCTAAGGATATTCGTGATACTTATAACGCTATTGGAATTCCTGAGGCTGAGAAGAAATTTTTGGGTGGAGTGACTGCACAGTATGAGTCTGAATCTGTATATCACTCTTTTCAGAAGCAATGGGAAGACAAAGGCGTGATTTTTACAGACATGGATACGGCACTAAAAAAATATCCGGACATTGTTAAAGCGTACTTTGGAAAATCTATTCCACCTGCCGATAATAAATTTGCCGCTCTTAATTCTGCGGTTTGGTCCGGGGGCTCATTTATTTATGTTCCACCGGGAGTTTCTGTTGATATTCCACTTCAGGCATATTTTCGTATTAATGCTGCCAATATGGGTCAGTTTGAGCGGACTCTGATTATTGTGGACGAAGGTGCATATGTTCACTATGTAGAGGGCTGCACCGCACCGGTTTATACGACAGACTCACTGCATGCTGCAGTTGTTGAGATTTTTGTTAAAAAGGGCGCAAGATGTCGGTACACGACAATACAGAATTGGTCTTCTAATGTTTACAATCTAGTTACAAAACGTGCGTTTGTTGAGGAAGATGGAACAATGGAGTGGGTGGACGGGAATATCGGCTCCAAAATTACTATGAAATATCCAAGCTGTTATTTAACAGGCAGAGGAGCAAGGGGAGAGATACTTTCACTTGCTCTTGCTAACGCTGGTCAGCATCAGGATGCCGGTGGAAAGTTAGTATTTTTGGCACCAGACACAAGCGGCGAGATTATTTCCAAATCAGTTTCTGTTGGTGGCGGAAGAACAAGTTATAGAGGATTAGTTAAGGTTATAAAAAATGCAGAGCGGGTTAAGTGCAATGTTAGGTGCGATGCACTGCTTTTGGACGAAAAGAGCAGGTCTGACACTTACCCTACAATGAAGATTGATGAAGATAACGTTCGAATCGGTCATGAAGCATCGGTTTCCAGGATTGATGCAGAACAACTTTTCTATCTTATGAGTCGTGGACTTTCTGAGATTGAGGCAACGTCTTTGATTGTTAATGGTTTTATAGAACCAATTGTTAAAGAATTGCCACTGGAGTATGCAGTGGAATTGAATAGATTGATTCAACTTAATATGGAAGGAAGTGTCGGGTGAGTAATATAGAAACTCTTCAATTTCATCCGGACCAAGTACAGCTTGAGATTCCATTTGATGATTTAAGACAAGTGGTTATTGATAGAGGTTTTGAGCTACGCTATGACGGAGAGAATATACTTGGCGGGAGAAGTATAATCGCCACTCATAAGGCTCTGAATCGTTTCTTTTTTGCTGTGTCTGTTCCAAATTTAAAAGGAGAAGAAACTACTTGGACTATAAGGACAGTGCTGCCTGATTTGTTAAATATGGAAGGAGCGGTTTAAAAATGAGCAATAATTTAGAAAAATCCAGGCTTAATGAATTAACTTTAGATATCGAGTTTCTTTTGATTTCTGTAGTCCAGGGAGTAGCTCTGGGGTTTTTGGCATCTGAGGCTGGAAATCTGGTAACTGAGTTAAAATACGAATACTTTGTTTATATTGTCTCTGCGTTTTTATTTATTCTGGTTTTTTGGTCGGGAGCCATAATTCACTCCATCTCTTTTGTTAAATGGCCTTTGGATTTATATCACAACTTTTTGTATTTCTTGGCAGGTTTGGTAGAAGTTATGGCATTTTCGCAAATGGATCACCCACTTAGGTGGTTTATTTTTGTTTTAGGATTCTTTGTGGTTTCGGGGGTCGCGTACATTGTAGATTTGAATCTTATTAAAAGTCACAAGGGTGACTTTGAAAATTCGCAAAAGGGCAAGGCTTTGTTCAAACATATTTTGGAAAGACAGATTTTTGAGCTTAAGTTTTTGGTACCTGGTGGAATTATTTTTAGTGCAGTTTGTATAGGTTTGATTTTTCTTTACCCACAGTTTTTTATCGAGGCCAAAATGCACATTGTTTTGGGTGTGCTTCAGGTAGTTTTTGGCTTGATTATGATGGTTAATTTTATGGGAAGTTATAAGATGCGAAGTAAGTTAATATCGGAGGCGATTGTATGATTACGGTTTTAAAAAACCAGACTAAGTTAATACCAATAGAGCTTGTAGGAAGTAGGAGGTTGGACGTGGTTTTGGCAGGGGAAAATGCCAGTGTTGAAGTTTTTGGACTGGTACTTGGAAAAGGAGAGGACGAAATGACGTTTGATGCGAATATTGTTCACGCCGCCGTAAATACAAAATCCAATGTTAACGTAAGGGCAGTTTTGAGGGGAAGATCTAAGTTTGATTTCCGGGGTAATGTGAAGATAGAAAAAGGCGCAAAGAGATCGAATGCCTATTTGAGGAGTGATGTACTTTTGTTTGACGACGCAAAGATGGGGGATGATACTCCAGCGCTTGAGATTCTTGAGCCTGATGTTAAAGCAGGACACGCTGCAACGGTTGGTAAGGTTGACGAGCAAATGCTTTTTTACCTTATGAGTAGAGGCCTGTCTAAAAATCAGGCGGAGAAAATGTTGATTTCTGGTTTTATCGAACCAATTAAACTTAGAATTCAAGAAACGACCAAACCTTCGGTTAAGGTCGCACCTTGAACCAAGCTTGAGGTGCGTCCTCGGGTGGGCATCGGAGAGGACGTTCCTCAATTAAAGAGAGGACCAATGGCAAAAACTAAAGTTGCAAATAAATCAGAAGTTGTAGAAGGCCAAATTAGAAAGGTTAAAGTTGGTAAGGAAGATGTTGCCCTTTTTAATGTTGGTGGCAATATTTATGCCACTACAAATGTTTGCACTCATGAGTTTTGTGAACTGGACCAAAACTACGTGATGCATGGTGAGGAAGTGGAATGTACCTGCCATGGTTCGCAGTACGACGTTAAGACAGGGGCAAATACTGTTCCACCGTCTGCAGAGCCTTTGAAAACGTACAAAGTAACCGTTGAAGGAGACGAGGTTTTTATAAATGACTAAAGACGAACGACTAAAGACTAAAGCAAAATTAAAAGTAGTTGGTATTTGCGGGAGTTTGAGAAAAGATTCCTTTAATAAAAAACTATTAAATTTAATATTTAAATCCTTGAGTTCAAAAGGAATAGAAGTCGAAGAGCTTTTTTGGGAAGACTTTGTTGCTTATAACGAAGACGTTCAAAATGCTGGCATGCCAGCAAATGTTGAGGCATTTAAGGAAAAAATTGCACAAGCTGATGGTATCGTTTTTGCCTCACCTGAATACAATTTTTCACTTCCAGGAGGGCTTAAAAACGCAATTGATTGGGCAAGTAGACCGGATGAAGATTTGGAGCGTGTTTTTGGAGGAAATAAAGTAGCTTTGGTTGGTGGAGTTTCAAGTGGAATTAGGGGTACTGCAAGAATGCAAATGATCATGCCTAGTATTTGCCAGGATTTAGGTTTGGTTTTGTGCCCTGCACAGATATTGGTTGCAAGTGGTGCTGAAGCGTTTGATGAAGGTGGAAATTTAATAAAGGAGAATACTGCCAAACAAACGCAAAAAGCAATTGATAAATTCACAGAACTGCTCGGAAAGCTGAGGGGGTAATGAATTCTAAAATCAGGCAGGATTTTCCGATTTTAAGCCGGAAAATTGGTAGGATGCCTTTGGTCTATTTAGATAATGCTGCAACTTCACAAAAACCCAAACAGGTAATTGACGCAATATCCAAATATTACAGCGAGACAAATGCCAATGTTCATCGTGGTATTCATACGCTTTCTGTTGAGGCAACAGAGGCATACGAGGGAGCACGCGAGAAAATTGCTAAGTTTGTGGGTGTTTTTGATAAGTCCGAAATCGTGTTTGTTCGCAATGCGACTGAGGCTGTTAACTTAGTTGCTTACAGTTGGGGAAGATTGAATATAGATAAGAGTGATGAGATTGTTCTTTCAGTTGCAGAACACCATTCAAATTTTGTAGTTTGGCAACAGTTGGCTTTGGAAAACGGTGCGGTTCTCAAGGTTGTTCCGATTGACCAAAATGGTGAACTCGACCAGAAAGCTTTTAAGAAAGCATTAACTAAGAAGACGAAAATGGTTGCACTGTTCCACGTATCCAATGTTCTTGGGACGATTAATGATGTACGGCGTTTGTCGTTAGTCGTTAAGCGTTTAGCACCACAAGCACGTGTGCTTGTGGATGGTGCGCAGGCTGTACCGCATATGCTGGTTGATATTCCCAAGCTTGGTTGCGATTTTTATGTTTTTACCGGTCACAAGATGCTTGGACCAACAGGAATCGGTGTTTTGTGGGCAAAGCGACAACTTCTCGATGCAATGCTGCCTTTTTTGTTTGGCGGGGAGATGATTTCCAAGGTTAGTTTAAACAAGACGACCTGGAATGAATTACCCTGGAAATTTGAGGCCGGAACACCTGACATTGCCGGGGCTGTTGGGCTTGGTGCTGCTTGTGATTATCTTACTAAAATCGGTATGGACAATGTCAGAGCACATGAAATTGAACTTACAAAATATGCACTGGAAAAGTTATCGAAGATCGAGGGTGTTAAAATTTACGGCCCAAATCCTTTTCATTCCCGTCATTCTGGGGAGCGA
Organism: Saccharimonadales bacterium (SeqCode); assembly: GCA_035480415.1. Lineage (GTDB taxonomy): Bacteria > Patescibacteriota > Microgenomatia > Curtissbacterales > GWA2-41-24 > DATIHT01. Next base: position 8,286 of record DATIHT010000053.1, on the reverse strand, counting down.
AGCGACTCCAGAATCGATTCTGGACAAGCCAGAATGACAAATAGAGCCGGTGTCATATCATTTAATGTCGGAGACGTTCATGCTCATGATGTTGCGAGTATTTTAGACAGTGAGGGGATTGCAATAAGATCGGGACAACATTGTGCAGAACCTCTCTGCGATTTTTTGGGAATTCCGGCTGCTGCCCGTGCCAGCTTCTACATTTACAATACAAAGAGTGACGTGGATAGGCTAATTGAAGGAGTTTTGAAGGTTAAGGAGGTATTTAGAATATAATTTTAAATTTTCATTCAAATCTCAATTTTCAATTACTTAAACTTTGAAAATTGAATCATTGAAAATTCATTAAAAATTGTAAATTGTAAATTAAAAATTGTTATGGATCCATACCGAGAAGAGATTTTAGAGCATTGGCGTAACCCACAAAACTTTGGGGAGATTAAAGGCGCCGATGTTGTTATTGACCAGGTAAATCCATTATGTGGCGATGAAGTTAGATTCTTTTTCAAGTTTTCTCCCACCTTGTCATCCCCGCGAAAGCGGGGATCTAGAGACTGGATCCCGCATCAAGTGCGGGATGACAAAGATAGTTCTCGACAAGCTCGAACAATAAAGGACGTTCGCTTTACGGGTTCGGGTTGCGCGATATCGATGGCTTCTGCTTCAATGTTATCTGAGGCAATTAAGGGAAAAAGTATTAAACAGATAGAGAAGATAACTGGACAAGATATACTTAGTTTAATTGGTGGAAATGTCGCCCCGGCGAGACTTAAGTGTGCATTTTTGCCACTTGAGGTTATAAGGAAACTAAAATATGAATGAATTTTTTATACTAGGCGGATTATTTAGTAGTCCAGTTCTGGCCATCATTTATTTTGTAGTCTGGCTATTTTTTAAACGGACCGCTTCAATCGTTAGCAGAATTAAAGTTTCTGTCGTAGTTTATTTGTTAATTGGCATATTAGCCCTTTTATTTACAAGAGTTTTGAATCCTTTGGGAGGCTATTATTCAATGAAAAATTACTTTTTTGATGTGTTGAGCCCTGTTGTATTTTGGCCTACAGATTTACTTTTTTATTTTTTTGATCATCATTAAGATGGCTAAGCGTTGGAAAATTACTATTGATCGGGATTTGTGCATTGGCGCAGGAAGTTGTGTTGCTTTGGCCATGTCTACTTTTGCGCTCGATAGCGAGAATAAAGCGATTGTTTTGGAGGGCGAAGGAGACCCACCGGACGTTGTTAAGCTTGCTGCGGAATCCTGCCCAACCAAGGCAATTATTTTGTATGACGATGAAACCGGAGAACAAGAATATCCATAACACCTTCGGTGAATATCAAATGACAAATATCCAATGTCCAATATCCAATAAAAAATGAAATCGGTGGACTACCTAATAATTGGTGGGTCGGCAGCAGGGACGACTGCTGCTGAAGTTATTCGGGGTTTAAAACCCGATGCTTCGATCACAATTGTTACTGAAGAGTCACATGAAGAATATTCCCGCGTTTTAATTCCACATTATATTCGGCACAAAGTTCAAAGAGACCAGGTTTTTTTGAAAAAGAGTGAGTGGTATACCGAGAAGAAAATAAAGCTACTTAAAGAGGTTAGAGCACAGAGGTTAGAGGCTAGTAGTAAGTCAGTAAAACTCTCAAATGGTGAAGAGATCCAATATGGCAAGCTTTTAATTACGGTTGGCGGATATCCGATCAAGTTGGATGCGCCAGGATCGGATCTTGGAAATGTTTTTTATATGAGAACGGTTGATGATGCTGACAATATAGTCAAAGTCGCAAGTTCCGCCTCCGCTAAAGCTTCGGCGGACAGGCAAAGTGCGAAAGGAGTGATAGTGGGAGGAGGCTTTATAGGTCTGGAGTTTGCGAGCGGGTTTAAGAAAAACGGGGTGGAGGATATAACTATTTTGGTCCGAGAACCGTATTTTTGGTCGTTTAAGCTAGACGAAGATTCCAGCAAAGTTTTGGTTACTGTTCTTGAGAAAAACGGCATTAAGGTTGTATGCAACGAAGAGGTTGAACGTTTTGAAAAAGGCGCTGTCGTTACGAAATCCGGCAAGAGTTTACCTGCGGATATTGTAGGCGTAGGTATCGGAATTAAAAGCGATTTTTCTTTTTTGGAAGGAAGCGGGGTAAACATTAATCGGGCGATTGTGACAAATGAGTATTTGGAGACAAATGTGCCGGATGTTTATGCTGCCGGTGATTGCGCCGAGTTTCGCGACGTTATCTTTGAGCGTCAGCACATTGTTGGTAACTGGGCTAATGCCACTTCTCAAGGTTCTGCTGTTGGTAAAAATATGGCCCTCACTTCGCCTTCGGCTTCGGACGGGCAAGCTGGAGTTAAAACTGTTTTTGAAACAGCTTCTTCATATTCTATTAACTTTTTTGACGTCGGCTCTTGTACATTTATAGGTGTTACAGAAGCTGATTTTTCAGAAAAAACTGTTCTTAGAGGATCTGTCGATTCTGGTAAGATGACAAGAATTTTTATTAAGAAAATTGATGGTGTTGAGCGAATTGTTGGTGCGACGGTAATTAATAATCCAAGGGAAGTTGCGCCTCTTACGTCTGTTGTGAAGAATAGAACCGATGTCTCAAAATTTGTTGAAAAACTAAGTGATTCTGAATTTGATTTAAAAGACTTAAGTTCCTAATCTTCTAAAAGAGGTTGTTGTAGTTGCTAATGTCATTGCATTTGATGCGTTTTCTAGATTAGTGCCTGTTTTTTCTTGACCACTCGGCAATATTTCTACCGGAGCAGCATTTCCAATTTGAATTAGTACATTGCGGTTAATACCAAAGTCTTTCCAGGCTAGAACCATTTCACCTTGTTCGGATGAAAGATCAGCACGGATACCTTGAAATGGGGAATAATTTAGTCTTGTCCAGCCTTCATCAACTGGTACAATTTCATCGATGGCTGCACTAGTTTGTTCGTAAAGCTCTAATCCCGATTGAGCATCGACTTCTATCACAAGGTTAGTATAACATCGCAGTCAAATTGATTTTTGAAGGGATTTTTTGACCTGAAGGAATTGGTTTAGTAAACTGGTTATAGAGGTGCTTATAATCTAGGTACCTCTTATTTTTGAAGATGAAGATTTACATAGCAGCGGACCATGCAGGGTTCTATTTGAAAAAAGACTTAATTAAGTATTTGGAGATTAAGGGTTATACGGTAGAAGACTGTGGTGCATTTGAGATGAATGAAGAGGATGACTATGTGGAGTTTTGTGCTGAGTGTTCTAGGAAGGTTATTGCAGATGAGGGTTCTTTGGGGATTGTTATCGGCGGAAGTGGAAATGGCGAGGCGATTGTTGCCAATAAGATAAAGGGAATACGTGCTGCAGTTTATAACGGTGGTAAAGCTGAAATTGCGAAGCTGGCCAAAGAACATAATAATGCCAATGTTCTTTCTTTAGGAGCCAGATTTATAACGCCTGAGGAAGCCAAAAAAGCGATAACTTTGTGGCTTGAGGCAGATTTTGAAGGCGGAAGACACCAGAGAAGAATTGAGAAAATATCCAAATTGGAAGGCGAAGCATGATGGAGAGAAGTCTTGAAAAAAAGCTTTTTCAGCTTAATCTATTTTTCATTTTTATATTTTTAAATACGTGGGATTATGTTATTAACAGGACGTTTTTTAACGGAATGCTAATCGGGCTTGTGATGTTTACTCCAAGCACGTTTTTGTGGTTTGTGGGCAAATTGCGTGCAGTTGCCCTGATGACTTTAATTTCTATTTTTGAATTTATAATAATGCTTATTTTTGTTGCAGAAGGCTTTCAGCTTGGGGGAGCTGCAATTACGATTAAATCGGTTTACTGGATCCCTTATTTTGTAATGGCGGGGGTAAATATGGCTGTGGGTTTAAAGATCTATTCGGATGTTAAAGAGAGAGCACTGAAGGCGAAAAAGAAAGCCAATCAGGAAGACAATATTCAGGCGGCTAGTTGATATGTCTGGTCGACTCCAAATGGCATCTCGAGACTCTTACTTTTTAGGTGCCGAATCATAGCGATATCCGTCACAATTTTGACCGCTCTTGTATATCTTTGTATTGTTCGGTTAGCGTATCTTGAATCCCGATCTGTTGATTCAATTATCATTGTAACGTTGGCGCCCCTAAAAACTTCCCTCAGATCTGACGTTTCTTCAAATTTTTCCTTCAATACTGTTGCGAGTTCACCGGTTCTAAAGTAAGTATCTATTGCTGTACTTATTTGTCTGCCAGTCAAACATGCTTTCCAAAGTGTGCCGATGGCGTATCCGATGTCCCCGCTTAGTAATTGTTGTATTTCGTAGGCGGCTGCTTGCATTTGTTCAATTTTTTGTCTGTTGGTCGGATCGTTAAAAAATATAACTATTTTTTCTACATCTGCAGGTTTTTGCATGGGAAGTGGAGGGCCTTCGTTTATGATTTCATGGTCCGGGCGTTTTGGCCCGTCTGCAATTGTTTGCAGGATTAAATTTATGACTCCCCATTTCATTCTTTGGTGCAAATGGTCGAATCTAACATCTGGGATTTCTGATGCACCGGAAATATTCAGCCACGATGAGTTATCTGCAAACTGTCTGACGTTGTTTGTTATGTGAAGCCTATTGGTGGTGTCTGCTATTTCAGTGTGCTGACTAGTTGAATGCTCTGAATCTGCAAACTGGTGCCAATTTGGAGGATTCAGAATGGCTGCAGTCGTAGTGGGATAATCTATATCCTTGAAGTGCTGAGGAAACTGGGCATTGGCGTCCAAGTGTGCCTTAAAAATATGTTCTGGAACCGGTGATGGATGTTCTCCTCTAACTATTTCACTCATTTCAGCAAGGTATTTTAACACTTATGTCTAGGAGGTCTTTTTTAAAGATGTCTTGACACACAGTTTGTGTGTAGTATCATGTTGGTTCGAGGCTAAAAATGGCGACGAATCAACTCGAACCTGAGGCTTTTACCAGGGGCTTTTACAACTTTTCTGTTCAGCTTTTAGTTCCGTTAACGGGACAGGAGACCTACCCGATTATTGGCCGTGCAGCCCAGAGACTTTTGAATGCTAAGTATTCTTCTATATTTATTCGAAGCGGCCAAGGTTTTGAACGTGTCTGGGACAGTTCGGAAAAAATGTTTAGGGTGGAATCGGACAAACGGGGTTATGCCGCTCGCGCCGTATTTTCCCGAACACCGGCTGTTGTAAGTGCAGCCAAATTAAAAAATCTTCATCCAAAAATAGTTGATTGGGGAATTAAATCGGTAGTTTTTATTCCGCTATTTTATCGAAGTATTGAATTGGGTTATATAGCACTGGATTTGTTTAAAAATATTGAGCTCTCAAAAAAACAAAAAGATGGCCTGAAAATTTTTGGTTCGATGGCAACTTTGGCGATTCGTAAGTCTCAATTGCACGATCAGCTTGAAGAATCATTAAAAACCAGAGATTTGTTTATTTCGTTGGCTTCACACGAGCTTAGGACTCCTGTAACAACTATTAATTCTTATGCTCACTTGATAGATAAAGCTATAAGAAAACGCAAACTGCCCGAGCGAAAATGGATGAATACTCTTCGGTGGGAGTTAACTAGGCTTATTTTGATGTTTAACGAACTTTTCCAGATGGACCAGATTAAAAAAGGACAACTTGAATACCATTGGAAAAGCGGTAGTCTTTTGGAAATTATTAAACGGGTTGTTGTTAATTTTAAGGTGAAATATCCAAAGCACAAAATTATTTTTAAAAGTGAAGTAAAAGCCGGTAATGATTTATTGATTTGTGATTTTGATAAACTGATGCAGGCAATTTCTAACATTTTGAACAATTCTGCTAAATTCTCCAAAAGTAACTCGAAAATTTTGATGTTTCTTGAGAAGGATGATTTAAATTTAAAGCTAACAGTTAGAGACGAGGGAATTGGTATACCCAAGCGTGAATTACCAAAAATTGTCGAAGGTTTTTATAAGGGAACACAATCCAACAGGGAAGGTCTTGGAATTGGTCTTTACCTAACAAAGACTATTGTAGAGATTCACAGGGGTCGTCTAAGAATTATTTCAGGCGAGGGTAAGGGAACTACAGTAGAGGTTTACTTGCCCCTTTCCCATCAAGAAAAAACAGCCCGGTGAAAGCTGTTTTTCCTATGCCCTGCCAGTATTTAGTTCTTGTCTATTTTTAGTCTTCAGGTATTTCTTGACTGTCTTGATCTTGTGTGTTTTGTGGGTCGTCCACATTGCCTCCTTTCTTAAGAATTCAAATCTGAAATTTAAGAAATACTCAAATTAACATTTACTAGTTCGCATGACGGCTGGCTATTTTGTATTTTTTGAGGTGCAAGAAATGTTTTGTGGTGGGGGAAACGAATAAACCTTTGGAAGCCTGTGTATGGGTTTTCAAACTTTTCATCAAAGCCAAACGTATTTACCTTTTCCTTAATCTGTTTTTCTTCTAATTGTAAGACTTTCATATTTATGCTTTGTTAAAACTCCTTGCTAAAAATAGAACTATTAATGATCCGATTAGTGCAATTACAATCGAGCCTAGGTTAAAGCCGGTGATACCTGTTCCTAAAACTACCTGACCTAAAAATCCGCCAACTATTGCACCTACAATTCCGAGGAGAATGGCTCCGATAATTCCTCCACTTGCGGGTTTGGGATCAAGCGCATTGGCAATGAGGCCTACGACTAATCCTAAAAGTATCCATGAAACAATGCTCATAAGTGCATATTAGAAAAATAAAATAAAAGAACAACAAATATTGCGTAAGAATTTTGTAACAAAACTTCTTGCGCTCCTTGTTAAATAATTTTGTAAGGATGGGATACTAGAAATGTTGGTTTAATTGGTTTAGAATTTGCACACAATGGCCAGCTTGATATTTGTAGTTGAAGACGACAAAAACCAGCGGGAATTTTTGGAAGAGTTTTTGGGAGATAGCGGTTATTCCGTACAGTCTGCCGGAACAGGAACAGCTGCCATCAAGGCCATGGAAAAGTCGCAACCGGATTTGGTACTTTTGGATTTGGGTTTGCCTGATGTAAGCGGAGAATCGGTATTTCAGGCTCTTCGAAAGAATTATCCAGAGTTACCTGTGATTATTCTTACCGCAAGGGGAACGAGTTCCGATATCGTTGCCGGATTTGATTTGGGTGCCGATGACTACGTTCCAAAGCCATACAGTGCAGATGAATTGTTGTCCAGGGTTAAGGCAAGACTGAAACAGTCTCAAACCTCGAGTGCGAAGCTGAAAATTGCAGATTTGGAACTGGAGACAAAGACGTTTGAGGTTAGACGCGGCGGCAAAAAAATTGATCTTACTCCCAAAGAATTTAAACTTTTGGAATATTTAATGCTCAATCAGGGGCAGGTTTTATCGCGAGAAATGATTTTATCGCGAATATGGATGTATTCACCGGACATGGAAAGCAGAGCAGTTGATGTATATGTTGGCTATTTGCGCAAAAAGATAGATTCAAAATTTAAAAAGAAGTTAATAAATTCTGTCAGAGGCTTTGGATACACGTTGAAAGGTTGATCGTAAATCGTTCATCGTTATGGGGGTTGAGGAACTTTACCGCCTTCCTTTCTTGCTTCGGAAAGACCGATCGCGATTGCCTGCTTTCTACTTTTAACCTTTTGGCCGCTGCTGCCGCTTTTCAACTCACCATGTTTATATTCGTGCATTGCCTTTTCTACTTTGTGCTGAGCCTTTTTGCCGTATTTGGCCATTTTAGTGGTAATGAGTACGATATTGGTTATTGATCTCAACTGTGAAGGTACTGATTATGCCCATAACCAGATAAGCAAGAACTGTATATGTCACTATTGCCACTAGTGCTGGCATGTCGACAATTCCGCTTTGAGTTGCTGGTGAAGGCAAAATTCCCCGGAAAGGCGCAACCAGGTAATTGCTAACACTATATATCCATGCAACAAAAGGTGTTGTGGCGTTGGCTGTAAAAAGCTCAAAGAGGATTCGTAGGGAGAGGAAAAATATCGCCAGTCCCAAGAACACATTGACTATTCTTTCCAGCAGATCTCTCAGTGCAAGTGCCATTTAGCCTCCTTTTTTTTTAGGCAACCGGTGAGGTTACCAATTCGTATATTTGGTGTAAAAAGCTGCCCTTGAACATCTTTTTAACGGGTGTTGGTTTTGTACCTTTCATACTTTGCAGTTTATGGGATGGAGTTTAAAAAAAAACGAGAAAAAGGTAAGAGATTCGTAAGAAAGCTTGGCAATAATTCGTAAACGAATATTTCGAGGTGCGCCCTCGTGCGGCCG
>DATIHT010000052.1:0-6004 GCA_035480415.1 Saccharimonadales bacterium (SeqCode) | reverse complement strand
CGATGGTGGCTCACGCGGTAACCCAGGTCACGCAGCCTACGGATTTGTAGTAAAAGACGATGGCAAAACTACAAAAGAAGAAGGCGGGTACCTTGGGATTGCAACAAACAATTTTGCGGAATATACTGCCATTGTTAAAGCTCTCACGTGGTTAAAAGAACACCACCCTAAAAAGGAAATCAAATTCTTTTTAGATTCACAGTTGGCACAATCCCAGCTTTCTGGACTTTATAAAATTAAAAACGCCCAGATACGGGAAATGGTAATTACAATCAAAGGCTTAGAGAACGAATTTAAACAAATAAGCTACACCCACATTCCGAGGGAGCAAAACAAAGAAGCCGACAGACAAGTAAACTTAGCTCTTGACCAAGAGATATATGGAATTTAAACAGTATTTGGAAATTATTAAAAAGAATATGGTATTTGTAACTGTCTTTACATTAGGCGGTCTCGCTCTGGCCTTAATATCGACCAAAAACCTCTCTAAAAACTACATTCAAAACCAAACATTTTTTGTAGCATCGCAGGCAACTCCAACTGCCACCCTACAACAAAGCACTACGTATTACATGGAAGAAGAGGCCCGTAATTTTACAGATACAACAGTTGCCTTAATTCAAAGTCCGGATTTTCAAAACGACCTTGCACAAAAAGGTTCAATTTCCATCAAAAAAAATGGCCCCCAGGTAATAACAATTACAGCGTCTACAAAAACCCCCCAAGAAGCAAAAATTTTATTAAAAGGAACAGTACTGTCTTTTAATAACAAACTTGCCAGTTTGAATAATCAACAGACAATACTCAAAGAAGTAGGCACGCCGTCTGCTCCATCCCAAAGGATATTAAGTAAAAAAGTTGCAGCGACTGCGGGATTGTTTTTAGGTCTTGCAGCCTCCATTCTCGCAATCAGCCTCAAAACCTACTTCAAATTATGAGATTTTCCATCTGCCATTTGTCATTTACCATTGATTTTTAAATTTTTCAATTGATTAATTTTTAAATAAATGGAAATTGGAAAATGGAAAATGGTAAATTAACCTATGTCCTCTACTGCCCGTAAGACTCACGTTTTAATAACCGATGTTGGCACCTATTTTGGTAGTGAACTCGCAAAAGCCTTAATTGGTGCAGGTTGCGTGGTCTATGGAGTAGGCGCAAGCAGGCTTTCTCAGCACCTATTAACCAGTCACGATTTTACACTTCTGGAAATAGATCTTTCCCAGCCCCTACCATCATACCTACCACAATTCGATATTATTTTCGATCTTTCGCTCCTAAAAAATGCCAAAAGCAGCATTACTCAAATCACAAACACCTCTCCCCAAATTTCAAACGTTATCACGCTAACCAAAAGACATCTTTCAAGTTTGTTTATCGCAGCGCCTATTTCTACGTCTCCCGATTTTTACGATTACCTAACGGGCACAGATGAAAGCTTAAAAGATCACATCAATCTGCTCCTGATCGGTGATATCTATGGCCCGGGCATGCCAAATTCAGAAGAAAACCGGCTTTCGCAACTTATCAAACAAGCCACAAAAGGCGATAAAGTCATTTTAGAAAACGAAGGTCTTAACTATATCTATCCCACTTACATCACAGATGCCATTTATGCTGTTCACAAACTGGCCTTCGAAAAAACAGACAAAAAAATTCACTATCTAGTCTCCGAAAGTGCCAAAACCACTCTTTCTGCCTCCTACGAAATTCAAAATGTGGCAAGACTTGCTCTTAACAAAGAAATTGGCCTGTTTTTTGCAGGCCCCGAAGGCACGGCCCAAAAAGAGCCCCAAATCGAAATAAATACACACGAAATGGGGCCCGGGGCAAAAGTAAATTTGGCCCAGGGACTAAAAAATACTTTCCAAAACTTCAAGTTAAGCGGCGAACAGGAATCATCTCCGTCTCAGAGCTACATTCCGAAAACCGCAACATACCAGGCTGTTGAGAAAAAGACAGCCGATGTAAACACCCAGAAACAACAAAAACAATTCAAAATGCCTCAAATACCAAGCGTTAACACAAGCCTAAGTTTTAAAAAAGTTTTGCTTATCTTATTAATAGTCTTAGCACTAACAACTGCAAAAACCAGTCTTGATGTTTACCTTGGCCAAAAAGCCGTTAAAGCTGCGCAAAAAAGTCTTACAATGGGAGATTTTCAATCGGCCAAAAAACAGACAGACTATGCCCAAAAATCATTTCATGCTGCGCATAACAAAACAAGATTTATTCCAATAAAAAATATTAATAATTTGCTACAGGGTGCAGAGCGCTCAGCAGAAGCAGCAGGCTACTTTATCGATGGTGCCCAAACGCTTGCCCACGATTATTCTATAATTGCCAACCCAAATGCCAAAAACGAAGGGTTCGACCTGGAAACACCATCTGCCAACTTTAGCAAGGCTTATACTACCTCCACCCAGGCGTGGCTTTTGATAAAAGATGTTAGTCTTCCGCTTGCCAATAACAAACTGCAAAACGTTAAAGTACAGCTGCAGGCTCTCAACACAGCCGCCCAAAGAGTATATGAACTAACAAATCTTACAAACAATCTTGTTGGCAATGGTGCCAAAAAAACTTATCTTGTGCTTTTGCAAAATAATACCGAACTTCGCCCGGGCGGCGGTTTTATAGGTAATTTTGCAATCGTCCAGTTTGACAAAGGCCATCTGCAGAATATTCAGGTGGAGGATATCTACACAATCGACGGCCAGCTTAAAGAAAAAATCCAGCCGCCTGCTCCTCTTAAAGACAAGCTGGGAACCGACAATTACTTTCTTCGCGATTCTAATTGGTCTGGTGATTTCACTCAAAATTCAAGAGTCGAGCGCGACTTTTTCAAAAAAGAAACCGGACAGGATGTAGACGGAGTTATTGTTATGGATCTAACTCTCGTGCAGGAAATTCTAAAAGGAATGGGACCAATTTCTGTTCCGGATTATGGGCAAAATATTACTGCCGATAATCTATTCGAAAAAGGTGAATATTACAGTGAGGTAGGTTTCTTTCCGGGTTCCACCCAAAAGCGCGACTTCTTTGGGGCACTAACCAGAACCATGATCACCAAAATAGTCACCGATCTCCAGTCACCGACAACTGTGAACCGACAACCGACAACCAACTCTCTCATTGCCTTAATCCAAGGCGCACAAGAAGGCTTGTCGCAAAAGCACCTAATGTTTACATTCGACGACCCCAACCTGTCAGGCTTTGCCAAAACCAACACTTGGGACCAGCCCCTGCCACCGCTTTACTTCAATCCTGCAGAAGACACTACCCAAACCCGTGATTACGTAGCACTTGTCGAAGCAAACGTAGGTGCAAACAAAGTCAACAGGTTCTTAAGTAGAAAAGTTGCGTACGAAATGACCGTGGGCAAAGATGCGGATTTAGTGGGTAAATTAACAATTACCTATACCAACAATAGTCAGGCAGATACGTGGCCGGGCGGCAAGTATGTTAATTACCTGCGTGTTTATGTACCATTTGCAGCCGGCCTTTTTGCATACCAAAACGGCGATCAAAGCGACCTTAAGCTTGTAGAAGTTACAAACCAGGGCAGCTTAACCCAACTGGCAACGTACGTTGAGGTACCAATCAAATCAACCAAAGTTGTCACCTTCACATATAGAATTCCAAAAAATATAAAACTGGAAACTAACCCAACTTACAGCGTTTACTTCCAAAAACAGGCAGGCACCGAAAAAGATCCGCTAGAGTTTAAATTCAACCTGCCCGCATATCTCACTGTAAAAAATGTTAACCCCTCTTCGTGTCATCCTGAACTTGTTTCAGGATCTTGTCCTAATTACCAAGGCCAAAACATCACAATAAACTCCGATCTTTCAACCGACAGGCAATTCACAATAAATCTAAAGAAAAATTAGCGCTGGGGTTCCATTCCAGAGGTAAGTCCCTTAACTACTACTTTTCCAATTGCGCCCAAAATTGCCAATAATAAATCCAAGAGCGATTTTTTAGTAAAGTCCTTCTTAAAACTTTCAAAAAAAGTCATACCCTTTTTATCTAACAATCCACCCAGCATAGCCTTAACCTCAGCGTTCTCCTTATAGACAAGGGCCAAAGAAGCAACAACATCCGCACCCCAAGTCGACTCAACAATGGTTTTTGCCTCATCTTTACTTACCGTTTCCTTCTTTGCTTTGGCGATGATTAATTTTTCAGCAGCCTTGATAGAATTTGCACCAACCCATTCTTCATTTTGTATTTGGCTTGCGACCTCTTCATCAGTCATGATTCTCTTACCACTTGAATCTACTGCTGTTTTTAGAATCTCGGAAAGAATATATCTTGGTCCGCCGTCTTGTGCCAAAAGTTTTGTAAAGTCTTCGTCCAAAAGCCTTGGATCATAATCAGTCATCTCTGCAACTGTGGGCACATCACCCCTTGCAAATGCTCTAGTCATTGGGTTGTATCTGTCGCGGATGCCTATTGCAAATGCAACCTCGGCTTTAGCTGCCAGCTCGTCAACTTCAGGAGTTTCAACATTTGCAGTTTCATCTGTAGGAGCAGGACTTTCAGCTGCAACTGGAGTTTCTATATCGCCGGCATTTGGAGTTGAAGGGGCTTCGGGTGCAGTAACATCAGTGACTGCCACTTCCACCGGTGGTGCTTGTAGTGTGGGGGCAGAAACCTCAGTTGCTCCAGCAGTAGCTGTAGCTGATGTTTCGTCACTTGGTTCCGATACTAGTCCCTTCCTCTGGTAGTATGCATACTTCTCAGGAAATCTTACCTGAAAGTATTTTTTTGCCTCTGCGGCGGGGTCTAGACCAATGTTTTCTTTAAACTTAGCAGTATCTTCGCTCTCCGAAAATTTTGCCGCCTTTAGACAGCTTTCGAAATCAGGATCTTCCTCTATATTGCCAGGTAGTTTATCGTAAGCCTCCGGATTTTGGGTTACATCTTCAAGTATTGCCTGGCCTTTTTTTATTTGATCTTCAATTTGAGAAGCACCAACCGTTGCTCTCTCTTGTGCTTTTTGTAGCCCTTCGTTCAAATTGTCAACCTCGATATTTATATCTCTCTGTGTAAACCTTGCACGATCATAATTCTGTGCAAGTTGTACATTGTCAGGATCTGCATCGGAACCGCCTCTCAGTTGAGCTCTTTGTTGAGCGGCCTCTTCCAGTTCTTGACCTTTTTTTGAAATAAGATCTTGGTATCTTGCAACATCGGCATCTAAAGTACTTTTTCGCGCTTCAGCACTTTGTATTAGGGATGTGCCTTGATCAGTCGCCTTCTGTCTTTGTTGAGACCTAATGAAATCCTCAATAACGGCATCTTTAGAGCTTGGAGTACCATCGCTTTTTTGTAAAATTTGTACTTCAAGTTGTTCATTGGTAATAGCACTTTCGATACTCTCCGCTTGTATCTCTGCATAAGGAACCTGATATCGGAAATCTGGTTGGGGCCATTCACGAACGCGAGAAACAGTTTCTCTAGCATTGTTTAACTCACCTTGTAGATCACCAATCCTTTGTTCTTTTGTTGAAATTATCTGAGAGGTATTTTGTCCTAATCCAGAACCTGTTTCAGTCTGTATACTCTTGGGGGTTCTTAAATTTCCTAAAAATTCTCTTGATCCATCGGCGGTCTGAGTCGCGGCTCTGGAACCTTCAGCAAGTGCCTGAACCGCAGTTTTAGGAACAACTTCTGCTGCCGATTTAACAGCACCTTCCGTTGTAGCTTTTACTGCTATTTCTGCACCTGCTATTGCGCCTTTGGACATATTTGCTCCACCAATTCCAGCGTACACTGCCTGCTCAATTGGTGCAATTATTCGTTCACTCATATTGAGCGCAGTTTACGCCCAAGCAACCGATTTAGCTTGATATGTGCCTAACAGGAAGTTAACAGGGATAACAAGCAACTAGCTACTAGTTCCTAGTGCCTAGAATAAACGACTAAGCACTAGTGGCTAGGCACTAATTGCTACTTTTCATTAATTTCTTTGAGAATCTAATTACCTCTTCTATCTTCC
>DATIHT010000051.1:0-4418 GCA_035480415.1 Saccharimonadales bacterium (SeqCode) | reverse complement strand
CGCCTTCGGTGTAAACCATGTTCGGTGGAATTTTGGAAATATGAATCAGGCCTTCCATGCCGTCATTCAGAGTTACAAATACCCCATACGGCGTAACGCGCGAAACAACACCTTTTACAATCATCTCTTTTGTGTATTTCTTAGCTTCTTCGGCAAACGGGTCTTCTGTTAACTGCCTCACAGACAAGTTTAGCCTGCCATTTGCAGCATCTTTGGCAATTACCAAAACATCAACTTCGTCCCCGACTTTATATATTTTAGAAACGTCGTCAACTTTCTCCCACGAAATTTCGGAAATATGAACCAAGCCTTCCAGCTTCTGGTTTTTAGGTTCGTGGGTTTGTAGGTCAGTAGGTTCCTTTTCTCCTACCTGCCTACCAGCCAACTTACCTACCGACCCAATTTCAATTTCCACAAACACCCCAAACGGCAAAATTGCTGTAACAACTCCGGTGTACTTATCACCGATTTTGACCTTTGCCAAAAGCTTAACCAGATCCCCAAGGTCTTTCTTGTTTGCACCTTTTTGGGAAAAAATCAGGCGGTTAGAAATCCTGTCTACTTCTATTACTTTTACAGACAAAGTTTTGTTAACCAAATCTTCCAATTTCGAAGTTGCCTTGGCAAGTTGCGAAGAAGGTAAAAATCCACGCAATCCCAAAAAGTCACAAATTATTCCACCGCGGTTTGCCTCGTACCCCACAACTTCTACCTCTTCCCCGCTCTTCTTTCGCTCTTCAAGCTCCTGCCATCTTTTTTCGCCGGAAAGTTTTCGCAATGTCAAAACAACCTGTCCTGCATCGTTTTCCGGATACAAAACAGTAGCTTCAATAGAATCGCCGACGCTAATGTTTTTGCCAACATCACCAATAGCCGAAAGCTCACGGCCCGAAATTATGCCTTCACTCTTGGCGCCAATATCAACAAGAATTTCAGAAGGTGACACCATGACAACTTTGCCAACAACTTCCTGGTTACGTTTAAGAGATGGAATTTTATTATTAGAAGAAGACGCCAATAAATCCGCCATTGCGGACCCTTGACTAAATCCTGAATCTTTTTTGGTTTTCACCGAACATAATCACATGCCTTCCTGCCGCAAAAACGACATACAAATTACAAATTTGCTAACGCGAAGTATATCAGATTTAAAAGAAGTAATCTACCTTATTTTGTTTGTTTTAAGGTTACAGGAAAAATCTCGTTCATAGATTGATGATAGTCTGTATCATAAAAATCTTTTAATTCCGGAAATCCTGCAAGATCTTGTGTCTTTTCCCGCCCCACTACAATCACTTCAAGTAAAGTAAGTTGTGTACGTATGCTGTGCTGTTCATCACCAAAAAATAACAGGTTTCACAATATCAATTGCTTCATCTCCGGCACCCATATCAACAAGCTTTGTAAAATAACCTATGAGATTATGTTTAAGTTGTATCTCGCTAACCCCTGCTTGAGGATAAAACCGGTTGGTGTAGATTTTATTAACAGTAATTCCAAGATTCTCCGAAATTTCAGACGCATGGCTCTCTAAAACCTCAATATCAGGTACTAACGTTGGTACGGGGATTCTTTCCATAAAAATTACTTGATTGGAATAGTGGTTGCAAAATTTAATGAAGCATTATTCAGTCTGACCAAAAATCTTTCCAAACGGGTTAATTCGATAACCGGTGTTGGCTCAATAAAGGGAACTTGTAATCTATCTGGACGATCTGGAAAGTTAAAATACCCTTCGTAAACTGGAATATCTGGCAAAATACCTGTGTGAGTATGAGATAAATCCAAATCTGCTCTTTGAACATTAATGACACGATCAATTAATCTTTTGCCCATCTCGTTAAGGTCGTCTGCATATTTGCTTTTTAGACGTACAAAACGCTCAAGAGTAGCTCGAAGATTATCACCAGGCTCTGAAACAATCGGTTCGTATTTAAATAGTTCTCCAGGTGTTTCGTAATCTTTCATATATAACTTAATTTCTATCCTATAATTATACCACGCTAGCCATTAAAAAACCCAACTTTCGTTGAGTTGCTTAATACTGGCGACGACCTTAGCCCTCATCCGGCGAAACCCGAGAGGAGCGCAGGTCGTTAAAGGTATAAAAAAACTCACGTAGTGTGAGTTGTTTTATACTGGCGACGACCTATCTTCGCATTCAGTTGCCCAAAAACTATTGTCAGCGCTAAAGCGTTTCACTATCCTGTTCGGAATGGGAAGGAGTGGTGCCACCTCGCACAAATCACCAGTTGTAGAAATATACAATAAAACCCTTTTTAAATCAAGACTGGGCAACCAAACCATGGTTTGCAAATGCAGCTTGTACATGATTATGAACGTCCATTTGTCTTATGTAACCCGAAAGATCGGTATGAAGTAGTTCAGGTTGAATCAAATCCGGATGGAGATTTTCATAACTTGCAGAAACTTGTCCATAAAACTCATTAAATTGGGTCTCTCCCACCATATCAAAAAGAACCGTCTCAACTTCAAAAACACTTTTTGGTTTTAAAAGTACTTGTCGTTTTGGATCTTTTGAATCTAAAACGGCAAATTTTTCTCCAAATGTTGGTATGGCAAGTGCCGCATCGACGATAGAGCTAGCAGCAAGCATGCTAACTTCAGCCTGATACTGTGTGTACCCGGCCTCGGACACTCCCTGAGTTTCTGAGAAGTACCGAATAGTAGCTTGTTCTAATCTTGGATGAATTACACGTTCTGCCATATTTTTTTCCTAAAAAAAACATTCCGCTGGGAATGTTCTACGTAAGACAAGTTCCAGCGACCCTTGCCTATTGTTTCCTTGGACTAATAGTACCATTCAGTCTTCCGACAGCTGATTCTCTAGGTATTCCTCGTTCTGTAGCTAAAAATGATCTGACTGGTTTTTGAAACAATTTTGGAACGCCGTCAAAATATCCACCGTTTGCTTCTACATGAGCTCCTAATGCAGGACTAACGCTGTAAGCCCAGCCAACTCTTATATCTTTATTTTGATGAGGTTCTCGATCCATTTTTAATTTATTAAAAATATCGCTCTTTGCGAAGCAAAGAGGAAGATATTGTTTCCTTTAAAAAAACACCCGCCGGACAAATGCGCTAGGTGTTAGAAATGTTATTTCTGGATCTATTAGACTGCAAAATATTTTGCGTGTCAATACTTAAATAAAAAAGTGCACGTAAATTGAATGTTTTTTAAATACCGATGATACACAAACAAACTACAACTTATCTTGCAACTCTTGCAGGATGGCAATTCCCCTTTCTATTACCAGCTTATTGTCTTTAAACGTGAATCTTTTTCTTGTAGGGTGCCCTGATTTGTTTCTATCTATTCGAACAGAATTAAGTTCATGAAAAGTTTTTTCATCAATTATTTTAGCTCCCTTAAGTATCCCAATCTTGCTATCGTATCTAGTATCACCAATTATAATTTTCTTTATTTTTTTACTTCTTATTGCACTCCTTAATAACTTGTCTAATAGTTCTTCGATAATTCTTCCAACAACAAAAACGCTTTCTTTGAATTGTGCAATCGACATAATATCTATAGCATCACCTATCCCCACTTTGTAATTATCCTTTAATTTGCTAAAACCCTCAAAAGTATATTCCTTATCAACAGAATCTAAAAAATCCTGCAGCGCTTTACGATGATTTAATAAAAGCTCATCCAGCTTAAGCTTAAAATTCTCGTTACCTAAGTTTTGCAATGATTTATCTTTGTATATTTCTTTAAATCTTAATTTAAATAACCTTCTAAGCTCTGCTACGTCAATTAATTGAATCCTTTTTTCATATACTGTAATCGAAAGTAATTTATTTGCAGATTTAATCATTCCGTTTATTCCTCTTGCTTCCAAATCAACCATTTTCTCTAATTCTTTCAAATTATCTAAGGCTCGCGTTTTAATATCTGAAGTTGTAAATCTTTCATAAAGATTGTGTACCATTAAGTATTCATCTATGGACCTACGAAGGTGAGTCGTTCTTTCAGAAATACTTCTTAAAAACATCCCCATCTTGATAAGTAAAGAGAAAATTGGTGAGCGCTTTTTCATTTATTCTGAAGCATAATACACCCAAAATAAATTTATTTACAAACAATCCACAACAAAGCACCCGAATTAAGTCAAAGTGTACAGTCAGAGTGAAAAGTAAATTTCTTTACACTTTCGACTTTGACTTTCGACTTTCTTAATCGGGCTAACAAGTAAAAGAACTTTTGGGATGTTAAATGCAACTAAGCACTAGTTGCTAATGTACTTGCTTTGCAAGTACGGGATAAGGGTTACGATCTATTAGTACGGCTTAGCTGAAAATAGGTACTTAGGCCGGTAGGTCTGTAGGCTCTTAGGAAAACCTAATCACCCACCTGCCTACTTGCCCACTCACCTACTAACCGTCGCTTACGC
>DATIHT010000050.1:0-2351 GCA_035480415.1 Saccharimonadales bacterium (SeqCode) | reverse complement strand
AACCTTGATTCCTGCTTCATCTGCAGCAGAACCGGCAACTACGTCTCCAACCAAAGCACCTTGCGGTACGCTATTCAAAAGAGCCGCCTGCTTGGTAACCATTTGGTATTGGACACCCAAAAAAGCTTTTGCGGGAAACTTGCCGTTTGCACTAAACTGCGAAATAGCATCCCTTACAGTGCTAACCGGAATGGCAAAGCCAATGTTTTGCGCACCGGCAGCAACGGCAACATTTATACCAATCACCTGTCCGGAAGAATTTAAAAGCGGACCGCCGGAATTCCCAGGGTTAATAGCAGCATCGGTCTGTATCACGTTATCCAATTGCTCAACAGCACCAGCCAAAGGGTCGCCGGCAGAAATTCCGCGGCCAAGACCCGAAACTACTCCTGTTGTAACAGTGTTTCTAAATTCTCCAAGTGCCGTACCAATAGCAACTACAAACTGGCCAACTTTTAAATTAGAGGAGTCACCAAGCTCAATCGGCGTCAGGTTATTTGCATCAATTTTAATAATGGCAATATCATTTGTAGGGTCCCGGCTTATTTGCACTGTATCGTATTCTTTGTTGTCTTTTGTAATAACCTTGTACTTTAGGCTTGTGTCTGCAACAACATGTTTATTTGTAACAATCAGCCCATCCGCAGAAACGATAAATCCGGAACCTATATCTTGCTGCTGAGGTTGTTGTGTCTGTGTGCTAAAACCACCATAAGGAGAAAAGTTTAAAACTTTTCGCTTCTGCGTTTGGGCAGAAACAGTAACAACGGAAGGCGAAACGCGGTCCACAACATCGGTAACTATCGATTCTTCCTGAACAATTTTACTAGTTTCAATTGGCTTCCCGCCCGAAACCAAGTTGGGCAATTTTTTAGAAATAACACCGACAGCAACAACCAGTGTAGACAACCACACCGCAATTACAATGAGAAATATTATGAGATTTTTAAGTTTGAATAAGCCCTGCATAACTAAAATTTCTAATTTTTAATTTCTAATTTTTAATCAATTTTTAAATTTCAAAATGCCTAAATTAGGACATTTGGTCATTGGTGCTTGATTAGTAATTAGTTATTAGGTTAATTAGTAATTTACAATTCCTGTAGTGCCCTGTCCATTTGTGGATCATTACCTGCTTTTACATCGTCGGAAGTTAATTTAACTTCAATATCGGGTTTTATTCCAACCGTGTGTACCCAGGTTCCGTTTGGCGTTAACCATTTGGCAATAGTTACATGCAAACCCGAACCACCCGGTAAATCCACAGCGTCCTGCACGGTACCTTTTCCAAACGTTAACTCCCCGATTATTTTGCCGCGCTTATTGTCCTGTATCGCACCGGTAAATATCTCCGCAGCAGAAGCAGAACCGCCGTTTACCAAAACAACCATTGGGATTTTACTAAGCTCTCCCTGATGATCGGCTGAAAATGACTTGATGTTGCCGTCTGCACTTTGCTGTTTCACAATTGTCCCGCTTATAAATTCGCTTCCCAAATGAATTGCAGAAGTAAACAACCCGCCGGGATTATTTCTCATGTCAACAACAACTGCTTTTGCACCTTGCAACTGAATCTGATTTACAGCTTCATCCCATTCGCCATCCGTAGTCTCACCGAATGTTTTAACTTTAATAATTCCTACCTTATGGCCTTTTGCGTCGTTTTTAAACGACAAATCAACACTTTTAATTGTTATTTTGGCGCGTGCCACTTCTACCTGATAAGTATCTGTTGAGCCATCATGTGCCAAGGTTAATTTAACGCTCGTTCCTGCGGCACCCCGTATCAAATCCACAGCTTGCGGTAAGGTCATGTCAAAAGTATCTTTATTGTCTATTTTCAAAATCAAATCTTTGGGAAGAATTCCTGCTTTTTCTGCAGGCGTTCCGGAAATCGGCGACATGACAGTTAGACGTTTATCTTTGTTGAAACCAAGCTCCATGCCCACTCCTTCATAAGAACCCGAAAGTTCTCCTTTTATTTCCGAATTCTGCTTAGGGTCCAAAAACGCCGTGTAAGGGTCGCCCAAAGATTTAACCATTCCGGAAATTGCTCCGTACAAAATCTTCTGGCCGTCTATTGCCGTTTTATCGTAGTAAGTTTTTGGCAGTGAATCCAAAACCTGCCAGAAAAGAGAAAAATCTATGTTTTGATTTTTTGGAACCGACTGGTCCTGAACAGTTATCTGGGGAACAATATATTTTCTGGAAATATCTATTTTCTTTTGGCCAAGGGCAAAACCAATGCCAAAAAACAAAATCGCGACGACACCAAATTGCAAAAGGAACGAAAAAATACCGGAAGAAGGTTTCTTAGACTCTATTGTTTTTGAAGATAAAACTTTGGGCAT
>DATIHT010000049.1:0-8496 GCA_035480415.1 Saccharimonadales bacterium (SeqCode) | reverse complement strand
TTTTCTTTTGACAATTTCCACAATTTTTTCGGGTGTGGTTTTTAGAGTGGATTGTACGATCTTTTTTGGAATGATAATGTCCGCCCATGCTTGTTTACCCCGGCCGCTTAAGAAGTTAAGAAATGATGGTTTTTTGTCGATATCGAAGTTGCCTGCAAGGGCAACGAGTTCTACTTTTGTTAGTTTTTCGATTTGTCTGGCGATTTCTTCCGATGCAAAAGTTGCCATATTCATACCCATGGCATCCTGAGTGTCGAAGGAGAATCTACAGTAAAGATTTTTGCCAACAAACCTAATTTTTATGTTTTTAAGTTTTAGATGCGACGATGTTTTGGCTGCCGTTTTTGCGAGCGATTGGAAGTTTTTTGTAATTATTTCCTTGGCTTTTTGTGAATGTTCAACTCCATTCGATTTGAAAACAGGTCCTCTGGTTATGCCACTTGAGTGAATGACAACTGTCGCGCCGCTTGCTTCTGTTACTGCTTTTGCACCACGAGAGATAGAAGCAACAAGTGCACCTTCGGTGGTTGCGAGGGGGAGATAGTGGGAGGTAGCACGTGGGTGGTGGTTGATAGTGATTGGGCCGGCGACACCAAGTGGAATTTGAGTTGCGCCGATTAAGTTTTCGATATTTTTACCTTCGACTAAATCGTCGGTTATTAATTGCGAATTTATAGATTGCAAGTTTGTTTTGAGTTCTTTTTCCAAAAAATTACGCCGCATTTGGGCGTTTTTAAAATCTCTCAGGTTGGATATTGGTTTGTTCATGAGGCTGAATTTTAGCAGAATTTTTGGGTTTTTGCCTTGAGTATGGTATTTTACCCCTTACTGTGGCTGACCAGACTGTAATTTTAGTAGACAAGAAGGATAAATTTTTGGGCTATGCACCAAAGATTGAGGCGCATACTGGTCTTGGAAAGCATCACCGGGCTTTTGTAACTCTTCTTTTTGATTCTGAAAATTATGTGATTTTGCACAGAAGAAAGCATAGGCTTTTTGACGGGCTTTGGGATTTGACTGCAATTTCTCATCCACTTCATTTAAAAAATCGAGACGAAAGTTACCAGGAAGCTTCGGACAGGGCACTTTTTAAGGAAATGGGAATAAAAGGAGCTGAGGTTGAGAATGTGGGTGCTTTTAACTATTTTGCAAAAGACGGAAAAAACTGCGAAAACGAGTACTGTTCGATACTAGTTGGTAAATACGATGGTAAATTTAGGGCAAATAAAGAAACAGCCTATGAGGCTAAAAAAGTCAGGTTTGAGGATTTCATTGCAGATATTTCCAAAAATCCAAAAAAATATACACCTTGGGCTGTTTTGGCAGCTAAGCAGTTTCAAGGAACGACCAAACATATGATGTTAAGGTCGCACCCTGAAACCTTCGAGAGTGAGATCAACGATTTTCTTAAGATTTTTGAGCCGTATGCGAAGAAATATTTTGATAAAAAGATTAAAGATGCCACTAAGTATTCACCTCTGATTTCCCGTTTTTATAAAGACTTGGCGGATTTTTCAAAAGGCGGGAAGAGGTTGCGGGCGTTTTTGGTTTGGCTCGGATACGAGATTGGTCGAGGAGGCTCCTCGTATGAGACTCCACGAGGAGCCTCCTCGAAGAAGATTTTAGATGTCTGCTTGGCATTTGAGATTGCGCACAGTTTTCTTCTTATCCACGACGATATTATTGATCAATCGGACACACGTAGGGGGAAGCCGACTGTTCACAAAAGATATCAAAAAGACTTTGGTGTTCACTATGGCAATAGCCAAGCGATTTTAATGGGAGATATTGCTTGCTTGGAAGCAATAAAGCTTGTGGGAAATTCTGAAAAGGTAATTTCTGTGCTTTTGGAAACTATATATGGCGAAGCGATGGATGTAGAGTTTGCCAACAGACGGCCAAAATATGCAGATATTTTGAAAATGACACAATTAAAAACTGCAAAGTATACATTTGTGGGGCCTTTGATTGTTGGAGCAATTTTGGCAGACGCGGATTCTAGTCAACTTAGGGCTATTGAGCAATACGGGATGAATGTCGGTTTAGCGTACCAGTTGCAGGATGATATTTTGGGAGTATTTGGGGATGAGAAAGTAACAGGTAAATCTAGTCTTTCTGATATGCGTGAGGGGAAGAGTACGTTGTTGATAAATAAAGTACAAAGTACAAGAGTACAAAAGTACAAAGAATTAAAAAGGATTTGGGGGAATGCAAAATCTGGGACGAAAGATCTGGAGGAGATTAGGAAATTAATAAAAGAGAGTGGAGCATTAGGTTGGTGTGAGGCTGAAAAGGCAAGATTGATCAAGCTTGCAAAATCTCAAATTACAAAAATTGCTAAGGACACCAAAATCGTCCAGGTTCTTGAAGAAGTTGCAGATTTTGCAGCAAATAGGGATAAGTAGCCTTAGCAACTTGAGAATATGGAGCCTTTTTGATATCCTTTGGAGTATCCCTTTTGCCAAGGGCCGCCGCCGTAAGGCGGGGTAAATTTGTGTAGTATCTGCCATTTAAAATGCCGAAGAAAACTTCTGAAAAAACAGTTCCGCAGCATGTTGTAATTATCCCGGATGGTAATAGGCGCTGGGCCAAAAGGCATGGCCTTCAGACTATCGACGGCCACAAAAAAGGGCTAGAGGCTGCCATGGATGTAGTTAAGGGTTCTAGGAATTTGGGTGTGAAGGTTTTAACTCTTTGGGGATTTTCTACAGAAAATTGGGACAGAAAACCTTTTGAGGTTAAGTACCTTATGAAGATTTATGCCGGCTTTTTCAAAAAACATTTAAAAGAACTAGTTGAGGAGAACGTAAAGTTTCATTGGATCGGCAGGCGAGACAGGGTTCCTGCGCTGTTGAGACAAGTTTTAGAAAAAGTAGAGCACGAAACCGCCAAGAATACTGCCTACGTTTTGAATATCTGCATTGACTATGGCGGACATGACGAGATTATTCGTGCTTTCAAGAAGATTATTAAAAAAGGTATCAAAGCCGCAAAGATTGATGAAACATTAATCTCTGCAAATTTGGATACTGCCGGTATTCCGGACCCGGATCTTTTAATTAGAACTTCCGGCGAATTTAGAACTTCCGGAATTTTGCCATGGCAGACGGCATATACAGAACTTTATTTTTCCAAGCTTTTTTTCCCGGATTTTAATATGGCCGAGTTGAAGCGCGCGATTTCTGACTTTGCAAGAAGACAGCGAAGATACGGGCAGTAATAGATAACCAATGAACAGTAGTCCCCACGAATTTGATAAATCGAATCTTCGACAAACAATAATTGATTCTCCAAAACAATTTGAAGTGGGTTTCGGCTTGGCCGACGGTATAAAACTTGAAGGAGATTTTTCTCGCATAGTTTTTTATGGTGAGGGAGGGTCGGCTTTTCCTTCGCAGCTTCTTGAAATTATTGTCCGCGACTACCTGGAAAGAAACGGATTTTCTAAGATGATTCCTATGGTTACTAATCATGGTTATCATTTGATACCCGAGTCTAAGGATAGTGCCACTTTAAATATTTTTGCTTCGTATAGTGGAAATACTGAAGAGACAGTTAGTACTATGCAGGCTGCTGTCGGCGAAAAATTAAGTGCAATTGCCTTGGCAAGTGGAGGAGAAATAGAGAAAATTGCCGGTGATAATGGAATTCCATTTGTGAAACTGCCTATACCAAATGAAGGTTTCCAGCCAAGAATGGGAACCGGATATTTTGTTGCCTCAATGGCGCAGATTTTAGAAAATCATGGTCTTGTTACCGGTTTGGTTGATGAGATGAAAAAGAGTGTTAGTGCAATTGGAAAAGATATGGACGATGTGGAGAAAAAAGGTGTGCGCTTGGCTGGCAAGATAGAGGGAAAGACCCCCGTTATTTATGCAAATGAAAAATATGCTCGTCTTGCGATGGTTTGGAAAATTAAGTTTAACGAACATGCTAAAAATCCTGCTTTTTGGAACTTTTTCTCGGAGCTTAACCATAATGAAATGATTGGATTTTCGAACCTGGGAGACAAGTATTTTTTGATAATGCTTCGTGACGATGAAGACGATGACAGGAATTTAAAAAGATATGAGGTTACCGCCGATCTTGTTGGGAAAAAAGGGGTTGAATCCGAGCAACTGGAGCTGGCTGGTAAAAATACTTTTGAGAGAATCTTTAATTCTTTAATTTTTGCAGATTTTACTGCTTATTATTTGTCGGAGAAAAACAAAGTAGACCCAACCCCTGTTGAGATGGTCGAAGACTTCAAAAGCAAGCTAAAATCGTAAATGGCTGATCCACGAAGTGAAGGTAACGCTACAAACTTTGAACCGATAAAAGCAACAAGAGGTGTTCCGTTTTTACTTTTCCCACCAGACAGACCTATTCCACTTCATCAATGGACTTTTAAGAGCAGGAATGGTGATATGCTAATGCACGATATCATGCAGACCGTAGATATCCAAGACCTGGGAAAAGCCTACTTTCATTTTGCTGGAGGGAGTTTTTTTGGAGTAAGTCATAAAGAGGATTTAGAGGATGATCTAAAAAAAGGTAGGCGGATCGTTATTTGTTCAGCTAGTGGACCCGTGGAGGTGACTGAAAATACTTCTAGTGCACGGAAGGTTATGGGTGTGGAGAGTAAAGGTTTTAATTTAAGTCACATAGAGCTGCCTGAACCACTAGATGTTGTAGTGTATTTTCCTAGATTTGAAGCTATTTGGGAACAAAAATTGTTTCATAAAATAAAATACGGTGTGAGTAGTCGGGATATGTCGCCATCTGACAATATTGGGGAATTATATACTTTGCTTATTCCAGATACTCCTGAACTTTTAAATCAAATTCGAGCCAAAATAGGGTAGTTTGGTATAATTAGCGACAGGAAAGTACTTTAAAAGTTATTTTAAAAGCGTGTGGTCCAATTAGTTGGTAGTTTGTAGTTCATAGTTGGTAGAAGAACAAAACAAATTAGAGCTGATTGTGAATACGAGGAGAAGGAGGTCCTGTCCGGTAAAACGGACGGACGTAAAGGTCGAAAAGCCGTCTATTTGGCGAGCTGAATCTGCGGATGCCTTCCCGTCCTTCGTCCGGCTGTGCCGGACTTCGGAACGGAATAATTAACTTCTAATACTTTCCAATAAAAATAAAATATGTGTGGAATTTTTGGTTACGTTGGTAAACAGCGTGACGCTGCAAATATCATTTTTGGCGGCTTAAAGCGGCTTGAATATCGCGGCTATGATTCGTGGGGTGTTGCCGTGGTTGACGGTGGGCAGATTCACGCTTCCAAACAAATCGGCGCAATTGGTGATATTGGCAAAAAATTAGAGCTGCCGGAATCATTTATAGGCATTGGCCATACGCGCTGGGCAACGCATGGTGGAATAACGCAAACAAACGCGCATCCTCATTTTTCTTCGGATAAATCTTTTGTTTTGGCACAAAACGGTATTGTTGAAAATTTTGCAGAGTTGAAAAAAAGTTTGATTGAAAATGGAATGGTGTTTGAAACAGAAACTGACACTGAAGTGATTGTAAGGTTGATCGAGAAAGAGTTAAACGCAGAAAGAAGCGGAAGGGAACGCGGAATTACGCTGAAAGATGCGGTGAGGGCTGCGTTTTTGAAGCTGGATGGCAGGAACACGATCATTTTGGCAACTAAAGATGGTGAGGTAATTGCAGCCAGAAATGGCTCGCCGCTTGTCGTTGGTGTCGGCGAGGATGAAGTTTATCTTTCTTCTGACACTCTTTCTTTTGCGCCTTATGTTGAACAAATGCTGGTTGTAGAAAACGGCCAGATGGTGGCTTGCAAAGACGGCAAAGTAGAGCTTTTTGATATTAAATCCGGTAAGCAGATTAATTACGTATTGGAGAAAATCGACATTGAAGACAACAGGATAGATAAAGAAGGTTACGCACACTTTATGCTTAAGGAAATTAACGAAAGCCCTTATGTTATAAGACAGCTTCTTTCGGAAAATTTTGATACTCTTTCGGATTTTGCCAAAGCAATTAAGGGCGCAAAATCTGTCTACACACTTGGTTGTGGTACTGCGGGGATTGCTGCTGCCCAGATTGCTTTTTACTTGAGGGAATTTGCCGGAGTTGAGGCTGTTTCTTTAATTGGCGGAGATTCTTTGGAATACGTAAAACTTTTTGAAGTTGGCGATTTGATTATTGCCCCTTCGCAAAGCGGAGAAACTGCCGATGTCTTGGAGGTTTTGGAAATTGCCAAGAAAAAAGGCGTAAAAATTGCAACTTTGGTTAACATGCAGGGTTCGACAATGACTAGGATGTCGGATTTTAAGTTTATGAACAATGCCGGACCCGAGGTTTGCGTGATGAGTACGAAAGTTTTTGTTTCCCAGATTGCCTGGGGATATTTAGTTGCCAAAATAGTTGGTGGAAAACAAAAAGAAGCAGTTAAATCTCTTCAGATGCTCGCACTTAAGATGGAGAAGTATTTGGAAGATGAGAACAACATGATGGTTGTTGAAATGCTTGCCAAAAAACTTGTTGGCGCAAAGGATATATTTTTGCTTGGGAAATATCAGAACTTCAATATCGTAAAGGAAGGAATGGTAAAGATAATCGAGGGTACATATAAGCATGCTCATGCGATCCCTGCCGGGGATTTAAAGCATTATGCGATAACTTTGATGGAGAAGGGCGTACCAGTTATCTTTGCGCTTTCTAATGACGAGGCAAAGAGCGGTGTTGTTAATGCTATTTCGGAAGTTAGGGCGCGCGGTGCAGAAGTTATTGGTATTGCGCCGTTTGAACTTGAGGGTTTCGATTATTTTCTGCCTGTTCCGGATTGTTTGGATGCCGGCGCTGTTATGAATGTTGTTCCGCTACAGCTGTTGGCGTATTTTATGACGGTGGAGCTTGGGAATAACGTAGATAAACCCAGAAATATTGCCAAGTCAGTAACTGTGAAGTAATATTTTTGGGTTTGCGCTCCTCGCTAACGCTGCGGGGCTAAAGCCTCGCAATATTGCCAAAAGCGTGACTGTAAAATAAAACCCCACTTATAAATTCGTAGACGAATGTGTCGAGGTAAATAGCGCAAAATTTCGAGGAACGTCCTCTCCGATGCCAATCCCGAGGACGCACCTCGAAATTTTTTGGTAAGATTCCCTAATGAAACTTGCAGCAAAAGAACTTAGGGTGAGTGAGCCTACAAAAGCACAACTTGCCAAAATAAAACGCAGAGAGATTTATATTGTTTGTGACAACGTTTTGGATACTTATAATATCGGTTCTATTTTTAGACTTGCCGATGCGATTGGTGCAAAGTGTATCTATCTCTGTGGGGATTCTGAGACGCCACCAAATCCTAGAATTGCTAAGGCTTCTATTGGAACAGATAAGTGGGTGGAGTGGGAGTATGCTTCGACAGCCGTCGAAGCAATTGTCAAACTCAAAAATCAAAACTCAAAAATAAAAGTTGTAGCAATAGAGCAGGATAAGAAGGCTGTGGATTTTAGGAAAATTGATTATTCTGAGCCAATTGCGTTTGTTGTGGGGCACGAAACGTTTGGGTGTTCAAAAGAAACACTGAATGCTTGTGATGTGATTGCCGAGATTCCGATGTACGGAATAAATGTCTCTTTGAATGTAATGGTTTCTTTGGGAATTGTTCTATTTCGAGCGATTTAAAGCTAGAAGCCAACACCACCGTCTGAATAGATTGCGTAGGTGTAGCTCAGACCTCCATTATCGCAGTTGTAGTTTAGAGCCCCGCCATGATAAAAGACGTTGTTTGTATCGATCCCTTTTCCTTCAATCGCACAATGGGCATACATTTTATAGTCTGTCCCGTTCGATAGGTAGACATAGCAAAACACCGAAGTTCCGGCCCCGTTGCTATATGTGTTTGCCATAGCGGCAGTACTTGTGCCTCTTTTTGGATCAAGCGGTAACTGTCTAATATAGTTTCCAGTGACTAGGCCGGGAATCCAACCGTTGGTGGTTTGTGTTACATAAGGGGCTCCTGTGCAAGTGCTCCACCTTGCCAAACCTGTGGTTGGGTAGGCTTTGTTGTCTTGATAGTACAATTCGAGTGCTTTTTCTATAGATTTTAGATCTTCCTGTCTTTTGGAATCGCGCGCGCGACCCTGCGAGTTTTCAAAGGTATTAACGCCCACAGCTGTCAAGATTCCAATTATTGATATTGCAACCAAAAGCTCGATTAGTGTGAAGCCCGATTTTTTAGTGAAATTCTTCATATTTTAATAACCTGCCGCGCAGGTTGCCCCTATATTGTAAATTGCCCAGGAAACTGTTGTATTACAAGGATCCACGAGAGGATCCTGGGCATTTATTGTTCCTTCTGCTGCACAATGGCTTGAGACTTTGTAATTTAGACCGTCAGATTTGTACCAAAATGATCGGTAAAATCCTCCTGCAGTGCAATTTGTCATAGTGCTGAGTCCGCCTTTTGTGTCTTTGGGAAGTGTGGCTATATATGTTGGCGCAAGGCCGGGAATATATACACCGGAAGCGCAATTT
>DATIHT010000048.1:0-4562 GCA_035480415.1 Saccharimonadales bacterium (SeqCode) | reverse complement strand
GTGCATCTCAAAGCTGAACTTGCCCAAATTAGAACAGGTAGGGCAAACGCTTCTTTAGTTTCGGATATTTTGGTGGATGCTTATAACACCAAAATGATGGTTAAAGAACTTGCTGCAATTACAACTCCGGAGGCAAGTATCATTTTAATCTCACCTTGGGACAAAGCAATAATCACAAACATTGTTGGTGGAATTACCAAGTCTAGTGCGGGACTCAACCCTGTTGTTGACGGAGATTTGGTTAGAATTGTTATTCCACCGCTTACCGCAGAGCGAAGGGAAGAGTTTATTAAGCAAATGCACGGAGTTTTGGAAAAGTACAAAGTCGAAATTAGAGGAGTAAGACACGAAACCCGCGAGGAATTAAAAACCAAAAAAGAAAACGGAGAAGTCGGGGAAGATGAAGAGAAGAGACTGGAAGAACAATTACAAAAACTTCACGACGAGTATGTAGAGGCAATAGAAGTAGCCGGCAAGGCAAAAGAAGAAGAGCTGCGTCAAATATGACGCAGAATACTACAAATAAGTACAAATACTACAAATGACAAATCAATATTTTAATATTTTAAATATTCTAATTTATTGATTGGTATTTATTGGTAGTATTTGTAATATTTGATTATTTTATGCTTACAGTTGTTGTATTTATCTTAATATTATCTATTCTTGTTATGCTCCATGAACTGGGGCATTTTATTGCGGCCAAAAGAGCTGGAATCGGTGTAGAAGAATTTGGTTTTGGTCTGCCACCAAGAATTTGGGGTAAAAAAATAGGAGAGACAATTTATTCGATAAACTGGTTGCCGTTTGGAGGTTTCGTAAAGTTAGTTGGGGAAGACGATGCAGGACCGGACAAAAATAAAAAATTAAAAGACGAGGAAAAAAGTAGGAACTTTGCATATAAAAGTTTACCGATACGAATGAGGGTTGTTTTGGCCGGAGTTTTTATGAATTTGGTTTTGGCTGTTTTGATTTTCTACGTTGTTTTAATTTCTTTAGGATTCAAAGTAAGTGTACCTTTGATTGTAGACCATAAATTTGCGTTTGCTAATCAGAGCAAACAAGTTTTGGTTACCGACGTTGCTGCAGATTCTGCCGCTGCAAAAGCGGGATTAAATTCCGGTGAGTCAATAGTTTCCGCTGCCAACGTGCAAATTGGCAGCATTGAACAACTGCAAGTTGTTATTAGGTCCAACGAAAATAAAGAAGTACAGCTGGTTTTGGAAAACCCTACAAACAATAAACAAAGAACTGTTTCTGTTGTCCCCGTCCACAGCGATCAGTTAAATGCCCCAGCAATTGGTGTGGGTTTGGACGAACTTGTTGTACTTAACTATAAAACCCCAATGCAGAAATTATTTAGCGGTATTACTTATAGTTACAACACAGTTGTTTACTCCGGTAAAATTTTTGGCAGGCTAATTGGATATTCCATTGCTCATCATGATATTACGCCCGTTAAAGAGGGAGTCTCCGGGCCTGTTGGGATTGCCAAGTTAACTGGAGAGGCAATTTCTTTGGGGCCAATTTCGGTTTTACAGTTAATGGCGCTTCTTTCTCTAAATCTTGCTGTTATTAATGTTTTGCCAATTCCCGCTCTAGACGGCGGCCGCTTTTTCTTTTTGGTTGTAGAGGCAGTAATAAGAAGACGGGTTTATCCGCAGGTAGAAAAATGGGCGCACACAATTGGTTTTGCAGTTTTGATAGGCCTAATTGTTTTGGTAACTTTCAACGATATCCTCAAACTCCTCCATTAATTTTGATATACTAAACTCGTGCGATATTCAAAATTATTTGGGAAAACAATTAAAGAAGTTCCTAAAGAAGCAGCAGTTGTTTCTCATAAGTTGCTGTATCAGGCTGGATTTATTCGAGAATCGGTTGCAGGAAGATATTATTTACTGCCGCTTGGTGTAAAGGTTCATGAAAAGATAAAGCGTGTAATAAAAGAACAAATGGACAAGGCGGGTGCTGAGGAAATGTCTGCGCCAACGCTCCACCCTAAATCTTTGTGGGAGGAAACAAATAGGACAAATTCTGTTGGTTTTGAATTGATGAGCATCAAAGACAGAAATGAGATGGAGTTTGTTCTTGGCGGAACTGCTGAGGAAATGCTTGTCGATTTGGTGAGGAGATTCCAACTAAGCTACCGCGATTTACCTTTTAATCTTTATCAGTTTTCAAACAAATTCCGCGATGAAATGAGAGCTCGTGGGGGTTTATTGCGTCTTCGCGAGTTTGTTATGAAGGATGCTTATTCCTTCCATGCAACGGACGAGGATTTTAAAAGAGAGTACGAAATAATGAAAAGCACGTACTCTGAAATTTTCAGAAGAATGGATTTGGAAACAGAAATTGTCGAATCGGACAATGGTTACATAGGTGGAGAATACTGTCATGAGTTTATTGTCGAATCCGAAGTTGGAGAGAGCAGATACTTTACAGACGGAAAAGGATACAGTGCGCATGAGGATGTTGCAAAATTTGCGGTTGAGGATGCAAGCAGTGATGAGGAAATGAAGATGATGGAAGATGTGGAAGGTAAAGGAATTATCGGTGTTGAAGAACTTGCCAAATTTTTAAACATTCCTGTTGCAAAAACCACAAAGACAATACTTTTTGAAACAGAAAAAGGCAAAGTTATTGCTGCTGCTGTCCGTGGCGGGTTTGATATTAACGAAGAAAAACTCGCAAAGATTGCAGGTGCAAGAACATTAAAATTGGCTTCTGCGGAAGTTGTGAGAAAAGTAACCGGTGCCGAGGTCGGATACGCAGGTGTTTTGAACTTACCAGAAGATGTTGCTGTGTTTTTTGATGATTCGTGTGCAAATAGGGTTAATTTTGAAACAGGTGCTAACAAAACTAACTACCATACAATAAATGCCAATTTCGGCCGCGATTTGCCGCTTCCGGAAAAGTTTTATGATTTCAAAATTGCAAAAGAAGGTTATGTTGGGCCTAATGGTCAAAAACTTGTTGCCAAAAAAGGCATCGAGGTTGGTAATGTTTTTCAGCTGGGATTTCATTACACCTCCCGCATGAAGGGTGCCGCGTTTACGGACCGTGATGGAAAGAAAAAACCATATTATATGGGTTGTTACGGAATTGGTCTGGCAAGAACAATGGCAGCAATTGTTGAGATTCATCACGACGACAAAGGAATTGTCTGGCCAAAATCTGTTTCGCCCTTTGATGTCCATTTGGTGCATATAGAAGATGCTGAGAGTGAACCATGGGCGATTGAGACTTATGAAAAACTAACAGATGCCGGTGTTGATGTATTGTGGGACGACCGCGAAGATGTTTCTGCCGGTGAAAAATTTGCAGACGCGGATTTAATTGGAATTCCGGTAAGATTAGTGGTTTCTAAAAAAGTAGGTAAGGGTAAAGTGGAATGGAAGGAAAGAGATAAAAAAGAAGTTGAGATACTTAGTCTAGCGGATGCTGCTGTCAGGATAAAATCTTCGTGATTTGATTGGCAGTTGCCCTTTTGGCCTTGGAGTAAATGCTCTAATCTCTTCTAAGAGTCCACTTACGTCTATAAAATTTACTTTTCCAGCTTGTTCGACCGTTGACTCAACGTGATTACCGTTTGGAATTAACGATGCTATTGTGTCTGGGGTTTGTTCGTTACCGTTTGCGGCTGTACCGACCTCAGGACTAAATCCGTTTGAATGGCCGTTTACACCGATAACTCCTTCTGAATGATTTCCGTTTAATATTTCGCCCATGCCTTAAAAAAAGCAGGCGCTTTTGGGGCGCGTGCTATGTAAGCAATGGTATCAAGCAGACATTGTGCTGTCAATAGTCTTTTTTTGTGTTTTTTGATAGAATACAATCGAGCTCGTAAGAGCTTTGTTTTTTTACCATGAAATATACAGTTAACCGTGCCCCCAAAGGCAAAATAGACATAAACATAGACGTTCCGGCGCCTACTTTTGATGAAGCTTATAAACCAACGCTTGGAACATTGTCCCGCGACACTAGCATTGCAGGCTTTAGACCGGGAATGGCACCTGCAGACGTTGTTGAAAAACATGTTGGAGTTTCTAAAGTTTTGAATGATTCTGCAAGCTTTTTGATTAATAAACACTTGGCAGAAATTTTTGAAAAAGAAAAATTGTTTCCCATAGATTCGCCAAAAATTGCAATTGCCACGCTTGGCCAGGGTTCACCATTTTCTTATACAGTTTCCTTTGTTCAAAAACCGGAAGTTAAAGTTGGAGACTGGAAGGCAATAAAAATTAAAAAAATTGCGGCAAAAGAAGTTACAGAGGCTGATGTTTTAGAATCGATAAAGAATATTTATGAAGCGTATAAAAAGCAAAAGAGTCAGAGTGGAGAGTCAAAGCCAGAAGAGGATAGTGGAAAATATATTTACGATGCACAAGGCAATAAAATTCCGCTGAAAGATGATGAAGTTGCTGGAAACAAGGTCGACGCAAATAAAATAGACGACGAATTTGCCAAGGCGTTTGGTTACTGAGACCTGGCCCATTTGCGAGAAATCGTTAAAAAAGATCTGGAATCTTTAGTTGGAGACCAGGTGGAGATTAAATTTG
>DATIHT010000047.1:0-8660 GCA_035480415.1 Saccharimonadales bacterium (SeqCode) | reverse complement strand
GGCCGAGGTCGCACCTCGAGAAAACGGAAGCTTTGTGAGACCAAAATTTTTGGTATGATGATTACTATGACTGCAAGAGAATGGTTTGAAAAAGCTCAGAAGGAGGGTTTTGCGATCGGTGCTTTTAACGTTGATAATCTGGAGATTTTGAACGCCATTTGCTTGGCTGCCAAGGCTAAAAATTCTCCAGTAATGCTGGAATTTTCGCAGGGAGAAGTTGGTTATTTTGGAATAGACAATATTGTGGACATTGCCAAAAATGCCAGAGAACAATTCGGTATACCGGTGCTTCTTAATCTTGATCATTCTAAATCTGTTGATGATTGTAAGGCTGCTGTTGAGGCACAGTTTGATGATGTCCATTTTGACGGTTCGGAAATGGAGTATGCAAAAAATGTTGAGGAGATTAAAAAAGTAGTAAAGGCGGCACATGCTGAGGATATTCTGGTCGAAGGGGAAATTGACCATCTTCCAGGTTCTTCGGAGGTTCATACCGAGGAGCTGGACATGGAAGCTGTTAAAAAATCTTATACAGATCCTAAACGTGCAGCTTCTTTTGTTGCAGAGACCGGTGTTGATATTTTTGCGTCTGTATTTGGAAATGTACATGGTACTTTTCCTTCTGCTCCACCGTTGGACATTGATTTACTTTTGAGAATCAAAAAAGCTATTCCTGACACTTTTCTTTCTATGCATGGTGGATCTGGAATTGCGGCCGACCAGGTAAAAGAAGCTATAAAGGTGGGTGGAATTGTTAAGGTAAACGTTAACACTGAAATTAGGCAAGCGTTCCACGATGCTCTCGCCGAGAAGATTGGAGAGGAGCCGGATCAGATTGCCTATTACAAAATGACACCTGATATTATTCGTGCAGTTGCTGCTGTTGTTGAGGGGAAAATTGATGTTTTTGGTAGTTTTGACAAAGCTTAAAAGTGAGCTTGCTAATATAGAGTTTTATTGTTAAATTAAGAATCAGTACTAAGGAGGTGAGATTTATGAATTTTAAAAAGATTGCAGTTTTGGGTTTAGTTGGAGCTTCTGCGCTTTTACTTTCTGCTTGTAGCTATGGAATGTCGAAGAACAATAGTTCTTCGACTACAACTCAACAATCAAGTTCTAGCGGTCAGGTAGCAGAAGTTGTTATTACTTTTTCTGATGGCGGCATTTTGCCTACTGAGAGTGTTGTTCAGTCCGGCGGCAAAATAAAGTGGGTTAACAACTCTTCTAAAAAAATTAGTGTTGCTTCGGACCCACATCCAACTCATACCGACAATCAGGAATTAACCAATAACCAATTTATTCTTGAACTTGCTCCCGGAGCTTCTTCTGAAGTTACAGTGACAAAGAAGGGTACATGGGGTTATCACGATCATTTGAATCCTTCAACCAAAGGTAAGGTAACTGTTCAATGAGCAGGATTCCGATAATTGTCTGGATTTTAATTCCAACGATTTTAATCGTTGGTGTTGGTGTCTGGTTTTTTTCCAGAAGTGCTGGAATGAAGCCAACTACAGACCAAGATAAGCCTGATGCGGTTTCAACGCCTGTTGCCGGTACAGTGGAATACGATATCGTTGGTAGGAACCATGTGAATCCCGGTACCGTTGTGACAACTTATAATTCTAATCCGCCGACTTCCGGACCGCACTGGCCCGCGCCTGCCAAAAATGGAATTTACGATGCTACTCAGCCTGACGAACAATTTGTTCATAATCTCGAACACGGATACATTTGGATTTCTTACAGAGTGGCAAAACCTGCTGAAGGGACGAGTGAGGCGGTTTTAGGTTTGTCGTCTGATGATATTACAAAGCTTAAGGAATTGGTGAAAAGTGATGATTGGAAAATAGTAATGGAACCAAGAGATAAGAATGATTCGCAGATTGCTCTTGCAGCATGGGGAAGAGTTCTTAAGATGGATAGTTTAGATTTGGACAAGGCGAGTGCGTTTATAAAGACCTACCGTAATAGAGCACCAGAGAAAACACCCGACTAAAGTCGGGAATATCAAATAAGAGAGCTTGTTTCTCATAAATTCGAAATAATACCAATATCAAATTTCAAATGTCCAAAAATTTCTTCGCAAAACTTAATTTAAACTGGCGGGCATACCTGGCCGAATTTTTTGGGACTTTTGTTTTTGTATTTGTGGCTTCATGCGCGGTGGTTTCGGATAAACTTTACACCAATGTTGGTTTAGTGGGTATTGCGCTTGCAACCGGATTGGCTCTTTCTGCCGGAATATTTGCCACAGTTCATATTTCCGGTGGACATTTAAACCCTGCTGTAACTTTGGCGCTTTGGTTTGTTCAGAAGATAAATACTGCAAATGCGGCACTTTATATTATTTCACAGGTATTTGGCAGTTTTGCTGCTGCCTTTCTAGTATTTTTAATTTTTGGTGCAAAATCGATGGAATTTTTTCTGGGTGGTCCTACGTTGGGGGTTGATGTTAGTGTGCAAACTGCGATGGTTTTGGAAGCTATTTTTACAGCAATTTTAACTTTTGTTGTTTTTGCAACAGCAGTAGACAGACGGGGATCAGGTTCTTTTGCACCACTTACAATTGGGTTTTTTGTTGTGGTTGCTTCTATTGCGATTGGTAATGTTACGGGTGCTGCACTTAATCCGGCAAGGGCAATCGGGCCTCTGGTTCTTTCTAAAGTTGTTGATTTTAGGCTGCTGGTATATATAATCGGGCCTTTGGCGGGAAGCGTGTTTGGAATTGTTTACGATTTGGTTTTTTTGAAGAGTAAAAAATAATTTTTAGAAAACATTTTTTTTCGTTTTCCAATTCAAAAAACGTTCGGCTAGTCTTTTGTTTAAGTCGATTTTTATTTTTCGCCTCACTCAAGCCTCCGCCGGCACCATTACTTTTCGGTAGTTCGTAACACATTAATCTCACAGCCGGCTGCGTCATGTTTTTGAATTTTGGAAAACGGGGTATTTTTTTAAAGCAATTTAACAAAAGAACAATTTAGAGTAAAATGACTTCAATGCCTAATTCACAAGTAGTTCCAGTAAAAACCAAGGATAAAGCTACTCATCCGAAAGCGAATGAAAAAGTGATTCCTACCACTTTAGCGGCGCCTCCTGTGGGTGCAGTGTCTTCTGCTGCAAAAGAGACAGAACCTGGAAAAACTGCGGCTGCAGAAGTTGCAGATATTGAAGAAGAAAAGTTAATGGCAGAGATTAGGACAACTGCCGAGGCTGCAGATAAGCAGGCGCTTGAAGCGATTCAGGAATCTGTAAAAGAAGTTAAGCGTAGTCATTTTGAACCTGAATTACCGCCGGATGTAGAAGATGCCGGTGTGATTAACCCTCAAAAAGCTGCTGAGGAAGTTGTTATTAACGGGCCGACTATAGACTTGCCGATTGACGAAGCTAAATATAAACAAGGTTTGAAGGTAAAGGTGAGTGGGAAAGTGGACAATAAAAAAGTAGTTGTTGGTCCTTCAAGTTTAGCTGCTTTTGCCATATGGGTTGGAAGAATCCTCAAGCTTGCCCATAAACACACAATGAGAGTGGTGTTTAAGAAGGAGGTAGGTAAGTAGGTTGGTAGGTAAGTAGGTTGGTAGGTTTAACCTACAATCCTACAAGCCCATTGACCTAAAAACCTAATATATGCCAATTGACCAGGGTGCACAAACCGGTGCTTCATCTTTAGGACAAATTGATCCGCTAGGGGCATTGGGGCTTTTTTTGCAAACTCTGGGGTTTTTAGCACTTGCCCTTGTTGTTTTAGGTGCCCTTGCTTTTGCAGTGGGTTGGGCCTGGGTTATTTGGATGAAAAATAAGGATCGCGAGGAAAAATCCCTGGAATTTGCACTGCTTTCCATCTCTGTGCCCCGTGACAACGAAATCAAAATTGATGCTGCGGAGCAGATGTTCGCGTCCCTTGCCTCTATTCACCATGAAAGTACTTTTTCTTTTCTAAAACCGCATGAACATTTTTCGTTTGAAATTGTAGCCTTACCAGAGGAGATGAAATTTTACATCTCCTGTCCAAAAGAATTACAGGATTTAGTCGAAAAACAGATTCACGGTTCGTATCCGGGCGCGGAGGTTAAAGAGGTTGATGAATACAATATATTTTCCGAAGACGGCAAGCTGGCATTTGCTGCACTTAAGCTTAAGAGCGCAAGTTATTACCCAATCAAAACTTTTAAAGACTTGGCTGTTGACCCACTTT
Source organism: Saccharimonadales bacterium (SeqCode) (assembly GCA_035480415.1). Classification (GTDB taxonomy): domain Bacteria; phylum Patescibacteriota; class Microgenomatia; order Curtissbacterales; family GWA2-41-24; genus DATIHT01. The sequence goes on along the minus strand of DATIHT010000047.1, from coordinate 4,468 downwards.
CTCAAATAACTTCGGCTCTGGCCAAAATGAGACCGGGGGAGGGAGCTGCTATTCAGGTAATTGCAATTCCAACCGGGCATAAATGGAAAAGCGCGGGTAAGCGATTTGTTTCCAAAACTAAAGAGCATGAAATGAAAGCCGAAGGCAAGAGTGTACCTGAGCCTAAGAAAATGGAGGCTATTGAAAATAAAATAGAAAAACCTGGATTTGAGGTTTTGATCAGGATTATGGTTTCTGCCAAAACAGATGCTGAGGCGAAGGTGCATTTGGATAACATTAAATCTACGTTTGCGCAGTTTTCTTCCGAATATAACGGATTTACGGGTGCCAATATTCGTTTTAAGAAACAATTTTTGGTGGATTTTGTTTATAGATATCAACCTTTGTTTGGAAAGATGGGAGTTTTAAATTCCGAGGAACTTGCAAGTGTTTTCCATCTGCCCAATAAGAGCGTGGAAACACCTGGAATATTCTGGGTTAATGCCAAGCGTGCTCCGGCACCGGCCCAAATTCCGTCGTCGGGGCTTCATTTGGGCAAGAGTGTATACAGAGGTACTACAAAAGAAGTTTACGTTTCCGAAGACGACAGACGAAGGCATATGTATATTATCGGAAAAACCGGTACCGGGAAGACTGAAACTTTGAAATATCTTGCAATGCAGGATATTAAGGCCGGGCACGGAATTTGTTTTATAGACCCGCACGGAGATGCAGCTGAAGATATTCTTGCGCAGGTTCCTCCGGAGAGGGCAGAGGATGTTATCTACTTTAATCCGGCGGATACCGAGCGGCCGCTTGGAATGAATATGCTTGAGGCTTCCAGTGAGCAGGAAAAGCATTTTATTGCCAGTAACATAGTTGGACTAATGTACAAGCTTTACGACCCGCATAAGACAGGTATTATCGGGCCCAGATTTGAGCATGCAATTCGTAACGCCATGCTTACTGTTATGAGTGAACCGGGCAATACGTTTGTCGAGATTGTCAGGGTTCTGACCGATACCAAGTTTGTGCAGGAGCTTTTGCCAAAAGTTCAGGATCCGGTTGTCAGGCGTTATTGGACAGACCAGATTGCCCAGACTTCGGATTTTCATAAATCGGAAGTTTTGGATTACATCGTTTCTAAATTCGGCAGGTTTGTTACCGACAGTATGATGAGAAATATTATTGGGCAATCTAAGAGTGCTTTTAATATCCGTGAGGTTATGGACCAGAGAAAAATTTTGATTGTAAATCTTTCTAAAGGTCGAATGGGCGAAGAAAATTCTGCCTTCATGGGTTTGGTTTTGGTGCCTAAGATTCTGGTTGCTGCCATGAGTAGGCAGGATGTGCCTGAAGAGCAAAGACCAGATTTTTTCCTATACGTTGACGAGTTTCAAAACTACGCCACAGAAACTTTTGCCGATATTTTGGCAGAGGCGAGGAAATTCCATTTGAACCTTGTTGTTGCTAACCAATTTATCGGGCAGATAGAAGAAGAAGTTAAAAACGCAATTTTCGGAAACGTTGGTACTGTTATGAGTTTCAGAATTGGTGTAACCGACGCAAACTACTTACAGCACGAATTTACGCCTGTATTTAACGAGACAGATTTGATTAACGTTGAAAGATTTCATGCATATGTTAAGACAATTGTTAGAAACGAAACGGTGCCGCCATTTTCTATTGATACAACGCGTGATATGAGCAAGGTTGATAAAGACCCGAGGATCGCGGAAATGATTAAACAGCTATCGAGGCTAAGATATGGACGCGATGTGAATGTTGTTGATGCCGAGATTGTGCATAGGGCAAAACTGTAAATCTATAATCTATTTCCTCCCATCATTATTGTTCAAAAATTTAGACTTAGTTATAATATGCAACGAGCGGGGCCTGTAGCTCCCGCCTTCACATAAAGTTTCGGCGGGCAGGCAGTGGTAGAGCGCCACTCTTAAATTAGGTACGATTTTTGGAGCTGTAGCTCAGTGGTAGAGCGCCACTCTTATAAAGTGGATGTCGATGGTTCGATCCCATCCAGCTCCACCAAAAATCTCACTAACGTATTGGAATAATTACTGATAAAAGTGGATGTCGATGGTTCGATCCCATCCATAATGGTCGTATTCCAAAATAAATCTCCATAGAAAGTTTCTTTATTACGTTGTAGATTCTGGAGCAAGTCCGGAATGACGATGGTTAAATAGTCAGAAATGCTAAAATACGAGTCGTGAAGGTCAAAATTGTAGTTGGAAATAATAATAAGGTTGCCGAAGATTTGGCCTCTAAGATCCACAATTATCTTCTTTCTAAAAAACAGGAGATTGTGGAAAAGGTGGAGGACGCTGATATGGTTATTACGCTTGGTGGGGATGGGACGTTGATTCATACGGCTTGCGAGTATGCGGCGCTTGATGTGCCTTTTGTGGGTATTAATGCCGGAACCCTTGGATTTTTGACGGCAGAAGAAGGAGACGATTGGCAAAAGGCTGTTGACCTGTTAATTGCAGGTAAATATACGGTTTCTGAAAGGATGACAGTTGAAGCATCAGTTGCAAAAGGCGATTCGTTTCAAGCTGTAAATGAGGTTGTTGTTAAAGGACTTTACCGAGTTGTAAAACTTGAGATTTTAGTTAACGGGCAAAAACTTCTGAATACTTCAGGAGATGGAGTAATTGTTGCAACACAAACAGGTTCAACTGCATATTCACTGTCTGCTGGTGGCCCTATTGTTGATCCGGGGTTGGATTGTCTTCTGATTACTCCGGTTAATGCTCATGGACTACCAATTCCTTCGATGGTTCTTTCTCCAAATGACGAGATCGATATAAAAATTTCATCCGGTGAGAATATTTCTCTGATTATCGATGGTCAGGAACATACTAAAGTAAGTCAAAGTCAAAGTGTAAAAGTGAAAAGAGGTAAGAATAAAGTAAAGCTTGTTTATTTTGGTGAACATCACTTTTTGAAAGCGCTGAATGCAAAATTTGGGCTTGGTGGAAGACTTCAATAGGTATGTGGGTTAGTAGGCAGGTAGGTAAGTAGGTATGGGAGATTTTCAAAAACTCGAAGTTTGGAAGGAAGCACATTCTTTAACCATAGAAATTTATAGACTGACTGACGAGTTGCCAAAGAGCGAACTTTTTGGTCTAACGAGTCAGATTAGACGTGCTGCTGTGTCCGTTGAGTCGAATATTGCCGAAGGAGAAGGACGATTCGGTAAAGCTGACAGACTAAAATTTTTTATAGATTCGCGTGCTTCGATAAAAGAAATCCAGACACAGCTACTGATCATAAAAGATCTGTATACTCAATTGTCTGTCCGCGCTTTGAATTTATTTGATAGATATGAAGTTTTGATTAAACGAATGAATAGTCTTATTAATTATAGGCGAAAGAATTGACCCACAAACCCACCGACCTACTGACCCATAAACCTATTAATTATTTTTTTTACAACGTCTTCAGGCTGAGTGTTTGTTGTGTCTATTGTTAGGTTAAAAAACTTGGGATCGAGATAGTTTTCGTCTGCGTAAATTCTTCTGAATTTTTTATCCAGCCCTTGTTCTCTAAGCTTTACTTCTTCTGCGTTTTCTTTATGAGTGTGTTCTCTTGCCAGTGCTCTTTTTATGCGTTCTTGTTCATCACACGTTAGTAATACTTTTAATACACTTGGCGCGTCTTTTGTGAAGTAGCCAATGTAGTGGGCATCGATTATATAGCCTCCGTTTTGGGCAAGTTTTGTAAGTTCTTGATCAACGTCCTTGTCGAGATCATCAGGGATTAGTTCTTTGTCGTGAAGGGGAATATTATTTTCGAGTGCGTATTTGCGAAAAAAATCACCGGCAGATTCGTATTTGAGTCCTAGTTGCTGCGCCAGTGCTTTACCTGCTGTTGACGTACCTGAGGCGATTTGTCCGGATATTGCGATTGAGGAGTATTTCATACATTAAAGGGTATCAAAAGTATCAAGGGTATCAAAGGTATCAAAAGTTAAATCTTGCGGTGTCTTCGTTTTACTTTAAGTTGGGCGAGGGCTTTGGCAAGGTTGGCTGCCGCGTTTGCGTATTCTTCTTCCGATAGCGTATGTTTCATCTTGATTGCTTCCTCTGCCGCCTTTTTGGCATCTTCAATCTTTTTCTCTTCGATTTCTTCCTCGGGTGCAGCAAGATCAACAATTACTCTGACATTGTCATTTGCGACTTGTGCGAAACCAAAACCAGCCGCTAGGTGGCTTTCTTTTTGATGTTTTATGTATTTAAGTTCACCAGGTTGGATTTCGGTAACCAGGCCGATATGTTCTGGAAGAATGGTGATCTCGCCCGTTGATGTTGGAAGAGAGACTTGTTCTACCTCGTCGTCGAATACTGTCTTTTCTGGGGTAATTATCTGAAGGTGCAACATAGAAAAGGTTTCAAACGTAGCAAATGTGTCAAAGGTCTCAAAGGGCTAACGAAAACTTTTGAAACATTTGAGACTTTTGTTACTT
>DATIHT010000046.1:0-1741 GCA_035480415.1 Saccharimonadales bacterium (SeqCode) | reverse complement strand
TCTTTTTTGACAACCAAGATATAACTGTAAGTGGAACCCGTTTTTAAAGTGAAAACGGCGTACTTAAAACTGGGTGTGTTTTCACACTCCTTAGAAAGGAGGTGATCCATCCGCTCCTTCCAGAACGGATACCTTGTTACGACTTAATCCTCATCGCTGGATTCACCTTCTACCGATACAATCGATATTCGGGTGCCCCCAACTTTGCTGACTTGACGGGCGGTGTTCTGAAATAGTCACTGCGATTACTCAGCAATGCTTTTCTCCCCACTGGGCACACGGTTTTCCCGTACCCTAGCGGACGACAATTTTAATTTACGTCTTAGATTCATTTTTGATTGAATCTCTCTTAATTCATTTAGACCTTTTAAAGATAAATGTTCCCTTTTTTCAAAAATTTCACTTGCTTTACAAAAGTAATCGAAATCTTTTTTCTTTTTACTTTGCAATGCGTGATGTTTGAAAAATGGAATTATTTTTCTTTTGATATCTTTATAGCTTTTGACTGCATATTTTACGTGAGGTCTCCATCCATATCTTTCATATTTTAAGATATAAATTTGGCCACAACCTAAAGTTTCTTGCAATCTTAGTAGAAGAGGTTTGTCTTCTATTATCATTTCTACTTCAAAAACTAATCTAGCATCAAAGCCAATTTTATTAGTTTTGTGTTTTGAAATAACAATACAAAAACATCCTTCTCCATCTACTAATCCAGCTACATATCTTGGATCTAATTTCATAACGAAAATTAAAACTGTAGTATTCCTTCATTCGATTTAATTCGAACTACTATGAATACAGCAGACTTCTCTTCTCTAATCGGTATGAGTTCACACTGATACCTACCTTAATTGTAGTATTCCTACAAAAGAGGTCAAGAAGAGATCTCCCTTAGTAATCATAATTTCATTTTGTTTATATCTCGAGCCCAATTACCTAATATTTTTTTAATAATAAGTTCCTTCCCAATCTGTACGAATGGTCGGAAAAATAATAGGCCGTTTAAGCTTCAAGCTAGAAACTGCTACTTTAACCCTTCTCTCTCTAACGTCACCGTTAGAGGATGTTATTTTGCTTCAAAGGACTTATCTTCCCTTGATTGGATTTTCACCAATTAAAAATTATGACTGTAAGGCGCAATTTAATTTGTACAAAGAGCGAGAACGTATTCACCGAAGTATAGCTGACCTCCGATTACTACCAATTCCGCGTTCATGAGGGCAAGTTGCAGCCCTCAATCCCCACTGAGAGGCCGTTTGATGGGATTAGCTCCGCCTTACGGCTTGGCAACCCATTGTCGGCCCCATTGTAGCATGTGTGTAGCCCCGGACATAAGGGCCATGCTGACTTGACATCATCCCCACTTCCTTCCATCACAAGGATGAAAAGTCTCCCAATGATATTTAAATTGGGACAGGGGTTGCGCTCGTTACCCCACTGAAGGGAACACCCCACGGCACGAGCTGACGACAGCCATGCAACACCTGTGTTATCATCTATGTTTTCACAAAGATCAGTCTCTATTTCTAGTGACCTAACACGATAACATGTCAAACCCGGGTAAGGTTCTTCGTTTTGTCTCGAATTGAACCACATGCTCCACTGGTTGTGCGCTCTCCCGTCAATTCCTTTGAGTTTTAAACTTGCGTTCGTACTCCCCAGGCGGCTCGCTTCACGCGTTAGCTTACGTCCAGCAGATAAAATCCACTGGTCTAGCGAGCATAGTTTACGGCTAGGA
>DATIHT010000045.1:0-6264 GCA_035480415.1 Saccharimonadales bacterium (SeqCode) | reverse complement strand
ACTCTGGCAAAAGATTCCGACAAATTCACGCGGCCGGAACGAATAGATTTAATCTCCGATCCGGTCAAAACAATTCCGGCTTCAACTTTTTCTAAAAAGAAATACTTTTGTCTCGCCCTACGGTTAAATATCTTCATTCGGAAATTGGTTGTTCAGAAACTAGAAATTGGTAATGGAAATATGAAAATTGATATTAGGTGTCTATTTTTCTATTCTCTGTTTTCTATTACCAGTTTCCATTTTCCATACAACTAATTTCTAAAGTGTTGCTTTTAATATCTTGTCTCCTTTGGCAACGTATAAAGTTTTTTCATCAGAATCGACAATCAAATCTGAAATGCCGGAAAACTCACCAGACTGGAGTACTTTTTTATAACTACCATCTTTACCAATCACCAAAACTGCAGAATTGGTACTGTCCAAAACATACAGATTATCCAAATCTGCACTTGTGTAAATGAGAGATAAATTTCCGCTACCACCCGAAAGACCGGAAATTCCGAAATCTTCCTTCTTCCCTCTCGTAAACTTTAAAATCTTAGATCCAGAGGTTACCCAAACAGAAGAATCGATCGAAAAGTGCGAATCGGCACCAAAACTCTCGTTTTTGTCCAAGTATTGGGTGCTGTTTGAATAACCGCTCTCTACTGGTAAAAATTTTAGAATGGAATCGGTTGTAAGCACATAAACATTCCCAAAAAACACGGAGACATCGAGACCACCAGCAGCCGTACCTACCGCACTAATCTTCCCCCCAACAAGATCTTCTTTATAAACTTTGTCCTCGGAAAGGACAAAAGCTTTGTTGTCATAAACAATCCCAGATATAACATTTCCCTGTCCGTTTACCTTGTCTACTTTACCTGATGCAGTATTTACCACAAACAACTTATCTGCAGAAATTGTCACCAAATTTTTACCGGAAAAACCCAGAGACTTTACGCCATCACCAACGCTTGCAACTTGTTCGAAATTAACATTAGAAGCAACATTAGTATCTTTTAATTTAGACGAAATATCAGCTTCCAGCTTTTGCGCTTTTTCATCCCTTGGCAAAACAGAAAGGGCAAGTTTTGCCTCGCCCTCGGCATCAATCAAAATATCACGTGAGCGCGACCTGTTTAATTCAAAAATAGCATTTGCCTCGTTAAATTTAGTTGATGCAGCAGAAAAATGAGTATTGAATTCGATATTTTTCTCACTTTGAGACTTTTTATAAAGTGCAAAGCCGACAGAAGCACCAAGAATTAAAAATATTACAACAGCAATAATTACAATGTTTTTCCTGATTACAGAAATGTCTCCACTTTTTATCTTTTGAAAGTTAGATGAAATAGCCCAACCAACCACCGAAAGTGGATTAAACTTAAAACGTGCCAGGCCAACGCGCCTCGCATCTGGAGCTTGCCTCAACTGGAAGTTTTCATCAGGAACATCTGCCGGAGTGTCAACGTTTTGTTCCGCAACAGCAACAATCGCCGATGTTTCCTCAACACTCGTAGACACATCGCCATCAACTGTTACCTCAGTGCTCTCTATTGCCAAGGTTTCCTCCCCCACCTCGGCAGCCTCAACATCATCTCTACCCTCTCCCACTCTGTCCCTTTGTATCTCTGTACCTGATATTGATACAAACGCAGCACCGATTTCAGCCTGATTTTCCTCTCCCGCAATTTCGGTAGCAATACCATCGATAATATCCGCAAAATCAACATCCGCATCATTGGCAAAAACAGACGTATCAAAAATAGAAAGAAATGCATCACTTGCCAGCAAATACATCTGTCCTGCTTCTGCCGGGCCGGAACCAGATTCAAAGGTAATCTCCAGAGATTTTGGAGGTGCAAAAACAAACAATTTCACACGCTCCCCAAAACGCACAATGTAACAAACATCGTCGAAGAAAAAACAGTGAATAAACGAAATAACTAGATTAGTATTGTAGTTTCGCGAAGCCTCAAGCGCAGATTTAAGTGAAGAAAGTACCCCATCGTCGCCCCCTTCTAATTTTTTCTGAGCAATTTCAAAAATATCGGAAATTATCTCCGGAGCAACACCTTCCCCGGCAGCAAGAATACAGGACACTAAAGTACCAGATCCTGAATCGGCAACATTCACAGTCTTTTTCAAGATTGTACATACTACAGATTCGCTAGGTCTTCCAGATATCTTTTCTACAGAAACATCAAGCATCTTAAAAAACTCCCAAAACCACAAAAAGAAAAGCAACAGCAATCCCTAAATTTAAAATGGAAATAAACTTTAAAAACGGAGATATTATTGTTGGCAATGTCTTCCCCATTAACTGAGTTTGTCTAAAAATAATAAGGGCAAAAACAATATAAAAAACTAAAAACAATATAAAAAAGGCTTTAACAACCACCCCGCCGGAGAAAAAACTAGAAAAATTAATCCCCAAAACGTCAGTAATCACGAGCCATCTCCCTCATTCTCCTCAATATTAATTTCCTCAAGTATCGCCTCGGCAACAGCATCGGGCCTTGGAACTTTCTCAAAGTCGAATTCCTGCGATTTGCCCGCCGTTTGAATCATCACATTACCGTAATTAAAAAAGGTACCAAAAAAACCAATAGTTTTTGGGGTAACATCTTCAATATGCGAAAGCTGGGCAAAAGCCACCTGTCTGTTTAAAAGACCTTTAAAATCAAAATCTACAATTCGCTCGTTGGTAACCAGATAAACATTAAAATACCAAATTAAAAACTGGAAAAACGCGTAGCCAAAAACAAAGAGATACCAGCCAAAAAGTATTAAAAATACCTGAGCGGAACTAAGTATGCTCGAGAGATCAACACTAAAGACGGAAAATAATACGGCAGCAATAAATGGCACAAAAATCAGAAATATTGCAACTAAAACCGGTGGAATTAAAGTAACCAGGCTTGGACGTAAAAGAAGAACAATCTTTTCTCCAGGCTCTTCAGATTCAAAACTTATACCAGTTGGATTTACACCAAAGGTGGTAAAAGGATTACTCGTGATAATGTTTGGCAAATGAGGCATCCATACAATTCTAAGGCTTGACTAAAACTACCGCAATGTTATCGGCATAAACCTGATTCCAGTTGGCAAAACAAATATTCTTAAAATTCTTCTGCATTAAAACAATTTTTACATCATATTTGTCTAAAACCTCACACTTCCCACCCACAATAGAGGTGTACTGGGAAAGCATACTAACCCCATCTGACCTTACCCAACCTGTCATTCTTCCATCAATAAACACTTTAATTTGTGGATAATACAAATCAATATAGCCTCCCCATCCAAACTGATTAAATAAACCATCAGTTAAATGAGTCTTAACCATAAATTCCAAAGCCTCCTTGGGATAATAATCTTTTCCCTCAAAGCCACCATCCAGCTTATTTGAAGTCAAAATATAACTAAAGAACCCTAAAACCACAGCAATCAGGCATAAAGCTGCTGGTAACATTTCCCACTTCCATTTAAAGATAAATTTAAAATCAAAATATCTTGCGCTTATAAAAATAAAATAGGAAACCCAAAAAACCAGCAGAAATCCCAGCAAAAATGGCAGCACAAAAAGCACAAAGCCAAGACTTAACATTGGAAAGTTTTTGGAAAGATCAGTTTTTATTACCAAAATCAAAAAGATTACCCCAGTTAGAGCAAAAAAAACGTCGTGGGGAAAAATAATAACGGCAGGTTGAAATTCGGCAATGTTAAGCCACGCATGAAAAAGGCCATATTCAAAAAAAACTGCATGACCGAAATTAATCCCAAGAGGAGTAATTAAACTGCCAAAATACCCCGCAACAATTGCTGCAAAAACAACTATCCAATTTATAGCTTTCCCCTCCATTTTGCCAAAAAGAGAGCTTACAAGCGAGAAAGCAGCAAATGCTAAAAAACCAATAAAATAACCTCCATGAAAGTTTGCCCAAACCAAAAATAGTAAAAACCAAAAAGGAACCAAAAACTTTTTTTCAAACGCTCTCTTTTCCAAAAGCACCAAAAGTACACTAAAAAGAAAAAAATCAACCATATGAGGCCTAATACCGGCAAATGCAGACACCAAAAGAACACCAAAAAAAACAGATATCAACAGCTGCCACGAAATACGCTTTGGAAGCATGATAAGTACACCCAAGCTTGGAATCAGACCAAATAAAACAGCAAGCGCAGTAAAACCTAGTTTTCTAAAAAGAAAAGCAACAAAAACCTGATAAAAAGAATAGTTATGAAACCAGGCGTAACCTGGCACTGTCCAGGAAAACGGGTCAACCTTTATAAATTCACCGCGATCTAAAAACCAATTACCCATCGCAAGATGCCAACCCAAATCCGTGTCGAACAAAAACCGACTCAAAACCAAAATAGAAATTAAAAATGCCAGAATGTGGAATTTATATCCCAACAGCTTTCGCATATAGTCCACTTTACACTTTTCCGCCACAGACGGACCAGCCCTTGGCTGGGACTTTCCACTTTGACTACTTCTGCTCTAGGTTATAGAGTGGACTCCTTAGAGAAATATATCCTGGTGCGCGCAAATTAAATATAGTTTTAAAATCAGAACCCGAAATGGAAATACTACCTTTGTTGGTACTGAAAGAAACATTCGCAGTCGACCCATTACTGCCGTAAGAAACAGAAACGGAAGAAACAGAAGAAACAGCTCCCCCTGCTTTTGCATCCGCAAGGTTTCGCAAATCCGACATCGAGTAAGGGTTTCCACCCCAACAAGAAGTCGTCACCGGTGTAATTCTGCCGCTTTCTATTCCATCTTTACCCTGAATTAACCACGCGTTGAGAATATCTGCCATTTCCTCTCCGGTAAGCCAAGGGCTGCTTTTGCCGCACTTGTCCGAACTACTGGAATAGCTCTGCGTATACCACCCCTTATAAAACCACGGCGAACCGGCAATTTTTTCGTAAGCATCGGCAGTCCAGCAATCTTTGGCTCTGCATTTTGTGTCCCAAAAACCTCCGTTTGTATTAATCCAGCCGCCGGTTGTAGAAGAATACTGTGCAGAAACATCCCCGTCTATTACCTCTTTGTTAGTGGCATCAACAGCAGCTTTCCAGGAATCCGGCGGATTGTCACTCTTGCTCTTGGAAAACACCTGACACGATTCTGTAGTACAAATCGGTTTGCCGGCACCCTTGGCATACGTCCTTGCAGCAACTGCTTGTGCCTTTAGCGCATCGCCAGGCCATGAAGATGGCATTTCTGCAATACCATAAAGATACTTCTGAAAATCCATATCTCCGTATCCCTGCACATTAATACTAGAGGGCATACCATCGTCTTTTTTTACACCATGTCCGTAATACCATTGGATTATGTCTTTGTAATTCTTATCAGCAGCCAGAGCCTTGGCACCATATTGGCTCATGCCATTTCGGTGAGAATACGCACCAAACGAAAAAGGGGCAAAGGCCGGTGAAAAACCCGGATTATACGAGGGCGCAGAGTTTGGGTCATCGGCAAGCGGCACATCCCCAACCGAAGTTGTAAAAGTACCGGACTTGGCGCTGATAATTTCCTGTTGTCTGGCACTAAGCTGAGCAATCTGCCCTGCAAGTTGAGACTGGAACGATTTAGCAGAAGCAATTTGTCCCCTTAAAAATTGCGATTGCTTATTAATTTGCAAAGAAGCAGAAGCCAGTCTCTTTTTGTCATCTGCAAGTTTGGAAATCCGCTCGCCAATGTTAGAAATTGTCTGCTTATCCTCTGTGCTCGATTCCTGCTGATAAGCAATTAGCTTAAGGGTATCTGTCGCATCACCGGACGCAAGAATCGTAAGAAGCGGAATATCGGTAAAACTATTCATGTAAAAATTCCGCACCGTTCTTGCCATCACTTTTTTTTGAAATTCCAGATCGTCCTCGCTTTGCTGCAATTGCTTCTGAAGCTGGGCAATTTTAGCCTGAATAGAGTCAAATTGTGCCTGCAGGGATTTTACTTCACTCTCAAGAGGCGTCGTTGCTTTTTTGGATTGATCAAGCTGAGAAGAAAGAGAGTCTATCTGCTTTTGCAAATCCGAAATTTCATCAGCGTGCGTGGGAACAACAAAAACAAAAAGGGAAAATATCAAAACTAAGAAAAAAGCAGCTAACTTTCGCATGGGGTCTCTAGATTATATCGTAAGACTTTGAGCTTTGCGAGAAAATTACGATATATCGCTTTTGTTGAAAACAAAAGGAAGATATATCAGGAAGCTTGCCCTAAATCTCAAAAAGGGGCTAAACTAAAAAAGATAATGAAAAAAGTTC
>DATIHT010000044.1:0-11257 GCA_035480415.1 Saccharimonadales bacterium (SeqCode) | reverse complement strand
AATTGTGCGTATTGCGACTGCTTTTGACTCTCAGGGTTATTGGCAGCACCCAACAGACGAAGATGCAAAAGCATGGGCAGATTTTTTTGCAAAGCTTTATTTCCCTACAAAAAACAAGTACATTCAGGTTTATAACGAGGTAAACAGGGCAGCTGAATGGGGCGGAAAAGTAGATGCTTCCGACTATGCAAAAGAGCTTGATAAAACTATAAATGCACTAAAGGCCAAGAATTCGGATTTTTTTGTTCTGGAGGCACCTTTGGATTTGGCACTTGGCGATTCAAGCTCTTCGGTTGAAGCCGGAAAGTTTTTTGACCAAATGGATGCTGCTGTTCCCGGGATTTTTAGCAGACTGGATGGCTGGGCCTCTCATTCTTATCCCAACCCCGGATTTTCGGCAAGCCCTGTAAAATCCGGCAGAACAGGTATTGATGGCTATAAATGGGAGCTTGAACAAATAAGCGCAAAATCCGGCAATAAGGACTTACCGGTTTTTATAACGGAGACTGGCTGGAGCAGAGCTGCCCTTTCTGAAGAAACCGTGGCCAGTTACTACAAAGAAGCTTTTGGCGGCGTGTGGGGAGATAAAAGAGTAGTTGCCGTAACTCCATTTATTTTTGATTTTTCAGGTGGGCCTTTTGAGAATTTTTCTTTTAGGAATGATCCTAAAGTTCAGGGTGCTAAATATTATAGTCAGTACCAGGCAATTGCGAATCTGCCGAAGGCGGCTGGTGCACCTGTAAGGTCGGACACGGCAGAAATGATAAAAATATATTTACCAAAGTACGTAATTGCCGGAAGTGAAAACGTTGGCCAGATGATAGTTAAAAATACCGGTAATTATATTTGGAGCCGAGACGATTTAGCTATCGCATCAGAAGTTCCATCTGTTAATTTTTTAGGAATTCAAACAAATAAGGAAAAGGTGATACCCGGAGATACTGTTGTAGTTAGCTTTAAATTTTCACCGCAGGCCAGGGGTGTTTATGATTTTAATCCAACGCTTGTCGATGGAGTCAATTATGTTTCTAAAATAGACTGGCAGCTGGTATCGGAATCATACTCTCAAAGGGCAATAAGAGTTGTTAAGGGATTGTTTAGAGTTTAGAGCTTGTTTCCAAACGCCTTAGTGCTTTGTCTTTTTCTATCTGGTTAATTCTTGTTTTTTTGACTGCATCTTTTAATGTCTCTATAGTCTGGTCATAAGTTTCCCTGTCTACAGGGTACGGGATCATGTCTTTGCCGCCATGCGCAAAACTGTAACGAGCAGGGTCTTCAAACGAAGGTTTGGCACCATAGATGATTTCTGCAACAAGCGCCAGCGCTCTAATGGTCTTGGGACCTACGCCCTCTGTTGCCAGAAGTGCTTCGTAGTTTTCCGGCTTTTCATAGCAAAGTTTTTGAAAAATCTTCTTTAAATATTTGCTCTGGAAAAAGTTTTCGAGTTCCACTGGATGATGTCTGAAATCTTTATCGGATAACTCAAGAAGTGTTAATTTTTCATCACCGCTTTCAAGTGCGATCATCTTGCTCGTTGATGAGGCATGTTTCCTTATTATATTGATGTCTTTCTCGAGTGATTCGTATGATGTTGAAACTAGTTGTGCCGAAACGTTTCTGCTTTTGGAGCTGTCTTTTGCTGTTAAGTTTAGAGTTGATGCACGTTTTAATTGGGACGCAATTCCCGAATGTGGTTCACAAACAATATCTTCAACATTTTTTGAATGCCAATGGTAACGGCGCGCAGTTTGGTTTTTGGTATTCATCCCCTGTTGCACTACAGTCCATGCTCCACTTTTGGAGAAAAAGAATGCATGATGATAAATCTGATAATCATCCTGGATTAGCGAGCTGTCGACTTTTGCAGACATCTTGGAATTATAGACAAGATTCTTAACATTACTCTGCGGCATGTTAAGCCTTTGTCCCCAATTTTGAATTTCGTCAGGGGTTTTTAGAGAAGTTTTACCTTTGCCTCCGCAGATAAACACACCAAGATCTTTTTCCTGATATCTAATAGCTTCTTTTAAAGCTGCTGTTAAGATGGTTGTTAGGCCGGAGGCATTCCAGTCGAAAGCAAGAACCGTTCCAAGTGATTGAAACCAAACAGGATCCCCTATTCTTTTTATAAATTCATCCGGACCGAATTCGTCTATAAGTACCTGAGTTATTTCGCGGCCCAGTTTGACCATCCGCTGGAAAAGCCAAGGAGGACACTTGCCATAATCGAGAGTGAAAGTTGCAATACCACGCTGCATTATTTGATTATAACGCTTCGGTAAATGTTTGGGTAGCTAAATTTTAATGGAGTTTGAATCTAGTGTGTCTTTGAGCATTTGGTACCAAATACCGTAACCATCGCTTGATGGATGAAGGCCGTCTATGGCGTGATATTTCTTTGGGTCTTTCGCAAACGGATCATTATTTTTATTTTGGTAAAGGTTTACGTAATATGCACCATATTTTTTAGATATGTCGACTGCCGCGTCTTTTAGAGTTTTGGATCTTGAGGACATAATTGTGTTTATTGGCCAGGGAAAAAATGGCGCCAGGCCTACGTTGCCGGTTGTTATTAAAATGACATTGTCTGCTTTTTCTTTTGAAACTTTTACAGATTCGTCCAAATTTGCCTCAACTGTATTTAGGTTTGAAAAATGGATGACGTTATTGCCACCGATTTGAATGACAATAAGTTCATATTTTTTATCCGGAAGATTTTTTATGATTGGTAAAATATCTTCTACTTTGGCGCCATTTTTACTTAGATTGTCGATTGTAACTTTTGGATAATCCTGTCCAAGTCTTCCGGCGACAGAATCTTTGTTTGTTCCGGAACCTGTTCCAACGCCTGTACTATCACCAATAAAAATAACTGCGCTTTTGGTACCTTCTTGGGTGTATGGCTGGCTTTTGGTGATTAGCTGTCTACTTATTCCAATCTTATGAAATACGCGAACGACGCTTATCAAAATATAGAATATTATTAAGACTGCAAAAATAATTAGTATCATTTTCATATATAGTTTGAAATTGACAACATTCATCTGATTTTGATTATAACAGGCAGGCTAGTATAATCCTCCAAATGGACAGGGATAGATATCTACCTAAACCTCTTGTTTGGGTAGATATGTTTCAATTTAAAACGGCAGAAGCAGGTACTGTAATTCATACTGATGCTTTGGGCCCATGTATAGGTTTGGTTATTTGGGACGAGCAACGAAAAACAGCATTACTTGGACATTTGGCTGATGCAGAAAGAGACAAAGAGAATATACAAAAAGCAGTAGGCGATTTTATCGGTTTATCGGGAACCGACGCAATAAAGGTATATTTGAGGGGCGGAGGTATCCAAGGAGATATTTCAGGTGGTTACGTTGAAGAAATAGAAAAAGACAGAAAAGCAGTCTTAAATATTTTGAGTGGGGCAGGAATTGAGCAAGATAAAATTGACGTTGAATGGATGGATGACTACTCTTACTGTGCAGATATTGAGATTGATGTCGAAACCGGCGATTTTAAATGTGAGTACACTAATTAGCTAATCACCTATTGAGTTTTGACTGACAACTTGTCACCTATTTGAGTTTTGGATTTTTTGATAACTCCCCGCGGGAGTTCTATTACTTTGGAGTATTTAGGGTTGTAAATAAAAAGCTGGTTTGGCTTAACTGTTTGCTGTTTTACTACCCTATTTTTGTTGTCCATAACAATAACATCAATGAGAGTGCCAAGAAGGAGAGTGTGAATACCGAACCTTGTAGTAAAAAATAGTGAGCGAGGGTTAGATTTTTTCAAAAGTCCCAGAAATTTATCAGTAGGGGATACGGCTTCTTTTAAATCTGTGGCAAGAATAGTTTTTCTTGTTAGGTTTGTGAGTTTCAAACTAACGTTTTACCTTGTCTATTCGCTTTAGTTTTGCAACGTACACAATTTCCAGGACTTCGCCATCTTTGCCCTCGAACGTGCTTTGACCGGAAACTCTTTGGTATTCGCGCAGATAATCGGAAAGTGCTGCTGTGTATTCTTTTAGTTGAGACTGAAGACTTTTTACTTTTTCGGCAATTAGGGCAACAGAAGGCTTTTTCATTATTTCTGCTTTTGTGGCATTTCTAACCTTTGTTACTTTTTTAACTTCTTCCTGATGCTCCTGATAAGTTGCGTCGCTTTCGAAAGAGTCTTTGAGCATGTCTCTTTGCTCTGTGAGCTCTGTTCTGGACTTATCGATTAATTCTACGTGGTTTTTGATCATTTCGTCTAAACTCAAAAGGAGTTTAGAGTCGTCGTCACCAGAGGGTTCTACAATTTCTGCGTCTACAACTTTGTCGTCTGTGTCTGCCATATTCTTAATATATGAAGAGGGGAGTTAAAAAACAAGGCATTGACATGCCTGATGTTATCTGTCTTTAAGGCGGAAGACAAACTTGAGGGCAGACCAATCCTCGTCTACTTTAGTAACTTTAACATCAACTAAACCAGATTTGAGTCCCTCCCCCATTACAAAACTTTCATCAAGGTTTGTTTGAATGTGTGATGTTTTTTTGGGCCATGAGATCCAGAGTGCCCCGGCGGGGGAGAGGTAAGGTTTTATTTCTTTCAATTTTTTCACTAGCTCTTCCCTACTCTTTGCGAAAAATTGAATAAGTTCTGAGTTTGTTTGAGGTGTTTTTGACACACTCGCCCCTACTGGAAGTTTTCCAAGTGTTGCGGTGTAGTTTGCTGGTGAGTTGATAACAATTAAGGTCGATCCTTCTTTAATACCTAGTTTTTGAGAAAGCGGGGTGTTGTAGGTTTTATGCACTAATATTGCGCGTTTTGGGCGTCTGCTTTAGTTTCGTGTATTGTTCCTTCCGGGTGATGTGCTGGTGAATAGGCTGTTATTATTTTTAGGTCTTCTTCTCCTGTATTTACAAAATTATGCTCTGTCCCTGCCTGGACGAGAAAGATGTCGTCTTTTTTAAAAGCTTTTTCTTCTCCGTTTAAAATTGCTTTGCCCGAACCTTGGACGATATACAGCACCTGATCGTTATCGTCGTGGGTTTCCATACCAATTTCTTCTCCCTCCGGCAGACTCATTAAAACAATTTGAGTGTGTTTGCCACTTTCGAGAACTTTCCTGAAGAAGGTGTTTTCGATTGCCTGATCTTTAATGTCGTGGATGTAACCCTTCATAGTTATATTTTACTCCTATTTCAAACTGCTGATACGATTAACTCTCTTTGTCTTGGACCAGAGAGTTCAACAAGAATAACTCTTTGCCATGTTCCAAGTATGAGTTTCTTATTCTTATAAGGAAGAGTTACTGTCATTCCTATTAGAGACGACATGATGTGTTCCCCTACGTGGCCAGGGTTGTGACCATGACGCCAGTTACCTTCGGGAAACATCTTTGTTACTGCTTCAAGTAAGTCTTCGTCTGTTCCTGGGTCTAGATCTGCTGTTGTTAGTGCGCATGTGGTGTGGAGAGTTGTTATGTTCACCAGGCCTTCTTCGCTTTTGGATTTTGAGAGGATTTCGTTAACTTCTTCTGTTATGTCTACAACTTCGTTGTGTTTTGTGGTGTTTATGGTTATTTGCTGCATTACTTAAGTTCTTCTGAATCCTTTAGTACTTGCGCTGCGTGAATTGGCGGTTTTACCTTGTTGTAGACTTTTGCAATTTTACCTTTTTTATCAAGTAGAAAAGAGCTTCTGGCTATTCCCATATATTCTTTTCCTAAAAACTTCTTTTTCTGCCAAACACCATAAAGATTAATTACTTTTTTGTCCGGGTCGGCAAGCAAAGTAAATGGCAGTTTGTATTTATCTGCAAACTTCTTGTGACTTTCAACTGTGTCTGCGCTTATTCCAAGAACAACTAAATCCTGAGTTTTAAAGTTTGGAAAAGAATCGCGGATAGTACACGCCTCTGTTGTACAACCGGAGGTAAAGTCTTTAGGGTAAAAATAGACAAGGACGCTTTGCCCTTTAAATTCTTTTAGGGTTCTTACTTTTCCGTTTTGGTCCGGTAATTTAAAATCAGGAGCACTGTCCCCTACTTTTGGCATCATTTTAGATTTCTAATTTCACTTGCTCTGCAAATACCATCTTCTTATATATTGCTCTTGTTACCTCTACATCCTTTTTACAATATTCACAGATTTGGGCAAGTTTACCATCTTTGTATGCCTGCCAGACATTTTTGCCTTCTATTTCCCCGCCTTTGCTACTTGGAATACCAAGCGCTTTGGCAAGAGTATCCAAAGATACGGAAGGTTCTCTTGCCCATTTTCTCCACTCCCACATAATGTCGTAGATAGGGTCGTTTCGGTATCGGGCAAAACTTAGGTTCTGGGTAGGAGAGACTCCCTGTATGACAGAGCGCTGATAAATAAAACGCAGATCAAAATCCATATTGTTAAAACCAATAAATTTTCGCTGACTCTTGGCAATTGCCCAGAAATCTTTTAGGATTTGTTTTTCTTCCCCGTAAAGCACCTCTACTTCATCGTCATCAATCGCATAACCAATACAGATGATGGAGCCAAATGCGCCGTCGAAACTGGTTGCTGTCAGGTACTCTTCAAATTTTTCACTAACCTTTTTACCATCTGCAAGTTTTTTGGCGTGGATTTCTTTTAGAATTGCCTGCTGCTCATCCTGTGCCGGGATTGTTTCAATATCGAAGAAAAGATTCATTTTTGTTTTGTAATTGTATCATTTGCTGCTACATCTTATTATTGCTAGTATTAGATTATGGCGTCTAAAAAGGCTAAATCCAAATTTTGGACAATGCAGGCAACATCGTCGGCTAATTAATTATTTTTCTTTAAATTCTAAAGCTAGGGAGTTAATGCAGTATCTTTTGCCTGTGTCAGTTGGGCCGTCGTCGAAAACGTGGCCAAGATGAGCTCCGCAGGTTGCGCATTCTACTTCGGTTCTGGCCATTCCGAGTGAAAGATCTTTTTCCAGCTTAACGTTTTTATTTTCTGCGACTTTGTCAAAACTAGGCCAACCTGTACCGCTTTCAAATTTTGCGTCGGATGCAAAAAGAGGGCTGTTGCAGACAACACAATAGTACATACCCTTCTTCTTATTATATGTATACTTTCCGCTGCCTGGTGCTTCAGTCCCTTTCAGGAAACAGATATTGTACTGTTCTTCTGTTAATTTCTTCTTTGCTTCTTCAAGCTTTTTTGGGTCCATCATTTTTGGTTTTTAATCCACCATGATTTTAATACATCTATTGTAAGAGTAGAAAGGAGAAAACCAACTGTGGGCACAAGGGGGCGCTGGTTTTCAAATTCTCTGGTCATTGCGTCCTCTTAGTCGCTTGAGCAACATTGTTTATTTTTGTCCATAAGGCTTTATCTGCAATGTTGACTCGTTTAGGTTCTGGATCTAAAAGTGGATTTTCGCCGGCCTTAGTTAGTTCTGTCAGTTTTTCTTCAGCTGTATCTGCCAGTGAGTCTAAAGACATCCTCCCATGCCCAACGGCCATAGGACTTCTTTGTTCTGTTAAACTTGCCCCTGCTTCTTTCCCCTCGCGATAAAGTCTTTTGAATGTAGGCACTGCGGCTTCAGGCTCCATGTCAAGCAAATCCTTTGTCCACTTAAGGAGAGCCACCTCTTCGAATTCCCTTTGCTTCTTTTTCTCTTCTGAAGAAAGCTCGCTACTTTTCCCAAATATAGCCTCAGCTTCTCCTAGAACATCTTCTTTTTTGGGGGTATCCGTGGCCATGTAATTATTTTACATTCACTATGGTGGCAATACAAACTTACATATTGCATTTTATGCGTGGATTATTTATGCTGTGCGACATATGCCAAGGGCAAAGAAAACAACACCAGCCACAGTTTCTGCTCCGACAATGCCAAAAAGACCAACAATACACGTGATTGACCACTACCTTTCTGTAGTGTTTCATGTTGTCTGGATTGTAATTGGCGCCTTTTTTCTTCTTTTGATCTTCTCCCAAGTAAGACAAGGCGCATTGAGCTCTCTTCTTTCTAACCCTAGCCCACAGCAATCCGTGCCAAGCCAGACAAGCGCTCCTTCGGAAACAAACTTGCCGGGAATTGGAATGGTAAATATTTCGTGTGTACAGCAAACTCTTTCTCCTGACGAACTGCAAAAAATAGTTCAGGCAGGAGATGCTTCTAATCTGACAGCAGCCGAAAAAGCCAAACTGGCACCGTGTGTTACCCAAGCTGAAAGTTCAACACCTTCAGCTTCGTCTAAGCCCACTAAGTAAGTGCTTGATATCCTATAGCATTTAAGTTATAATTTCGTTTCTTATGTTTAAGGCAAGAATATTTCGCTTGCCTGCCCAACTTTTTACAAGCTTTAAGGGATTATTTCAGAAAAAAAGTAAGACAATTTTAAGGTTTGTGGACAAACGCCCACTGACCTCTTTTTTCGTGCTTTTGGCGCTTTTGTTCCTTTTGATATTTGCAGGCAGTTTCCTTAGAAAACCTAAGACTGAGGCTACGCAAGTTGAGGCAAAGCCAAAAGAAGTTAGTGTTTATTCTGTGGGTACATCACCAAAAATTACGGTCCAGGCACAAGTTCAGAAAAGCGGCGTAGTTAAGATTGTTGCCCTAACACCTGGAGTTGTTTCTAAAATTAACGTTGTCGAAGGCCAAACAGTAGGCAGGGGCACAACATTGGTTTCGCTTTCTACGAATTACCAGGGTGGGAACGCACAGGGAGTCCAGGCCCAGATTGCCAACAGGCAATACCAAAATACAGTTGATACTTTCCCAACACAGATCGACCTTTTAAACAAACAGCGGGATGTTGCAAATAAAACAGACGAAAACAGCGACAAGTTGCGCGACATTACAAATCAATCGGTTTCCGACACACAAGGAATAATTGATTACAACAATTCGACAATTTCTCAGATCGATGCAAGTATTGCGGCTTTGCAGGCTTCCAATGTTGGCGGATCAAACGACGCGGCAATTGCCAGTGCCAGAGCGCAAAGAACCCAGCTTGCTGCTGCGAATGCACAGCTTAATTCTTCTTTAAGAAACTCCCAGTATCAGGCTTCCGGCGATAATCCGCCTGCAAAACTTTCGGATTTGCAAAAAGACATTGCGCTAAATCAGCTTGATTTACAGCAAAAATCTTTAGAACTTGGGAAGGATATAAGCAAATTACAACTTTCGCTTGCACAGGTAATGGCAGCTCAAATGGCACCTGCTGCTCCGTTTGCAGGCACAGTTGAGAGAATAAACGTTAGGGTCGGCCAATCTGTTAACCCAGGAACAACTCTTTTAACTTTGACCGGAAACAAAAGTGAGCTTACTGCAGTTGCCCAGGTTCCCGGATCTATTGCAAGAGCTGTCTCTACAGTTGAACCTGCCGATTTTGAAATAGACGGCAAAGTTTATCAGGTAACACCAACTTATATTTCCGGCGAGGCAACAGACGGTTCGTTATATTCCATAATATTTACTTTGGACCGCGAGGTGGCAGATCTTCTTGCAGATAACGGTTTTGTAAACATTCACGTCCCGGTTGAGGTTGTTTCCGATGATGGAAGTACTCTGGTTCCACTGGACTCTGTTCACCAAACTCAGGACTCAACTTATATCTTCGTTGCAAATGGAGACCACGCCGCAAGCAAAACGGTTACTCTTGGAGCTTTGCAGGGAAAGTTTGTAAAAGTAGTTTCTGGGCTGGATACAAACGATTTCGTAATTCTTTCCAGAAATATAGTAAACGGTGACAAAATCAGCGTTAAATAAACTTCCATGGCTGAAAAAACTTCATATCTTGGTCAATTAAAATTTGACCCAAAATTACTTAATTCGCCAATTGCAAAGTATTTAACAAACTTTAGGTTTGTCCTGCTTTTGATAATTGCTATCTTTGCGATGGGAATTTTCAGCTTTTTGCAGCTTCCAAGAAGGCTGAACCCCGAGGTTAAAATTCCGATTGTAATTGTTAATGCCGTATTTCCCGGTGCAGGGCCTTCTGATGTTGAATCTCTTGTTTCTGTACCTATTGAAGACAGCTTAAACGGTATTGCGGGGGTTTCTAAAATAAGCTCTACGTCCGCCGATAGCGTTTCCACAACTACAGTTGAGTTTAATTCCGGAGTTGATCCTGACAAGGCACGGGACGACGTAAAAAGCGCGGTTGATACTGTTAATAGCCTTCCAAGCGATGTTCAAACTCCAGTAGTTCAAAAGCTGGATTTTGAGAATCAACCGGTATGGACGTTTCTTGTCACGACAAAATCCGACGATGCATCGCTAATTAGTTTTTCCAAGAACTTACAGGACAAATTGGAAAAACTGCCAAGTGTAAAAAAAGTCGTAATTTCCGGTATAGAAGAACAGGAAGTTCAGGTTTTAATTAAAAATGATGCTGCCAGGCAATACAAGGTGGATCCTCTTACTTTGTCCAGAGCAGTGAATACAGCTGTACATTCACAGCCTGCCGGTATTTTAAACACAGACGCGTCTTCATTGAGTTTAACTATCGACCCAACAGTTCAGTCTGTTTCCGACCTTCGGGAACTTAATGTGAATCTTGGCGGGCAGATTGTTAAGCTTGGCGATGTTGCCACTGTTATTTCCAGGTCCAAGCCCAACCAGTCGCAAGCTTACTACGGAAGCGTTAATTCAGATGCTCAAAGGGTTGTTACTTTCTCCGTATTTAAGACAGATTCAGTAAACATCGACAAGGCAGTTGCCGATGCAAGAGCGTCTGCCGATTTGGCGCTCAAGGGGTATGAGGGCGAGTTTAGTTTGATTTCTGTCAGCGATCAGGCCAAGCTGGTTAACAAGCAATTTACAGATTTACTCGGCAGTTTCCGCGACACCATACTTTTGGTAATTTTGGTACTTTTCATATTTTTGGGGATAAGACAGGCGCTTGTGGTGGCTTTTTGTATTCCCCTCTCGTTTTTGATTGCCTTTACTGTGATGAGGTTGATGGGACTTACCATTAATTTTTTATCCTTGTTTTCGCTTCTTCTTGCCCTTGGTCTTTTGGTAGATGATGCAATTGTTATTGTGACTGCCGTTACTGCTTATTGGAGAGTTAGAAAATTTACACCAAACGAAACCGGGCTTCTGGTAATTCGGGATTTTATCGTTCCTATCTGGTCGACGACAATTACTGCCGTCTGGGCATTTTTACCGCTTTTGGTTGCTAGTGGAATTATTGGTGAATTTATTAAATCAATTCCGATTGTAGTTTCCACTACTCTAATTGCATCTACTGCAGTTGCGGTTCTAATTACACTGCCTTTGATGATGAT
>DATIHT010000043.1:0-1723 GCA_035480415.1 Saccharimonadales bacterium (SeqCode) | reverse complement strand
GCTCCGGTGAAAGAAGAGTGTTTTTTACAACCTGTTGGGTAATTGTCGAACCACCCTGGGCACTTTGGAAAAGCAGTGTCCTAAGAATTACTCCGCGCAAAATACCCGCAATCGAAAAACCCTGATGTTTGTAAAAATCCTTGTCTTCAATAGAAATTGTTGCCTGCTTTACATAAGGGGGAAGGTGTTGCCAATCAACAAGCGCCCGGTTTTTGTCGCCGTAAATGTCGTAAAGAAGTTTACCGTTCCTGTCGTAAATTTTTGTCGAAAGCGAAGAATCGCGACTTGTAAGTTTGTTTGGGGAAGGCAAATCTTTTGCAAATATTACGAAGGAAAATAAAGTTAATATAATAAGCCCAATTAAAGAAACAAAGGCAAGGGTAGAAACAAGTCCAAAAAACCTTATCCAAAACCTGCGTTTGTTAAACGAAGTACCCGAACTAAAAGGGTGGTTAGGATGCGATCTTGCGGAAAGATTTGGAAGTTTGGTAATACGAAACTTACGTGCCCCAGGCCGATGAGAAAACTGCATTTAAATCTAAAGGGTATTATATCCCATTTTCACCATTGTGGAAATTGGATACGTTGCTTTGCGAAGCAAAGGAAGATCTAACTTAATTTCAAAAAAGTTGAAATTAAGTATAATATTCTAAATATGGATAAAGTTGAAGAACTTCTAACTCGTGGGGTAGATCAAATACTTCCCACAAAAGCCGAGCTGGAAAAAGTTCTGCGTTCAGGCAAAAAGTTAACCCTTTACCAGGGATTTGACCCAACAGGCATGCAACTACACTTAGGACATATGGTTGGTCTAAAAAAATTGGCACAGTTTCAAAAGGCAGGCCATCATGTAATTTTCTTAATAGGAGACGGCACAGGCCAGGCAGGTGACCCATCTGGAAAAATGAAAACCCGAGAAAGATTCCTATCAAACGAAGAGCTAAAGAAAAATGCCACTGACTACGTAAAACAAGCAGGAAGAATTGTTAACTTCTCAGGAGATAATCCAATAGAAATAAGATACAACGGAGACTGGTTAAATAAATTAACCTTAGCTGAACTTTTAAACATAGCCGGTCATTTTTCTGTTCAGCAATTAATCGAACGAGACCTGTTCCAGAAAAGACTAGAAGCAAAAGAATCACTTAACCTTCGGGAATTTTTATACCCGCTTTTACAAGGATACGATTCGGTGGCAATGAGCGTAGACCTCGAAATTGGTGGTTCTGACCAAACATTTAACATGCTTGCCGGCAGGCAGCTTGTTAAGGAGATCCAAAACAGAGAAAAGTTTGTATTAACAACACCGCTTCTTGCAGACAAAGTGGGAAACAAAATCGGTAAAACCACAAATAACGTTATTGCACTTACAGACACACCGACAAATTTATACGGAGAGATCATGAGCCTATCCGATGATGTAATTGTAAAAGCCTTGGAATTCTTAACAGACGTACCAATAAAAGAGGTTGAAGAAATCGAAAAATCCGTAGCAAGTGGAAATAACCCTATGCAGTACAAGAAAAAATTGGCTTTTGAAATTGTTAAACAGCTGAACGACGAAAACTCTGCGCAAAAAGCTCAGGAAGATTTTGAAAACACTTTTTCAAAAGGCCAAATTCCACAAGACGTACCTACTATTAAAATAAAAGAAGCAAGCGTAGAGCTTGTAGATTTCCTAGTCGACAATAATTTGGCCCCCAGCAAATCCGAAGCCAAAAGA
>DATIHT010000042.1:0-8559 GCA_035480415.1 Saccharimonadales bacterium (SeqCode) | reverse complement strand
TCTTTTGGCTTCGGATTTGCTGGGGGCCAAATTATTGTCGACTAGGAAATCTACAAGCTCTACGCTTGCTTCTTTTATTTTAATAGTAGGTACGTCTTGTGGAATTTGGCCTTTTGAAAAAGTGTTTTCAAAATCTTCCTGTGCTTTTTTTGCGGCTTCTTCGCCATGCAACTGTTTGACAACTTCAAAAGCTAAAAGTTTCTTAAACTGTACTGGATTTTCGCCTTGAATCATTGCTTTGTTTATCGACTCTTTTTTTTCTATGGATATATCTGTCATGCAAAGTAGGCTGTCGTAAATGACATTATCAGGAATACTCATAATATCGCCAAAGATCATCGTTGGCGTGTCTGTAAGGGCGACAGCGTTTCCTGAAGTTTTTCCAATCTTGTTACCTTCTTTATCGGTTAAGAGTGGCAATGTCATAACAAATTTATCTTTCCCTTTTAGTTTACGCATAAGATGCCTTCCCATCATCATATTAAAAAGCTGATCGTGTCCGCCCACCTCAACATCAACGTCCATAGCAACAGAATCATAGCCTTGTATGAGAGGATACAGGATTTCTTGAAGCGATAAATTTTTGCCTGTTTTAATTCTTTTTTGAAACATATCTCTTTCAATAATTTGCACGAAAGTAGTTTCTGATGCCAGGCTTACAAAGTTATAAGCTGTCATAGGGTCTAACCATTCGCTGTTGAAGCGGATTTTTACGGGGTTATCGCCATCGAATTTTAAGATTTTCCCTGCTTGTTTTTTATACTCCTTAGCGTTTTCTTCGACAACTTCTTTTTCTAATTTCGGCCTAGTCTCATTCTTTCCAGAGGGATCACCGATTCTTGCTGTGAAGTCGCCAATTAAAAAAATGACTTCGTGACCTAACTCTTGCCATTGCTTAAGTTTTCTTAACCCTACTAGGTGACCAATATGAAGTTGCGGTGACGTGGGATCAAAGCCCATGTAAACTCGTAATTTTTTGCCACTCTTTAAAAGTTTTTTGAGCTCATCGTTTGTTGGAAGGATTTCACTAACCCCTCGTGTTAAAAGTTCTTCAACTTTATCCATATTTAGAATCTTATCGTGTTTTGTATATTTCTGGCAAACAAACTTTTTGATTTAACATTGTCTTTACTAAGTTATATAATATCCGTTAGGTTCTAAATGCAGTTTTCACATCGGCCTGGGGCACGCAAGTTTCGTATTACCAAACTTCCAAATCTTTCCGCAAGATCGCATCCTAACCACCCTTTTTCTACGAGTACGTCGTTTAACAAGCGCAGATTTTGGATAAGGTTTTTCGGGCTTGTTTCTACTCTTGCTTTTGTTTCTTTAATTGGGCTAATCATTTTAACTTTATTTTCCTTTGTAATATTTGCAAAAGATTTACCTTCTCCAAACAAACTTACCAGCCGTGATTCTTCGCTTTCGACCAAAATTTATGACAGGAACGGCAAACTTCTTTACGACATTTACGGCGACAAAAACCGGGCGCTTGTAGATTGGCAACATCTCCCTCCTTATGTGAAACAGGCAACAATTTCTATCGAAGACAAGGATTTTTATAAACACCAGGGGTTTTCGATTGCGGGTATTTTGCGCGGAGTAATTCTTAGAACTTTGCTTTTCCAGAGTGCCCAGGGTGGTTCGACAATTACCCAGCAGGTTGTAAAAAACACTCTTCTTTCACCGGAGCGATCTGTTACCAGAAAGATAAAAGAATTTATGCTGGCAATTCAGGTCGAACGTAAATATACAAAAGACGAAATTCTGCAGATTTATCTAAACGAGGTGCCTTATGGCGGGACCGCCTGGGGAATAGAAGCTGCAGCACAAACGTATTTTGGAAAAAATGCCAAAGAATTAACTTTGACAGAAGCTGTTATTCTTGCCGGTTTGCCACAATCGCCTTCTTATTATTCTCCTTACGGAACGAATCCTAAGGCATATATTGAACGTGCTGACAGTGTTGCCAGGCGAATGCGCGAGGACGGTTATATTACTAAGGCGCAGGAAGACCAATTGGATAAAGATATTCCAAGCGTGACGTTTGCCCCAAGCGACAACGGAATAAAAGCGCCGCATTTTGTGTTTTATGTAAAAGATTTATTGGAGACAAAATATGGGGCGAATTTGGTGGAACAAGGTGGTCTTAAGGTTACTACAACTTTAGATCTAACTTTGCAGGATAAGGCACAGCAGATTGTGACAGAAGAAGTCGCCAAACTTGGCGATTTTAAAGTTGGCAATGGTGCTGCGGTTGTAGAAGATCCAAAAAGTGGCGAAATTCTTTCGATGATTGGTTCTAAAGATTACTTTGCCAAAGATTACGATGGCCAGGTAAATGTTGCAACTGCACTTCGTCAGCCTGGTTCTGCACTTAAGCCTTTTACATATGCAACAGCGTTTAAAGCGGGCTACACTCCTTCTTTTGTTCTTATGGACGTGCCAACAGAGTTTCCGGGTGGAAACGGCGCTCCATACAAGCCTGTTAATTACGACGGCAAATATCGCGGGCCGATGCAGGTAAGGTTTGCGCTTTCCAATTCGGAAAATATTCCGGCTGTAAAAATGCTTGCTTTGGTGGGGGTTAAAAACATGCTTAGGACTGCTTATGATTCCGGGCTTAAGAGCTTGGAGCCGACAGACGATAATCTAAAGCGATTTGGCTTGGCAGTAACACTGGGAGGCGGCGAGGTGCGGCTTATGGATTTGGTTAGCGGGTATTCTACTCTGGCAGACCGCGGAACGTATGTAGACCCTGTCGCCATTTTGAAAGTAGAAGACAAAAGCGGCAAAACTTTGGAAGAGAAAAAGGATACCAAGGGTAAAAGTGTAATTGGCGAAGACGTTTCGTTTCTTATTTCGCACATACTTTCGGACAACAACGCCAGGAGTTTGGTTTTTGGCCCCTCCTCTCTTTTGAATGTTGCCGGTAAGACGGTTGCTGTTAAGACCGGTACTACAGACGACAAGCGCGACAACTGGGCCGTTGGTTATACGCCCTCTATTGCCGTTGGCGTTTGGGTTGGTAACAACGACAATTCCGCAATGAACCCTGCTATTGCTTCCGGGGTAACCGGTGCAACACCTATTTGGAACAGGATTATGCAGGCTGCACTCGAGGGCAAAAATAACGAAGGTTTTGCCAAGCCGGACAATGTAATTGCACTGGAAATTGATTCTTTAGGCGGCGGATTGCCTTGTAAAGATCTGCCAAAGCGCAGCGAATACTTTATAAAGGGAACAGAACCTACAAAAGATTGTTTGGTTGAGAAGACCTTAGATGGTAAAGATTACTATGTATTTTTAGAATTCGACCCTGTTTCTACAGACGGTAGAAACCGTTGGCAGGAAGGAATAGATGCTTGGGCAAATTCGCAGGGAGA
The DNA here is from genome assembly GCA_035480415.1 of Saccharimonadales bacterium (SeqCode). GTDB lineage: Bacteria > Patescibacteriota > Microgenomatia > Curtissbacterales > GWA2-41-24 > DATIHT01. The sequence goes on along the minus strand of DATIHT010000042.1, from coordinate 5,173 downwards.
CGATAAATATAAACCTCCGAGTGGTCTTAAAAACCAGCCGGACGTTAATCCGGACGACATTAATACCGACATTACAACTCCAAACGATAAATCGCAGGTAGACCAAAGTTTAGATGTTGAGGCGCATGTTAGAACCGGCAGGAACATTACAAAAGTGGAGTTTTCTGTAGACGGTACTGTGAAGGACACTAAAAATAACGACAATAGCGGTGTTTATAAATTCCACTATAACTTTAGCGGCAATGGCAAGCATAAGATTGGCGTACATGCATGGAACGAGGCCGGAAAAGATCACTACAAAGAAATTCAGGTTAGTGTCGGCCAGCCTTGGACGGACTAATGAACAAGAACTTAGAAAGAGCTAAAGAGATAATTTCCCAAAACAAGTTTATGACAATTTCTACTGCGTCTTTGGGTGGTAGGCCGTGGGTATCCCCCGTCTTTTTTGTTCCCGACGACAAATATAATCTGTACTGGGTATCTAATAAGGAAGCGAAACATTCAAAGCTAATTGCAAAAAACCCACAGGTTGCAATTGTCATTTTTGATTCTAGTGTTTCGGATGGATCGTATGGTGTTTATTTCGAGGCAGAAGCAGCTGAGATTTTTGAAGAAGCGGATATAAAAAACGCCATAGAGATTTATAACTCTAGACCACAAAAAGATGAATTTGTGATTAAGAGTATAAGGGATGTGGTTGGTGGTGCGGTGTGGAGAATTTACCGGGCACTCCCGAAAAAGACATATGTTTTGGGTGATGGACAGTATATTAACGGTCAGTATGTTGATGTAAGGACAGAAGTTAAGTTTTAAGAGTTTTATTTCTTCTTGCTTTGGTGTTTCGTCTTTACCTGATTTTTCTTGCTTCTTTGGGCTTTTCCATCCCAGTATTTTTGCCTTTCGGCTTCCGGGCTTTTGTGTTTATAACCAGTAGGTCCGTTTGCCGGTTTTTGTTCTTGTGCTGGTTGGGCAATAGGCGTTTCTAGTACAGGTTCTGATGTTGTTAGACCTCTGATTACAGATCGTACGATTTGTAAGTCTTCCTCCGCTTCTTGCGCACCGTATGAATATCGTAGTCTGCTCCAATAATCCAATGTACCGGCGCGTGCATCTTCTTCGTCTTCCAATTGTCGACGAATAGGCTCAAATCTTCGTGGTTCGGTTCCCCATAACGCTTCGTTGAATCTATCGAATGAATCTCTTTGAACTCTTCTTTGTTCATCTCTTGCAAGTTGTTGTTGGTGCAGTTCTTCCATAGGTGTCATGGGTGAACCTTTGCCCCTTAGACCGAATACTAAAATCGGCAGAGTGTCTGTTTTGCTAGCAAGTAGAGCTTCCAGCATGCCTTTTTCTTTCTCGTGCCACCTATCGTTTGGAAAAACTTGAGTATCTACAAATTTACTCTCGGCCACGCTCCACTCGACTATTTTTGCTTCCATTTGAAGTGCTTCGTCTTCATCTCGCCATATATCAAGTCGTAGTCTGTGTGGTGTTCTAGTACCAGAAACGAAACATAATTGCAGGTTCGTAACGTTAATATCGCCGTGTCTCATTTGGGTTTTGAGAGTCTGCAGGTCCATATCCGTGTAAGTTAATTTAATTAGCGTTCCAAAGTTGGGTAGTTGGATATCCACTTTATGGTCTGCAAGACCAAAAGTAGCTACTCTGACATTTTGTTTATTTACAGCTGGTCCGCTGTATTTTGGAAATAGTGATAGATGGTCATATATTTTGTCGTACGCTTCCCACGAAAAACCAGGGTCGCCATGTTCTAATAGTCTAGCCACTTGATGCATTTCTGGGGTAAATTGTGAACGGTCTGGGATTGGTCCTGTGCCTGGTTGTGTTCTATCGTTTGCCATTTTGGAGAATTGTATCACCAGATGCAAGCAATGGCTATATATTGGTGGATGTTCTATGCTTGTTTAAGGTCTTTTGCCATAAAAGCCTTTGGGTTTTGGTTAATTTTAGCACCGTATTCTAAAAAAAGCCTATTTTTTAATACCTAATTCTTTTGCCAATTCTAGCTCTTCGGTAAAAGGCCAATGAGTGTCTGGTGTGGTAAGTGCAATATTGCCTACTGTTTTTACGCCTTCGTAAACGTTTCCTTGTCCCAATTGTTCAAGATAGTCTCGGTGGTAGCTTGCACCATGATCGCCTACCCATAAATACATATAGCCGTATGTAGAAGCTGAAAAGTACACCTTTCTGCCGTCGTCTCTTGTGGCTACTTCTGTAATAAGTTCCTCGGTCTTTGCATGGAGGCCATTTGGGTATTCTTTCACGATAAAATATTATACCATAAACACTATAAGCTGTTTATTTTGCCCTATTGCCAAAAGTTTTCACATAAGGTATACTGAGACTACGTAACTTTAACTAGTTAGAGATAAAGCAGCCAGAGATGGCTGTTTTTTATTGGCAAAAAGCTGCTTTTTGTTGTTTTCCCCTGTTTTTCTGTATAAATACCCAAAAAAAATGCAAAAAACGGGCTTTTTGGCGCAACGGACCGTGGAAATTCGCGATCTTTTTAAGGCTAAAACTTGTTGACTTGAGGATAGATTGTTCAAAACCCGAACAAACTACGAATTTTCGCTTTTAACTCTAAGCTGGAGAAGCAAGCTTTTCGATAATCAGAGTAGACGCCGATGGGCCAACATTCAATGCGGGAATTGTGCCATATTCAAGGTAACCACTCCTTTGGTCAAGCCAGTCGAATATTCTTAGCTGATTCTGTGTTCTTTGCATTTTTCTCTGCTCGCCCTCATTTTTGCCAAACATATTAATCGGAGATAGGCGAATTTTGCCTTCAATTTGTGTTACCCTGACTAGTTCTTCCAAGCACGCTGTAAGTACTTCCCAATCTGTGTCCAAGTGTCCAATTACTGCGAGCATGGACGATACTTCATCAAAGTGGTTGTCTGGGAATTCAGACATATCAGAAGCAAAGAATGGTTTGTATCGTTCCGGGTGTTGAGCTCTTGATTTGGCAAATATTTGGAAAGTTAGCGGATCCGCCAATCTTCCGGCATCTTCATAAGCTTTTAATATTGCGTCTGAGCTTGAATATATTGGGTCTGTCGCGTAAGCGTCTGCTCCTAAAGCTATTAAGACGGCAGTTAGGTCAGAAGCACCACTGCCTACATCTAGCATACGAAGACCTGCTGGTTTTTCTGGGAGGTCCAAAGCAATCATCATGCTTAGGAAACTGTTTCCAGTAAAAGGAATATTTGCGAGCATTTGTCTTTGGGCCTCTTTAATATGAGGCAGTTGACCTGTTCGTTCTAACATAAGGAGAATTTATAACAGACTATAAGCTAAAAATCAAGATTTTTTGCGGGTTGAAGTGCGCTGAGGTTTGCTTGGAGTGGGTACAAATATCATGGTTGCTAAAAATGTTGCGCCCATGGTCACAAGCCAGGCTAACATTGTTTGTAGTTGGAGCAGCTGTTCTCTTTTTTCTACTTCGCGCAGAGACCTGCCTGCTGTCACGTAACCTTCGGTTTTGTCCTTGTAGTAAGTTGTTATCGTTGCAGCTCTGGCGTCTGTTTGCGGCATCCAGGTGACCCTGCTTTGGCCTTTTGCCTTTGCACTATCTAAAACTCCTTGTGGGAAGTTTGGATCTTTGCCGTTTAGCTGGGCGCTGGACATTACTAATTTGCCATTTGCATCAAATACCATTACAAACGGTGAAAGGCTCTTTGAAATATCGATTGGCTGGCCCAAATTCAGAGTTGCTGGGTTTTGGCCGCTTTTTAAATAGGTAGCAATATTTTCGGAAATTTCTATCTGGGGGTCGTTTGCTCTTTGCCTTTCGTCCTGTTGAACTGCACCATAAACCAGTGCACACATTCCTGTTATTAATACTGCAAGCGGAAGAAAATAGCGGAGCTTTTGAAAGTACCCGAGAAGCATAAATTAAGTATATATCAGCGCTTGTTGATCTTCAAACCTCTAACTGTCATCCTGAACTCGATTCAGGATCTAAAGTTCAGATTCCGAAACAAGTTCGGAATGACATTGATGGGAATATGCCTTAAAACTTGCGATGACACCCCAAGGGTGTAGGCGTAAAAACTAGAAGCCGAGAGGTTCGTTAACGAAGACTACGTGAACCCTGTTTGGAACTATTTCTTTGTTAAAAATTAGAAGTTTACTTACATTGGTGCCAACGCCGTATAACTCGTGCATGTGTATGTCTTCCTTTGGCACTACATATTCGTGTAGTCGCTTCATGCCTTCATCGACGTTGGTTACGATTTTTTGGGTTCCCACTACCCAGATTACCTTTGCCGAACTATAAGCGTATGCACCGAGCTGACTGCCTGTATTGGAAGCAATTAACAAACTTCCGTCTTCGGTTACGGCATGAACACTGCCAAGCGCGAATTCCGGTGCTGCACCAAGCTTTTGCATCTGGCGACCGCTTGTTTTTCTGTCCATGGAAAACAATTTCTTCTTAACAGAATCATATTCTCCGGATTCGTTGATTGCTTCGGTTATGCCAGTTTCCTCTAGACTTACAGATGACATAGTCATTACCTCTGCCCCCTTTGGAATCATGGAAAGAACTTTTTGTCTGGCTTCTTCTTTGGTTTTAACCGCTTCTGAACTAATACCATTTTTGGCGAGTGCTGCAATTGTTTTTTTAATTGTGGCATCGGGGGCCAATTTACCAAAATCAGACATAAATGACCTTTCTTGCAAAATTATGCGCTTCTTTTTCCTGGTTTTTAATTTCTGCTTTAGTTTGCGTATTTCTTATGGCGTTTCTGTGGCCGGAAATTGCGTGACCAATTTCGTGAGTTATGGTGTATGCGATTGTCTGCATGCCCTGATTTAGAAGTTCGTCTGAAAGTACGATTACATATTTTCCTTTAATATCATTTTCCTCCAGGGTGTAAGCCCAGGCATTTTTAAAAGAAGCCATGAATGTAATATTCTCCATGGTGTATTCCAGCACATCTTGCGGAAGATTATTTAGCACCTTGTTGATTTTTAATTGTGCCAATTTACTGCCAAGAATTTGTGGGTGTTGAATCATGATGCTATACTATCAGTAGTTACTATACATTGTAAAGTAGTTACAAAAAGTATAGTTACTATATATGGATAGTGTTGACCAAACATGTATTTCTACAACCCTTAAGGTAATTGGCGCCAAATGGACGGC
>DATIHT010000041.1:0-6691 GCA_035480415.1 Saccharimonadales bacterium (SeqCode) | reverse complement strand
TTGGTGAATTTCTTCTTCTGTTTAAAATAATAGGGTTATACTCGGGCCCCAAAATTTGCATCATATCTGTAATGGCTTGCCTAACAAGTGTGGTGGTTGCGTAGAAAACAGGTTGCATTAATAGTCGCCCATGCCGCCTGCGGGCATTGCCGGTCCGGCTGCGCCGGATTTTTCGGGGATATCTGTAATTAGAGCTTCTGTGGTTAGAATCATCATGGCAACCGAGGCTGCATTTTGGATTGCCGAGCGGGTTACTTTGACCGGGTCAATAACACCTGATGCAACAAGATCTTCGAATTTGCCAGAGATTGCGTTGAGGCCAACGTTACCTACTGCCTTTTCGACTTCTTTTACTGCCCAGCCGGCATCAACTCCGGAATTTGAAGCAATTTTGGAAAGAGGTCTTTGGAGTGCTTCTTTTACAATCTCGACACCAATTCGTTCATCTGCCTGGTCCGAAGGGGCGATCTTGTCCAAAACTTTTCGGGCTCTGAGAAGTGCGACTCCTCCGCCCACAACATAACCTTCTTCTATTGCTGCCTTGGTTGCGTGAACTGCGTCGTCTACTCTTTCTTTTTTCTCTTTAAGTTCTATTTCTGTGGCTGCCCCAACATTTATAACTGCAACTCCACCGGAAAGTTTTGCGAGTCTTTCTTGAAGCTTCTCACGGTCGAAATCGCTGTCTGTTTTTTCCATTTCTGTACGAATCTGTTTGATTCGGGCATCGAGTGCTGTTTTTGCGCCTTTACCACCAACGATGATTGAGTTGTCTTTGTCGGAAATTACCTGGTCTGCTTTACCTAAATCTTCTACTGTTACAGATTCCAGCTTGCGGCCCATGTCTTCGGAGATTACTGTTCCGCCTGTAAGAATTGCGATATCTTCGAGCATTTCTTTTCTGCGATCTCCAAAACCAGGAGCTTTTATGGCAAGAACATTGAACACGCCTCGCATCTTGTTAACAACCAAGGTTGCCAATGCTTCGCCTTCTATTTCGTCTGCGATGATTACCAAGTTTTTGGAAACTTTAACAAAGTTTTCCAAGAAAGATACTAATTCTTGTAGGGATGTGATTTTTTGATCTGTAATTAAGATGTGGGCATCGCTTATGACCGATTGCATTTTGTCGGTGTCGGTTACGAAATATGCAGATACAAATCCCCGATCGAATTCCATTCCTTCTTTATATTCGACTGAGAGCTCGACGCCTTTGCCCTCTTCAACTGTAACTACGCCGTCCGGGCCGACTTTTTCGAGAGCATCTGCTATTAATTTACCTATTTGTGGGTCTGCTGCCGAGATTGTGGCAATTTTTTCAATTTCGCCATGGTCCCCTACTTTTTTGGCCATCTTTTTGAGTTCTGCAACTACTGCTGCAGTTGCTTTTTCTACACCCCTTTTAAGGATCATTGGGTTTGCGCCTGCTGTTATGTTTTTGAGGCCTTCTTCTACTATTGCTTGCGCTAGAACTGTTGCGGTTGTGGTTCCGTCACCTGCGATGTCTGAAGTTTTACTGGCTGCTTCCTTAACTAAGGAAGCTCCCATGTTTTCGAATGGGTCTTCCAGTTCGATTTCTTTGGCTACTGTGACTCCGTCGTGGATAACTGTTGGAGCTCCCCACTTCTTGTCTAAGGCCACATTTCTGCCTTTTGGACCAAGAGTAGTTGCTACTGCGTTTGCGAGCTTGTCTACACCTATTTTTAACTTTGCTCTTGCGTCTTCTGCGTAAATTATTTGTTTAGCCATTTTGTAGGTTATTGGGTTATTGGGTTATCGGGTTATCGGGAATAGTATCCCGGTTACCTAAATACCTGATTGCCTAATTACCACCTTTCGTTACGATTGCCATTAAATCTTCGAATTTGATTAGCATCATGTCTTTACCTTCGACCTTAACTTCGTTGCCGCCCCATTTTTTGTAGACAACTTTATCCCCTACTTTTACAGGGCATTCGACTTCTTTTCCGTGTTCGAAAATGCTGTCTCCACAAGCTATAACTTTGCCTTCTTGAGGTTTTTCTTCGGCAGAATCGGGAAGCAGAATTCCACTTGCGGTTTTAGTTTCTTTTGGTGCTGGTTCTATTAGTACGTATCCGGATAAAGGTTTAAGCATTTTAGTGTATCAAGTATCAGGTGTCATGTATCATGACAACCTATTTTAGATTTTGGGCAGAGACAGAATTCTAGCCTTTTTGGGCAAAAAGCGCAAGCAGTAATGCATTGCGACTGCTAACATTCTAGCAAAATTTTAGGCGTTGTCAAGTGGTGATGCTTTTGGCAACTGCTTCCATGAAGGCGAGATAGAGAGGGTGAGGATTTAGGGGGCGGGATTTAAGTTCGGGGTGGAACTGGACACCGATGAAAAATGGATGGTCTTTAAGTTCTAGTGATTCGACCAAATTGCCGTCTTTGGTTGTTGCTGCAATCTGAAAGCCTTTTTGTTCGAAGATTTTTCTGTATTTGTTGTTAAACTCGTATCTGTGCCTGTGTCTTTCAGAACCTGTTAGTGTTTTGTAGGCTTTGGCAAACTTAGTATCTTTGGTGGCTTTGAACTCCCAGGCGCCCAGGCGCTGAGTTCCGCCAAAATGCATTTTGCCAACGTTGTCTTTTTGGGAATCCATAACGTGAATTACAGGGTTTTTGGTCTTTTTATCTATTTCTGTGGTGTTGGCATCTTTAAAACCGCAAACATCGCGGGCAAATTCTATAGCTGCCAGTTGCATGCCATAACAAAGACCGAAATACGGAGTACCCGTTTCTCGTGCAAATTTAATGCTTTGGATGATGCCCTCTACTGCTCTTGAGCCGTAACCGCCGGGGACAATAATGCCATCGTAGCCTTTTAGTATTGCAGTCCCCTCTTTTTCTATTTGGGCACTGTCTATCCAAACCATTTTGGGTTTGATGTCGAACCTTGCAGATGCGTGTTTTACCGATTCGATAACCGAAAGATAGGCATCGGACAATGTGAAGTCTCCGGTTGCAAAGTATTTGCCAACCATGGCGATTTTAGCCTGCTTTTTGGCGGTGAGCATAGAATTGACTGTAGTTTTCCATTCTGATAAATCTTTCTTTCTTGGTTTAATGTTTAGCTTTTTAAGAATTTTGTTGGAAAGATCCTGATTTTCAAAATTAAGAGGAACCTGATAGATACTTTCGACGTCTGGTGCGGAAATGATGTCTTCCTGGCTTAGGCCGACAGCAATTGCGATTTTACCTTTTCTTTTTTCGTCTACTGCCACCTGAGACCTTGCAAGGACAAAATCCGGCTGGATACCAGACTGACCAAGTTGCTGGATAGACATTTGGGCCGGTTTGGACTTCATTTCCCCTATTGATGAGGGGATTGGCAAATAAGTTACGTGAATATGCAAAACATCGCGCGGATTTTTCAACTTTAGCAGGCGATTGGCTTCCAGGAACAATAAATTCTGGTATTCCCCTACTGTGCCCCCAACCTCCAGGATTACAATTTCGGCTTTGTTTTTCTTTGCACACCTTTTAATTCTGTTTATGATTTCTTCCGGTGGATGCTGGAAAAATTCTACTGTTTTGCCTTCGTAGCCTAGTGCACGTTCACGGTCTATTACCGATTTGAACACCTGACCGGTGGTCATGTAATTTGTGGCGTTTAGCGATTGATCGAGGAATCTTTCATAATTGCCCAGATCCTGGTCGCATTCCATACCGTCGTCGAGTACAAATACCTCGCCATGTTCGATTGGGTTTAGTGTGCCTGCGTCCACATTGAGATACGGGTCGGCCTTCATGGCTGTTACCGAAAAGCCGCGGGATTTAAGAAGAAGAGCTAAAGCTGAGGTGGCAATCCCCTTCCCGATTCCGGAAATGACTCCACCTGAAACGAAGATATATTTTGTTCTGACCATTAAAAATCCCCCTTTGCAAAAGCTACGGGGGACAAGCGCTCTAAAATTAGAGGCGCCCGCTAGTATTTTCTCAAAGCTGGAATTGAGTTGTCAAGTGCGAGCAGAAAGAGTAAAATTTCGCAGCTATGGACCGCGATCCTAGATCAAGACATAATTTTGAAAACACATCGATATCGCCTGCTGAACAAAGGTTACTTGGTATAATTCGAAATATAACTGCAGATAAAGGTTTTGATGGGGATAGTTTAGCTAATTTCCTTTCAAATGCCATTGAAAGTAATTCTGATCACTTGTTCCCTTTGCCTGAAGGACAAAATCCGTTTGCTGTAATAGGTGGTCGTATTACCTTCAAACCTACTACTGAGGACATTCGTCGATTGGGTGGTTTGGCAAGAGCCGCAAAACTTACTCCCCAGAGAAGAACCGAAATTGCGAAAGCTGCTGTTGATGCAAGAGAAGCTAAGAGAGCTCGAAAAAGAGCTGAGCTGGAATCTGGTAACTAATCTTCTACTTTATTGGAAAGCTGAACCTAAGTAGAGATTTACTCTCTGACTCTTTTTTTGTATTCTCTTAAAACCCAGTCCTGCGTATTTGCGGGGTGAAAAAATAATTGGTGGTCCCCTATCCGCTCTGTCGAAATTTTGCTCTTCATATAAGCCAATTGAAATTTCTTAAGCAAAATTTCTAGGAGTGATAGATTTTCCATTTTCCATTTTCCATTTTCTAATTTGTACATTTTCCAATTAGGAAGAAACTTTAATAGCCAATTGTTACTTCTAATTACACGACTATAGGTCTTTTGTTTGTCGTAGAGAATCTTTAGTTGGGCAAGCTCGTGGGCGGTATATAGATTTTGTTCCTTTATTTTTAAATCCTGTTCGTCGAGGAACAGGTTTAGGCAAGCACGATTGTTAGAGGCTAGAGAATAGTGGCTAGAGGATAGTTGGGGTTTGCGCTTGAACGGGAATAGGATTAAATTGGCAAAGAAGCGAGTGGTCCAGAGAGTATTTTTTGATGTGATAATTAAAAAGTCTATATCATCACTCTTGTGACTATTTTGCATAGCAAGGGCACCGGAGACGGCAATAGTTTTGATTGTGGGTATTAAAGTAAGCAGGGTGGCATAAAAATAGGCACGATTGAGTTTAGACTTGGAATATTTTTGACGCTGAGTTCTAATGGTGAAGAGTTTTTTGCGACCTTTGAGGGCGTAGAGAGAGCCTTGTTTTAGGATTCTACCGCTGAGCTCCAGAATGATAAGGCTGGAAAGTATTGATTTTATATCTGATTTTTTCCCTATTAAATAAGTATGAATTTCTTCTGCCCTTAGCGGGTAGTCGAAGATGTCGTGGTATGCGAGAGTAGATAATATCGCTTGAGAGATATTCATGTGGCGTATAGTAGAAAATGGTTGGCGTAAAGTCAAAGGGCATTTTAATTTTAAATTTTAAATTTTTATTGAAATCTTAATGTTTAAATTTCTAAAACAATTAAGACTATTTTGCCGGGGCGTTAAATTTCTGGAGTGTGTTTGTGATATTTTGGCTTGCTGTTTTGAGGGCAGCAGAAGCTGGTGTTCCTTTGATTGTAATGTTTACTGCATCTTCATAGGCTTTGATTATCTGGTCGTTTAGGCCATTGTCGAATGTGCGTGACGCCATTGAAAACGAGCGGGCATATGGAGCATCTGTTATAAAAGCTCCCACAATAGGATCTGAGGCTAGCTTTTGGGCAAGTGTGATTTTTGGATACGGCTCACCAAAAAATCTACCAGGACTTTTGGCTGCTTCGGTATACATTTTGGTTAGTGTATCGTCTTGTGTTAAGTATTTAACAAAATCCCAAGCTTCTTTTTTGTTAGCACTTTTGGCATTTACACCTGTTGCCCAATAGGTGGCCCAGGTAACTTTATTGCCTTCGAGCTGCGGAACCGGGGCAGTTTTAAACTTGAGCAGGGGATTAGCATTTTTGATTTCAAATGCCCTCCAAGAGGGTGCAAAGTACATTGCCAAATTGCCGCCAGTGAAAGCAACTGTAGAATTTGGCTGAGCTTCATCCCATACTCTGTTGTTGCCTTTGGCAAAGTTGGTGTAATACTCCAAAGTATCTGCGGTTTGCTTATCCACAGGAGATTTAAGGTCACCACCGTTTTGGAGAATCATCATGCCTAAAATATCGGAAAAATGATCAATATTTGTAGCTGTGCCGACGCTTGCGCCTGCGGTTCTTATATTGCCGCTTTGGTCTTTTACTGTCATTTTAATTGCATCATTGGCAAATTCTGTCCAGGTTGAAGGAGGCCTGGTAATTCCGGCTGCTTTTAGAATATCTTCGTTGTAGTAGAGGGCAAGACCATCGTATTCCAGGGGAACACCCATTAGCTTTCCACCAGAAACTAGATCGTTGGCAACGGTTGGGTAATAGTTCTTCTTAAGATCTGATTGCGAGAGTACGTCTGAGGGGACCGGATCGAGATCTGACTTCATCATGGGAGTCCAGGTGTTGTGAAATGTAATTATGTCCGGCCCACTTCCTGATTGAATTTGATTTTGGAGAGACTCGCGATATTGTTGCGGACTTTTAACTTTGTAGGTGATGTTTACGTTGGGATTAACCTTTTTGTAATCAATAATTACTGATTCGACAGTATTTTGAGATTCCCATAGACCCCAGTATTCCAAATTTACTGTTTTTGAACTTCCGCTACCGGGCAGAATTGAACATGCTGAGAGAACAAAAGATGATATCAGTAAAGTAAGGACAGTTGTCATCTTTAATTTCAAATGTCCAATTTTAAATATCCA
>DATIHT010000040.1:0-4558 GCA_035480415.1 Saccharimonadales bacterium (SeqCode) | reverse complement strand
AGAAAATCTAAGTGCGTTATCACGACAAGTGGATTTTTTCCATTTTACCTTAAGTGTTGCCTCAATTGCATCTTTTATACTATCTTTCGTTTGATTTTTAAAAAGAATGCCTGTTTTTCCTTCTATCACAATTTCCTGCTGGCCACCGGCAGAATAAGCAACAACCGGTATTCCGCAAGCCTGAGCTTCTACCGTTGCAATGCCAAAGTCTTCTTCCTGCGTTACGACCAAACCATTTGAGTTTTGATAAAGATCTTTAAGGTCTTCACGCGTAACCCTTCCAAGGAACTCACAGTTCCCTTTTTTGTCATCCCGAACTTGTTTCGGGATCCAGCCTTTGGCTGTAATTCTTTTAAGTCTTGCTTCATCTGGACCCGAGCCAACAATCTTTAGGTTTACGCCTGCACTCTGGCAGGCTTTGATTGCTGTATCGATCTTTTTCCACTTAACCAGCCTTGATACGACCAAAAAGTAATTTTGGCTTTTAAGCTTCCAATTATGCACTTTTGGAATATCGTAAAAGTTTGTGTCTGCAAAGGGGTAAATTACAGTGCTGTCTCTGTTGTAATATTTTTTAACCCTGCTTCTAACGTTTTGAGAATTTGCAATGAACAGATCCGGTCTTGCACTTGCTGCTTTGTCCCATCTCTTGAGCCAGAAAAATAAAGGAGAGAAAAATAACAGCACAATTTTTGGTGCATATTGCTCCTTTACCTCTTTATCCCACAAAAATCTGGGAGCACTGTTTATATAGCAAATGTGGACAGTATTGGGTTTGGTGATTATTGATTTTGCAAAACGGGTGGTAGACGAAAAAACAATATCGAATTGGTCAAAATTAAAGGTTTCAAAGGCGAGTGGATAAAGAGGCAGAAGCAATTTGTACAGTGCCCTTTTGAAGGGGATTTTTTGCAAAAAAGATGTATTGACTCTTTCTTTTGATATAGACTGTGGAAGTTTTGTGTTATCAACCAAAGACGTATAGATTGGTGCTTTCGGAAAAAGAGCGGCTATTGTTGCAAACAGACTCTCCGCCCCACCTGATTGGCAGAAGTCATCGTGGACAAGACAAATTTTCATTTATTGAATTATATCTCAAAGATTGATTTACTAAGGGAGTCTTTCCACTTGACCTGCTTCAGATATTCTTAAAACATCTGCAATAACTTTACCTACATCTGGTTTGACCTTTGGATCAGTTGCCAATATATCCAGCTTACTTCTGGCATCTGGGTCTTTGAAATCTAAATCTCCTGCAACCACGATTGGGAATACTAGTTCAGGGCCACCAACTTCTTGACCTAATAATATTCTTTTTGGGGTTTCGTCTTCCGTTTTTAGAGTTATTTCAATATCGGAAAAGAATCCGTATTTTGCTGGAAAATGAGTACTATCCAACATGTAATCTACTTGCAAAGTAGATTTATCGCCAACTTCTGCTTCGTATCTACCAAAAAGCTGATGATTGTTATTCCAATTGTTTGTTGTGTACTCAATCCATGCCAAACTCTCTGGCTGTGGGGCATTTGCGTTCGTTTCATCATTTAATGGCAAATCCCTAAAGTCGCAATTAAGATAACTCTTCCCTGCTTCTATTGCTTCCCTTGGCCCTAACTGTCTTTTTCTTTTTTCGATAGTCCAGTTGTCCACTATACCTGGGCTTTTTACGACCCCAACTCTTATTAATAAAATTTGTTCAGCATATTCTGCCAGGGTTGCATCATCCATTTGCCTGATGCCTCTTAATTGCTCGTTTAGCTTTACATAATCGAGAACATCTAATGCACTAATAAACCTTTTAACTAATTTTAATCCTTCAATTAAGTGCGCTTTGAACTCTTCAGTTCCAGGATTACCTTCCGCAACGGAAAATTTCCCATCTGCCATTCCTTGTGCCATATGAACCGCAAAAAAAGTATTTGCTGCAAAAAGAGGGTTATTGTGAGACTCGTTCAAAAAAGCATCATGATAATGAAAAAGGGCCTGAGGGCCTTCCCGAACCGTTTTTGATTTATACTCTTCCAATTCTTCCCTTGTGATTTTACGTTCAGCTTCCGCTTGCGTTAGGTTTTCCGCTATTTCATCTTCTCTAATATCACCTAGGGGGTTTGGATCATCGTATCTTCTGTGATTCAATAGAGAAACACTCAGCCCTCTTGAGAAGGTTGGTACTTCTATTCCACAAGGGGCTACCCATGCGTTCGTTGGGGGTTGATCCGCCTCATATTCCTCGTCAGATCCTCTTACAATGAATTGTGAGGAGGCTATTCCATTCACGAACCCTTGAAAGTAGAAATCTTTGTCAGCTTCTGGTAGGTTGAGGCTATCAACCAATGTTAGACTTAGTTCCATGGACTGGCCTACAGCAGCAAAGACAGAATCTCGTTTTACTGAATGTTCATTGGAAGATTGGGGGTCACCAGCGTCTCTATCTTGAGTCATCGATTGAACAGAGTAGTAATTCTATATCTTAAAATTTCCAGTGTCAAAGTTTGTTGGAGATATATCTTAACTTTATATTGTTGCGGATATTTGCGTGAGCGGATACAATTTGGCCCATGACAAAGGCTAATTCGAACTACGACAAACTGCCGCAGACATATCTTTTTGTAGAAATTGCCAAAAGGACCGCTGCGTATCAGGCTAAAAACCCAAAAGTTAAAATTATGCGTCTTGGTATTGGAAATACTACGGAACCACTTGGGCCTATTGTTACCAAAGGACTTGTTGGCGGTGCCAAAAAGCTAGAGGATGTTAATACTTACTCCGGCTATGGAGACGAGCAGGGCGACAATCGCTTAAGATCAGCGCTTGCTGCCTGGTATCAAAAGCTTGGAGTAAAGCTAGAACCTGGCGAGATTTTTGTAAGCGATGGCGCAAAACCGGACACTGCAAATATCGAATCGATTTTTGATAAGCGAGAGGTAATTGCCATTTGCGATCCTGTGTACCCAGTGTATCGAGACAGTAATATAATCGCAGGCAGGAAAATTGTTTATTTGGCGTGCACAGATAAAAATGAATTTTTTCCTGAGCTGCCCAAAGAAAAGGTTGGTCTTGTCTATCTTTGTAGTCCAAATAATCCAACTGGTGCCGTTGCTAGTCGAGCTCAGCTCAAAAAGTTTGTTGATTGGGCAAACAAAAATAAGGCAGTTATTATTTTTGACGCTGCGTATTCATTTTTTGTTTCCGACAAAAAGCTGCCAAGAAGTATTTATGAAATACCGGGTGCCAAACGCTGCGCGATTGAGATTTCCAGTTTTTCAAAATTCGCCGGTTTTTGTGGTGTGAGACTTGGATGGACAGTTGTTCCACATGAGCTTGGCAAATTAAATGCACTCTGGAATAGAAGACAAACAACAATGTTTAACGGTGCTTCAAATATTGCGCAAGAAGGCGGTCTGGCCGCACTTTCCCCAGCCGGGCAGAAGGAGTGTTTAAAAACAGTCTCGTACTACATGGAGAACGCGAAGATCATCAAAAATGGCCTTGTGCGCTTGGGTCTTGTTGTTTTTGGCGGCGAGAACGCACCATACCTTTGGGTTAAAACGCCAAAAGGTTTAGATTCCTGGAGTTTTTTTGATAAGCTGCTTTCAGAGGCTCATGTTGTAGGAACCCCAGGTGCCGGCTTTGGAAAATATGGCGAGGGGTATTTTCGCCTGAGTGCTTTCGGACATCGGGCCGACATTGTTGCCGCAGTTGAATCTATAAAGAAAAATTTAATGCTATGATCAAAAAACTTCCTTTTACAAAAGCACAGATTAAAAAAATAATTTTCACCTACCCCACTCCTTTTCATATTTATGACGAGGAGGCGATTCGTAAAAATGCGAGAGCGATATACAAAGCATTTTCGTGGATGCCAGGGTATAAGAATTATTTTGCAGTTAAAGCATTACCTAATCCATACATTCTTAAGATTTTAAAGGAAGAAGGTATGGGAACAGATTGCAGTTCTCTGCCCGAGATTGTCCTTTCTGAAAAAGTCGGCTTGTCTGGTGAGGATATTATGTTTACTTCCAATGAGACTCGGGCCAAAGAATATAAATATGCAAAAAAGGCAGGAGCTATTATTAACCTGGACGATATTTCTCACATCCCATATTTGGAAAAAGAAGCTGGTCTTCCGAAAATTGTTGGCATCAGGTACAACCCTGGGCCTGCAAGGACCGGTAATAAACTTATTGGAAACCCAAAGGAGGCAAAATTTGGTGTTACTAAAAAACAGTTAATTGATGGATACAAAATACTAAAAGATAAAGGCGTAAAGCGTTTTGGTCTTCACACCATGATTGTTTCAAACGAGCTGGATTCCCAATCGTTTATAGATACTGCTTCTATGCTTTTTGATTTGGTTGTAGATATTTCCAAAAAGCTTGGCATTAAATTTGAATTTGTAAATCTTGGTGGCGGCATTGGAATTCCTTACAAGCCAGATCAGAAACCTGTTGATTTGGATTTTGTTTCTGTTGGAATTAAAAAGGCATACGATGAAAAAATTGTTAAGAATGGGCTGGATCCTCTTAGGATTGTTACCGAATGTGGAAGATTTGTGACC
>DATIHT010000039.1:0-4465 GCA_035480415.1 Saccharimonadales bacterium (SeqCode) | reverse complement strand
CCCATTGACCCTTCTAAAAACAAACGCTTCGTTGAATTTTGGAACGATGTGTTTATGCAATACGACAAACAAAAAGACGGAAGTTTCAAGCCGCTTAAGCAGAGAAATGTGGATACAGGAATGGGCCTGGAGCGGGTTATTGCAATCATTGCCGGTGTTCCGTCTGCTTACGAAACAGACGTCTTCTTGCCGCTTATGAAAAAGATCGAGGATTTGTCGGAATCATTCAGCGAAAAATCCGCAAGAATTGTTGCCGACCATATCCGCACCGCGGTCTTTATGATTTCAGACGGTGTTATTCCTTCAAACCTTGACCGCGGTTATATTCTCCGCCGCCTGATTCGCAGGGCAATCCGCCATGCATCGCTGCTGGAAATAAAAGAAGATTTTCTGGAGTCTCTTGCCAAAATTGTCGTCGAAATTTACGGGAAATTTTATCCGAAACTCGAAGAGTTCCAGAATTCTATTGTCGAAGAACTAAAAAAAGAAGAAGCAAAATTCAAAAGAGCTCTTGCATCCGGTATTCGCCAGTTCGAAAAAATAGAAGGAGACATTTCCGGTCACGATGCATTCGACCTGTACCAAAGTTACGGATTCCCAATAGAGTTAACTATCGAGTTGGCAGCAGAAGCAAATAAAAACGTAGACGTTCCCGAATTTGAAAAAGAATTCAAAACCCACCAGGAACTTTCCAGAAAAGCCGGAGAAAAAACAAAAGGTGGTCTTGCGGTACAGTCGGCAAACGCAGCAAAGTTACATACTGCAACTCATCTTCTGCATCAAGCACTTCGTGATGTTTTGGGTCATCACGTCCACCAAACCGGTTCCCACATAACAGACGAAAGGTTGCGTTTTGATTTTTCGCACGACCAAAAGTTAACAGACGAACAGATTAAAAAAACAGAAGAGATAGTCAACGAGAAAATAAAAGAAGGCCTCAGGGTCCATAAAAAAGTCTTACCAAAAGAAGCAGCACAACAAGTGGGCGCAATTGGGCTTTTCGACGAAAAATACGGCGATATGGTCAACATTTACTACATGGGCAAAACAGAAAACTTAGACGACGCTTATTCCAAAGAATTTTGCGGCGGTCCCCATGCAAATTCGACAAGCGATCTTATAAGTTTTAAGATAATAAAAGAAGAATCGGCAGGGGCAAATACCCGCCGAATCTATGCTAAAATAAATAGGTGATCAGGTATCCAGGTAACTGGGACACCCTTAACCCGAGTACCCGATAACCTGACAACCTAACTTATGGATCCTACTGCCCCAAACGATAATAATCCGAACAATCCAAATCAGCCTCAAAGCCCAATTCAACCAGGCCAGTTTGTAACAACCGGCGACAATCAAGATGGAGTTTTTGCATCAGCGCCAACACCCCAACCTCAGGCTCCCTCTCCACAACCACCCGCACCGCCGCCGCCGCAAGGAACAGAGCAACCAATAGAGCCGCCACCTCCACTGCCGCCACAAGAGCCCGTGCCCCAACCCGTTAGCGGCTTAAATTTGGCAAGCGAAATACCGCAGGAAACTCCAGACATTTCTATGCCAACCGAGCCATTGCAATCAGAAGCCCCGCAGTTTGAAAACCAGCCGAGTCCCACCCCTTACGTTCAGCCAGAATCAGATGGTCAAACTCCACCTCAGGCGCCAACCACAATAGAAAGACTCAGAGTATTTATAATTGCAGGCGGCGTAGTCCTGTTAGTGCTTCTTATAATTGCGCTTGTCTGGTTTTTATTCATCAGGAAAAACTCAACTCCTCAAAGCGCAATAACTACAAACGAAGAGACCCCAATCGAATCTTCGCCTCAGTTACCTCCCCCAAGGACTTCAGGTGGTTTTTCCGAGCTTCCACCGGCAACAGCTTCCTCGCAGCAAGCTACGTCTTCTAGTAGGTAGAGTAATACTTTGGTAAGATATATCTGCTTAATTTTCCATTGTCCATCTACCATTTTCCATTGATTTCACAATCGATCAATTGAAAAATTTTAAAATTGAAAATAAATGGCAAATGGAAATTGGTAAATGTTAAATTAATATGTCCATACTTGGTAAAGTATTTTCCAAAAATCCACAAACAAACAATAATTATCTTTCGCTTATTCTCACACCGGACAGGATTTTGGCGAGTATTTGGACATTCGAAGGCGACCAGGTAAAAACTTTAGGTTTTGGTCATAAATCTTACAAAGACCAGGATATTCTCATCCATCAATCCGCAATTGCCATAGACAGTGCCGGTGAACAGGCAAAGGTCGATATAACCAAAACTGTTTTTGGCTTGTCCGAATTTTTTTTAGAAGATGGTGCTCTTTCTAGGCAAACTGCAAAAACTCTTAAAAAGTTAGCAACAGAACTGGATCTGGATCCGCAGGCTTTTGTTCCAATTTCAACAGGTATCAACCATTTGTTAAAAGTGGAAGAGTCTATCACTCCCCATACAATTTTACTGGGCATATTCGATGATTTTTGCGAAATTCACAACGTAGAAAACGGAACAATTACAAAATCAAAATCAACACAGGGCCCCATAAATATTGAAAAGTTAAGGAATTTAACAAAAAGCCTAAAAGAGGAAAATAAGGAATTGCCCGCAAGGATTGTTGTTTATGGAATTTCAGAAAGTTCCGATCTCGCACAAAAAATCACACAAGATGAATGGCCCGGCACCTTTGTTCATGCACCCAAAATTGATTTTCTGGACGACGCAGAACTTTGCCGTTCAGCTTCTTATGCCCAAGCAGCAGATGTTCTGGGTTATGAAGTACAAATTCAGCAAGCCGAACAGTCAGAAAAAGAAACAGGCCAAACTGAAGTACCCGTACCCCAAAAAGCCCCTCCTCAAGCCAACGAGCTGGGTTTTGTCGAAGGTGAAGATATCCTGCTTACCAAAATAGAACCACCGAAACAGCCTATTCAAAAAGATCCTGATCTGGAAAATATTGCGCCAATCAATCCCAAACAGGAAGAATTCAAAACAGATGCACAAGATGCCCAAATTCCGCCGCAACTCAAAAATCATGGGCCAAAAAAATCCCTCCTGTCGCATCTACCAATTTCAGCGCTAAGCGGATTATTTAATTTTGATCCTACCTCAAAATCAGGCAAAAAAATCCTGATAGCTGTAGTGGTCCTTGTTCTTCTGGTAGTTGGTGTAACTTTTGTTTTGGGCCAAACAATTGCAAAAGCGCAAATAACAATCAAGGTCAACGGCCAAAAGTTAGAAAAAAGCTTTAGCGCAAAAGTAACATCTGGTGCTGCTTACGATAAGAACAATGCCCAAATAGGTGGCAATATAGTTTCCGGCAACGCGTCTGGTAGTCAAAAAGCGGTAGCTACAGGTTCCAAAAAAATTGGCGACAGTGCAAAAGGTCCACTCACAGTCTACAACTGGACCAACGCCGAAAAAGATTTCACAAAAGGAACCGGAGTAATTTCAAAAAACGGAGTTAAATTCACGCTCGACGGTGATGTTCAAGTAGCTTCCAGAAGCGCAAGCTCTCCAGGTCAGTCAACAGTAAATGCAGTTGCAACAGAAGTTGGTACCGGCGGAAATTTAGACGCCAACCAGGATTTCACATTTGCCCAGTACGACCAATTGGCCTACAGCGCAACCAATCCACAAGCGTTCACCGGTGGTTCCGAACGTCAGGCGACAGTTGTAACTCAGGATGATCTGGACAAACTGACAAAATCACTCACAGACACTCTTACCCAGAAAGCAAAAGACGACCTTAAGAATCAGGCAAACGGTCAAAAAATAGACGATTCGGCAACACTTGTAAAAGTGACAAAAAAACAACTCGACAAAAATGCCCTCGACGAAGCAGCCCTTGTGAATTTGGACATGGAAATTCAAGTAAACGTGTTGACGTACTCCGAAGATGATCTCAAAAAATTAATTTCGGAATCATATGCAAACGAAGCAGCAGACAATCTCGAGATTAGACCGGAAAATGTTACTTTTTCAGATATTAATATCAAAAGAACTGGCGACCAGATGCAGCTTGGCGGTAAATTTCAGGCAAACCTTGTTCCAAAAATAAACGAAGACGATCTCAAGGGACAAATTGCCGGCAAGAGTGAAAAAGGTGCAAGGACAGCAATACTTGCAATCCCGGGCGTCGTTGATATGGAAGTTAAGTTTTCTCCCAACATTCCCATATTTGGCGCAATTCCCAGAAACAAAAAGAACATAACCTTTAAAGTGGAAACCACATAATGGCTCTCGCACTGTACATAAAAGAAGACACTGCCAAAAAAGTTAAGGTCAAGAAAATAAAAGACCGCACATTTTTTGGCCTTATAAGCGTGGTTGGCTTGGCAGCAGTTGTCTTTGCCGCAATACCCTTTGTAACCTGGCAGCTTAAAACTCTTCCGAAATTAACTAGTAAAGTTGAAAAAGCGCCAATTCCAACAGCATCGGTTCTTTCCCAAAAAACCGCGCTGGAAGCAA
>DATIHT010000038.1:0-2940 GCA_035480415.1 Saccharimonadales bacterium (SeqCode) | reverse complement strand
AGATCTCCAATAATAGTTGCTTGTCCCGCATAAACGCCCTTTCGAGGCAAGGACGAAGACCTTGCGAGAAAGTAAGTTCTGTGCGGGATAACTTCAGGAAGTTCAGGCATATTAAAGCTTAACTAAGGAACCCTTTTTCTTTACCAAGCTAAACATATGCGCAAAAAACGCAACTACCACTACAAAGTAAAATATGTTCAAACCAAGGGCTATAAAAAACTGGCCGCTATCAAAATTCCCGCTTCCAAGCGTATACCTCATACCTTCAAAAACATGGGCAATCGGTAAAGCATTCGAAATTACCTGAAGAACCTTTGGTAATACAGAAACAGGATAGAAAACTGCAGAAAAAGGCTGTATCACAAACGGGATCACCCATGTGAGCGGACCAATACTGTTACCCCAGCGCATAACAATAGCAACATTAAAAATGCCCAGAGTAACAGCAAAAATAACCAGATTTATCCAAAACGCCACAATAGGTAATCCCAAATTCAGGATCGAAAAGTGAAAAAAGACAAAAGAAATCACTGTCATTGCCATAAATGAAATCAAGACCTTAACCAATGCCACCAAAACCAGCCCAACGATATATTCAAAAGTGGTTATTCCAGTTGCTAAAATATTTATCAAATTTCTCTCCCATACGTCATACATAAAATCCACACCCACACTGGTACTGACTCTTTCAAAAATTACCCACAAAATCATGGCCCCTATAAAAAATGAGGCAAAAGAATTTGCGAATCCTTGGGCATAAGAAGTTAAAAATCCCCACAAAACCAACCCTAAAATTGGGAAAAGAAGCATATCTGCAATACGCTCCATTTGGTGCCTGGTCAGAAAAAAATGTCTAAGAACTATGGCATAAACTCTACTTAAGTTCATTCTTCTCCTTTCATATCATGTTTTCTGGAAAGTTTTATGAACACTTCACGCAAATTAGGCTCCTTGGTTTCAAAATCAACTTCCTGTTTAGTAAGCTCAAGTGGTGTGCCAGAAGCAATAATTTTTCCGTGATTAACAAATACAACTCTATCTGCAACTTCCTCAATCTCCCACATATTGTGGGAGGTGTACAAAATAGAAATCTTATATTCCTTCTGAACTCGCTTAATAATTTCAATTCCTTTATCCACAACATCAGGGTCCATAGAAGCCATAGGCTCATCCAATAACAAAAGTTTTGGTTTGTTTAAAACTGCTTTGCACAAACTAATCCTCGCTCTCTGACCAAAAGACAACTCACGAATAAACTTGTTTTTAAACTCCATCGCTTCAAACTCTTCTAGTACTTCATCAATTCTCTTTTTGTAGTCATCTATCCCGTAAAGCTTCGCATAAACAACCAATGCTTCATAAACAGTTAAGCTCCAAGCAGTGTTGTACTCGGCAGAACAATAATTAACATACTTCATAACCTTATCTTTATTGGCAAAAAGTTCCTTTCCAAGAATCTTAATTTCCCCAGCGTCCGGAGCAATCACTCCAAGGAGACAATTAATAGTTGTACTTTTCCCGGCACCATTTGGACCTAAAAAGCCCAGGATTTGACCCTCATCCAAACTAAACGAGATTCCATTAACTGCATTAAAATCACCAAACTTTTTAGCTAGGTTGGTAACTTCCAAAACTGGCGTTGAATTTTTGGCCATGTTGACATTCTAAGTTAAATATTAGTCTTTAACAATAAAATTGACTCTAGAGAGTATAATTATAGGTCGTGACTAAGGATTATGATTTCCAGCCAACTGACCAACAGCTCACGCGACGATTAACGTCAAATCTGTTCAGTGTCTTAAAAGAGCACTCCCCCGATATTCAATCTTATGGTCTTTTTGGGGGGGAACAACAAGAGCTTGAGTTTGACCAAAGTGACCCATATGGCCAATTAGTTAGATCAACTGTTGAAACTTTAAAAGTTTTAACATTCCTCCTCGACAAGGATAAGGCTCTTAGTCCTGAAGAAAAAATTACATATAATCACATAATTACCAATGCAAAGCCTGGGATATGTGCATGGGGTGCAATGCTTGAACTTATACCAATAAACCACCTAAGAGACTTTCCAGACGAAAACCCCACTCCTGAACAACTTGCACAAATAGCAAGAAACTCATTCGTTCACTTCGCTGCCTTTGCAAACAACAATAGTGATACAGCTCCCCATTTACTGAAACACTACTTTGGGAGCTTTAATAGAGATCAAGGAATCCTACATAATTGGAAACTCCAGGATAAATACAAAGAATTACCTTCAAGATTCAAAATATCAACTGACCCCTCCGGCCGAAAACTTATCCCAAACGACTACGAGAAAGCTCACAGTTTGGCCATTGCAATGGGAGTTGATGATAGCAAATATCCAAGTGGGCATCCGGTAAAAGCACATATGCGGCAGTTCGATCACTGTCTCGCACTAGAAGTTACAACCAATGATGGTCGAATCGTCCCTCATGCTGTAACTGAAATAATGATCGAGGCAGCTACAAAATGGCACTACGTACACACAATACCTGAAATGCGCAAAGCTCAGGCTGCTTAACTTTTAACTTTTGCCTCTACAAACTTCAAGATTTCACGTTTAAATCTCTCCTTGCCAAATTTTTGTGCGTGACGCTTTATAGCCCTTTTGTCGAACTTCTTATCCATACTCAAAAACCTTTTTACTGTCAAAGACAGCGATTCTGCGTCTGCGGAATCGAAAAACAGCCCTGTTTTGCCATCCACAACAGTCTCTTTATATCCTCCACCGTTGTAGGCAATTACAGGCGTCCCGCATAACATCGCCTCAACAGGTGTTATTCCAAAATCTTCATCGGTAGCCAACGCAAGAAATGCTTTGGCACCGGCATATAATTCAACAAGCTCACTATCTTCGACATAACCTAAAAACTCTACGTTATCTCCGGCAATATCATGTATCTTTCTGTCCTCGGC
>DATIHT010000037.1:0-2209 GCA_035480415.1 Saccharimonadales bacterium (SeqCode) | reverse complement strand
GCAATACTTTTGAACCAAAAAGAGTTGTCTGTCGATTTTGATGCGCGTTTGGTTGCTGCCAAGCAAGCGGCAATAAAATACCACGCCGTTGTTCTTTTGAAAGGGCATGTGGATATTGTTACCGATGGTGCCAGTACAATTACCAACAACAGTGGGGTGCCGTTTATGACAAAAGGTGGTTTTGGAGATACCTTGTCCGGAATTCTTGGAGCACTCCTTGCTAGGGGCATTGGCCCTTTTGAAGCTGCGCATGCTGCTGCATATATTAATGGAAGGGCAGGAGAAATGGCCTCGCACGAATATGGTGAGGGTGTTATAGCTTCCGATATTTACGACTTTATTCCCAGGGTAATTAAGGAGAAGTAGTTCATAGTTTGATTAGTTTTACAAATGATGAGCATAATGGTTTTGTGAGGCTAGGTTTTATACCAATTATTCTTCTTGTCGGGTCTGCTTTTTTAATTATTGGAGCGTATGCAATTCAAAAGATAGCAACGGCTCCTTCTGGAAATCAACAAGAGACGAGGTTGTTTGGAAAAAGTTTTGGAAGTTTGTTGGGTGGGACTGGTGTGTCTGGTTCTAATGTTAGCGATCTTTCTTCGGCGTACAGAAAACAATCACCAACACCTGCTACTTCTGTAAACAATCAGCCCGCTTCGGTTTCTACAGCCCCAATTACATCACCCGCTGCCAAGGTTCCGTCTTCGTCTGTTCAACCAACACCCACTTCTTCACCCGTTGTTGGTGAAAGTTCGTGTGGAAGCTACAACGATCCTGTTTCTTTGAGGGACTTTTTATTTTGTGCCTTTGGAGTAAATGCGGATGCTGCCAATCGGATAAAAAATACAACAACTATTAAACTAGCTACAGATTGCAGTTGTTGGTACGGGAGTAGTCGGGAAGTGCATATTTTGGATCTGGCAAGAGAAGGTGCCCTGCATGAACTTTCGCATGCTTTTTGGGAAGATGAACGCGGTGATGCAAACAAAAGGCTAACTTTGGTAAAAGACCTAATTAAATTGGGTACGACCAATGACCCAAATTATTCTAATGCTACTAAGTTTGCCCACGATTATATGTATGGTATTGGAGACTGGAAAGGTATGTTTTGCGATTACGGAAATAACAGGTGCGTTGGGAAGGATCCAGTAACTTTATCCGATTCGGAAATTATTAACTACACTGCAAATTGGCAAATTTTAGATCATGAAATATACGCGGGGTTTGCAAGCTGGACTATGGGAAAATTTTACGATGGGCCGCATAAACTGCCGGATTTCATGGCTGCGCATTTTACAAAAGAGTTTAGCGGTAAGGTTATTGCGGTTCCGTATTACGAATTTGGACCGAGATGATGATTTTATTCCAAGAGTAATTAAAGAAAAATAGATATATAAAAATACCCTTCTGATATATTAAGATTCTTAAATTAGTTAAAATTAAAGCTAGAGTGAGTTGAAAAAAGCTTACTTTTATGATAACCTATAATAATGAAAGAGTACTCAGAAGCCGTTTATTCCCAGGCTCTTGATAACGCTTACTTCCAAATGCAAAGGGGTGGAGAAGCTGCAATTCCCGGTTTAAGGGGTCATATTTTTAAGGAACATATTGCTGATTCTGAAATTCTTTCAATATTTGGTGTTGCAAGGTTTGATATAGACTTAGCAAGAAGATTAAATGCACCCTTAGGATGGGTTGTCAAAAAGGCAATAAATCTATTGGAAAGTGACTGGTTACCGCAAGATAAAGCTCCTCGTCTTTCGGATAGTGTTTACGGTAAGTTAGGTTTACCTTGGACAAGAGAATGGTCTGAGTTGATGGTCGCCAAAAACCTGAAATACATTGAGCAGACCGGTGATGAACAAATTGATTGGGATAGAGTAGAGGCAGTCGTGCCAGGCGCCCGATTTCTGGTTGTTAATCTTGATTTGGATTCCAGCGACCGGAAATCTCTTTTGATGTCACAGAACCCAGGCCCTGACGGGGTCTTCCAAATTCCTGTTGATCCCGCACCTTTTGAACTTTAATGAAGACTTTTAATATTCTACGTTGTGACGAACAGTCTTCATTGAAAAATAATAATTAAGCTCGAAAGGTGCGGGATTGACACTCCAAAATCGGATTGATATACTTCCCAATGGTGATTAAACCTAGCTCCAATTTTCGGAGCGCACAGGTACCTAAATTTTCGATGTTGAAAAATCTTTTA
>DATIHT010000036.1:0-5771 GCA_035480415.1 Saccharimonadales bacterium (SeqCode) | reverse complement strand
CAGCAGGAAATTGTGATAGAAGGAAAAACAGGCATTCTTTTTAAAAATCAAACGAAAGATAGTATAAAAGATGCAATTGAGGCAACACTTAAGGTAAAATGGAAAAAATCCACTTGTCGTGATAACGCACTTAGATTTTCTCGAACTAATTTTGAAAAAAGTATCAAAGATTTTGTAAATGCCTCAGAATAACGACCTCAAGATTGCGCTTTTTTGCGGGGGAACCGGAACCCGTATGTGGCCGGCCAGCCGAATAGATAAGCCTAAGCAATTTCAAAAACTTGTTGGAAAAGAAACGATGTTCCAACAGGCATTGAAGAGAATCACCAAGGGTTTCCCAATCAAGGATGTATTTGTAATAACTGGCAGAAACTACGTGGGCCTCGTAATTGAACAGGCACCAGATCTCCCGCTTGAAAACATCATCATCGAACCTGAAATGAGAGATACTCTGGCTGCTGTTGGATATGCAGCAGCAGTCTTGGACAAAAAATTCGACAATCCCATTGTCGCCTCTCTTTGGGCAGCCGATCATCTGGTAAAAAACGAGGACAACTTTATTGAATCACTTAAAGCAGCCTTTGATTATGTTAAAGAAACAGGCAAAATAGTTTCTATCGATGTAAGGCCAACATATGCCAACCCTCATGTCGGATACATCCAAATAGGCAAAATGATCAAGAAAATGGATGGAATGGCTTTTTTTGAGTATGTGAAGCAGATAGAAAAACCAAGCCTCACGACTGCAAAAAAACTCATATCCAGCTGGGAATACTTGTGGCACGCAGGTTACAAAGTTTGGGAGACCAAAAAAATGCTAGCACTCTACAAAAAACATACACCAAAGGTTTATGACGGGCTCATGAAGATTCACAAAGCCTGGGGCGAAGACAATCAAGATGATGTTGTAAGGGAGATTTATCCCAAATTTGAAAAAATCATGCTCGATTTCGCAATTCTCGAAAAAATTGACCCCAACGAGATAGTTGTCCTCCCATCAGACCTTGGATGGTCCGACATAGGTGCATGGAACATCTTAAAAGACGAATTGGCAGATGATCCGGATGATAACGTCACATCAGGTGAAGTCGTAGACGTCGATAGTAAAGATTGTCTGATTTACTCGACTAGCCCTGACAAAGTTGTAGCAACAATTGGCCTTTCACATCTAATAGTAGTCGATACGCCCGATGGCTTACTGGTCTGTCAAAAAGACAGGGTTCAGGATCTTAAAAAAGTAATAGAGAAACTTAAAGAAGCCAAGAAGGAAAAGTACCTCTAAAATCCCTATGCTTTACGACGCGATTAAACGCTTAATTGATATTATTGGAAGCTCGATTGCAATAATATTCTTCTCCCCAATAATTATTGCGCTTGTACTTGTAATAAAACTTACGTCAGATGGGCCTGTATTTTTCACCCCTCTTCGGGTTGGAAAAGGCGGAAAACTCTTCCAAATGCTTAAATTCAGGAGCATGCAGATGTACCAGATAGAAGGAAAAACAGTGCACGCAGAAAAATATTTAAAAATAAACCCAACCCTAAGAAAGGCCTACCAAAAGAATAGTTTCAAGCTTAAGGACGATCCAAGAATTACACCAGTTGGCCATATCCTTAGGCGTTTGTCGCTCGATGAGCTTCCCCAGCTGTTCAATGTCTTTGTTGGAGACATGACTTTAGTTGGCCCAAGAGCGTATCAGCAGGATGAACTTGAACACCAGCAAAGGGTTTACCCACATACTAAAAAATTTGTAAAAGTGATTTTAGAATCAAGACCTGGTGCATCCGGTCCATGGCAGGTGTCCGGAAGGTCTTTTATTAATTTCGACAAAAGAGTAGAAATGGACGCAGTTTATGTAAAACGGCGTTCCATTCTCTATGATTTGCAAGTTATAATAAAAACACCAATTGCAATGATTACCGGAAGGGGAGCAATTTAATTTTAAATTTACAATTTGAAATTTTAAATGAATTTTTAATATTCAAATATAAATGATTAAACGATTCAGAAGAATCATCCTTATTGTTGTTCTAGTTCTGGCACTGTTGGTTGCAAGGACTGCGCTTTCACTAAAAAGTGCCTACACAGCAACAAAGAAAATCTCCACCAGTGTAAAAGCCCAGGACCTTAATGCTACAAAGGCCAGTATAAAAGACGCCAAGAAACATTTTCAGTCTACAAAAACCACTCTTATTGTTTTTACGCCGCTCAGGATAGTTCCTGTTTTGGGTTGGTATGTTGCAGACGCACAACGGGGATTAAATGCGGCAATTGACGGTATGGATGCAGCTTCGACCTTTGTTGATGCAATTACTCCATATGCAGACGTTTTGGGATTTGGCGGAAATGGCAACTTCTTGGGTGGTACTGCGCAGGAACGTTTGGCAAAAGCAGTAGAAACCCTGGCAATTGTTACCCCGCAGATGGAAAACGTGAACAAGAATCTTGCAGATGCAAGAGTCCAGTTGGATCAAATCCAAACCTGGCGTTACCCCAATATTCTCCCCGGAAAGCCTGGTAAAAAGATTGCCGATGCCAAAAACACCATGGACCAGCTGCAATCGTTTTTGGTCGATGCCAAACCGCTTCTGGATGTTATGCCCGACATAATGGGGGAAAAGGGACAGAAAAAATATCTTGTTATTTTTCAAAACGACAAAGAACTTCGCCCAACCGGAGGTTTTATAACTGCATACGCAATTTTCAATGTAAACAAAGGAGCCATTCAAACAGAAGGCTCTTCAGACATTTATCAACTCGATGCCACGTTAACAAAAAAGATACCTGCACCCGCACCAATTATTAAGTATCTGCCAAATGTACCAACACTAAACATTCGTGATACTAACCTTTCCCCAGACTACCGTCAGTCAATGACGACTTTTGAAAACCTTTATCAGTTTACCCAGAATAAAAAAGACATCGACGGTATAATCGCGCTCGACACTCAATTTGTCGTCGATATGATGAACATTCTTGGATCCCTTCAGGCTGGAGATACTAAATTCACAACGGATAAGGTAGATGCGTGTAATTGTCCGCAAATTATTTACCAACTTGAACAATTTGCAGACCAACCGACAAACCAGGTAAACAACGCCAGAAAAGACATTATCGGCACCCTTATGCAGGCCATGATGGACAAAGCATTCAACGCCCCCAAAACCCAGTGGCCCCAACTTTTGTCAGCAACCATTCAGTCGCTCAGGGGGAAACACCTGATAATGTACTTTCATGATCCAAAAATCGAGGAAGCAGCAGAAAAAGTTAATTTTGCGGGTAGAGTTAACCAATACGACGGTGATTATCTTTCCATAATCGAATCCAATTTTGGGGGGGCAAAATCCAACCTTTACGTTCAGGAAAAGGTTGGTCAGTTGGTAAAGCAAAACAAAGATCAGCTGGAAAAAACTTTAACAATCGAATACAAATACCCGCGCAAAATGGACAATTGTTCACTAACAAGGGCCGGCGGTTTGTGCTTGGCCGGAATTTACAGGGATTGGATAAGAGTTTACGTTCCCAAAGGATCGAAACTAATAAAAGCAGATGGTATTAGCCTAGAGGCAACAGAAGACTTGGATAAAACAGTTTTCGAAGGGTTTTTTGAGCTTCGTCCGGAAGGTGCCCTGAAGTTTAATATCCAATATACATCGCCAATTAAAGTAGATAATCAGTACAAATTATTAATCCAAAAACAAGGCGGTACTCCACCAATCGAATATACAATTGACGCACTTGGTAAAAAGTTAAAACCCTTCCCGCTGGACACTGACAAAGAGCTCCTCGTTAAACCCTAAAACAACTTGACACTTGATACCTGATACATGACACAATAGAGTATGTACCTTAGGACCGAAGGCATCATCCTGCGCCGTCGCAATTTCGGTGAAGCAGACAGACTTATTACCCTATATACAAAAGATTTTGGCAAATTAACCGCAATAGCAAAAGGTGTGCGCCGTCCGCGCAGCAAAAAAGCCGGTCATTTGGAACTTGCCAGCCACTGTAAGGTATTTATTGCCAAGGGCAAAAATATCGATATCCTTACAGAAGTCGAACTTAAAAAGGCCTTTGGTATTGATAATCTTACAGAAGACAAAACTAACCGTATTTATCACCTGTTGGAATTAATAGATGTGCTCACTGTAGAAAACCAAAAAAATGTTCCTATCTATAATTTACTTTTAGAATTTTTAAAACACTTGCAAAGTGAAGATAACTTTCAGCTAATTTCCAGTATTTTTAAAATAAAATTAATGTCTCAGCTTGGTTTTTTCTCAAGCAGAAACCTAAAAGAGACCAAAACAAGAGAAGTGCTGGCAATTTTAGAAGATAAAGAATACGAAGTTGTTAAAAGTCGCCTGCAATTATCCGAAGGCTCGTATTTGAAACTTTTGTCATTTCTTGATAGCATGATTGAAAACGTTACTAGCAGCAAAATAAAGACTGCTAGATTTGTTTAAATGGACACCAAAATAACCAAAAAGAACCGAAATACATACATTCTGGCTGCCGCCAGTTTTGTAGTTATTCTTGTTGCAATTTACTTTTTATTTGTCTTCCACAAAGCACCCAAAGGTATTAAAAAATCAGACAGCGGGAATCAATTACAGGATCTTTCCCAGGTAGATCTTAAAAACAAACCCTACATCACACTAACCCCTACCCCGGAAGGCGCGGAGCTAATTCTTTCGATAGAAAACATGTCGTACTTTGACAAAATCGAATATGAGCTCACTTATCTTGCAGATAACCCGCAAGTACCCGGTGAAAAAATTCAAAGAGGTTCAACAGGCAGCGACGTAAACACCAAAGACCCAAAGTATAAAAAGGATATGCTGCTTGGGACAGCTTCCAAAGGTGTAAAAAGTCCGGACCGTGGAATAACAGACGGAAAGCTAACGCTCCATCTTACAAAAGGTGATACAGAATACCAGTCAGATTCTCAATGGTACATGGTCGAAATTGGCAGCAAGCCAATAACAGTAACAGACGCAAACAACACTGTTAGTTTGGATGTTCCTGCAACTCTTGGGAAAACTTACTGGATGGTTTTGGCGGACACTATTAGTGTTCCTCCAACCTACGACCACGATATTAAATCGACCATCACACCAATTTGGGGTACATTTTCTGTTGCACCAAAATTCAGCAAAAATATAGAAGTCAAAATTAAATTGCAGCAAGACGCGGCAAAACCCGTTATACACGCATTCAATTTACAGGAAAGCAAATGGTCCGACCCACAAACAAATTATTCCGCAAGCGACAAAACAGTTTCAACTTCCACCGACACATTTCAAACCTTCGTTGTCGAATCTACAAAGTAATTATTCCTTTCTACCTCTCGTACTTTTCGTACCTCTTGTACCTCTGATACAATCAACCTATGGTTTCTTTAGAAAAAATAGTCTCTCTTGCCAAACGCCGCGGGTTTGTCTTTCCAGGTTCCGAAATCTATGGTGGTCTTGGTGGTACCTGGGACTATGGCCCTTTGGGAGTAGAGCTTAAAAACAATATCAAAAAAGAATTTTGGAAATTCATGGTTTACGACCGTGAAGACGTTGTAGGTTTGGACGCCGCAATTATGATGAACCCCAAAGTCTGGGAAGCTTCTGGTCACGTTCAGGCATTTACAGACCCATTGGTAGAATGCAAAATCTGTCATCAGCGTTTTCGTGCAGATCATGAAGAAATACTTAAAGAACACGAACAATCACACAAAGGGAAAAAAGTAGAGTGGACAGAACCACGTAAGTTTAACCTA
>DATIHT010000035.1:0-9417 GCA_035480415.1 Saccharimonadales bacterium (SeqCode) | reverse complement strand
GTGTTGAATCATGATGCTATACTATCAGTAGTTACTATACATTGTAAAGTAGTTACAAAAAGTATAGTTACTATATATGGATAGTGTTGACCAAACATGTATTTCTACAACCCTTAAGGTAATTGGCGCCAAATGGACGGCCTTAATTTTGCGTGAACTTTTCGATGGAACCAAAAGGTTTGGTGAGCTTCAAAAAGCGCTGGATGGGATTAGTCCCCGTACTCTTTCGATGAGATTGGATCAGTTGGAAAGGGAAAATATTGTTGAGAAGAAGATATATCCTACTGTTCCCTTGAAGGTTGAATATTCCATCACTAACCGTGGTAAATCGTTGGGAGATATTATTGCCAAAATGCGTGACTGGGGTGAACAGTCTTCTACTGTTTGATAATTTTTCTCTATTCCGAGCGAAGAACCCTGGCTTTCAAGCGCCAGGGATGAAGCGAATCCTGAAGCGAGGATGAGAGAACCACGGCCTTTAGGCCGTGGAAATCTATTTTCTGACCTGTGCTTTTAGGTAAGATTCCAGGTGTCCTGTTATTATTCCCCTAAATCTGGTTACTTCTTCCTGTTTTGGTGTCCCGTCCTTTTCCTGATAAGTAAGCCTGAGGGTTACAGATTTTTTACCTTTGCCGATTTTGTCTCCGCGGAAGATATCTACAATTTCTATGTTTTTAACAAGCGGCTCCCCCGCCCTTTTAACTTCTGTAATTATTTCTGATGCAGTTTGTTTTTCATCAAATATTGCAGATATGTCTTCAATTACCGGTGGGAATTTGGGAATAGATTTATATGAAGAGTTGGTAGCAGGTAGTTGGTAGCAGGTAGTTAGATCAATCTCTGCAATGAACGTGCTGCCCTCGATGCCCAGAGCATCAGCAACGCTTTGTTTTAGTACTCCAACTCCACCCACTGTTTGGTTGGTGCACTTAATAATGGCGAACTGAGAATTTTCCGAAAGCGGATTTTGCCCCTGGAATTTTTCAAACTTAGGTTCCCTTTTAATGATCTCGAATAAATTTTCGACCAAACCCTTTATTTTTTCAAATGAAGAGTTTTGCAGAACAAAAGCAACTTTTAGGTTTTGTTTTGGTAAGCCGTCAGTAACTTTTTCGCCCGCCTTCGCTGAAGCTTCGGCGGGTAAATATGTCTTGGCAATTTCGAAAAGCTTGAGGTTTGACCGTAAGTTTTGGTTTTGGGCAACGACTTGCAACAAAGACGGGACTATTGTGGGGCGCATGAATTGCCATTCTGTGGAAAGCGGATTGGAAAGCTCTACGGCATCTTTTTCCGGAATTTGGGTAAGCGCCAGAAGTTCTTTGGAAATTATTGAATAAGAAATAATTTCTGTTAAGCCCAGAAACTTTAATGCTTTTTTAACCGCAATTACATTTTCCAAAATACTGCCAGTGCTGCTTGGAATTTCGCCGGACGGAAGTTTGGAGGGTAGGCTGTGATATCCATACACCCTTGCCACTTCTTCTATTAAATCTTCCGGAAGTTCGACATCGGCAACTCTATAGGAAGGCGGAGTTGCTGTTAAGTTCTGGGCAGTTGTTTTAACTTCAAAGCCCAGGAGTGTGAGGATTTTTGCTGCCTTTTCTATTGGCAGTTCAATTCCCAGATAGTTATTTAACTTTTGTGCACTTAAAGTAATTTTTATAGGTAGTTTTGGTTTTGCGTAAATATCAATAAGTTCCGAAGCAATCTTTGCTCCGGCGTTTTTCTTGGCAAGTGCGACACTCTTTTTTAAGGCTTTTAAAATTCCTTCCAGGTCTATCCCCTTTTCGAAGCGGGCAGCGGCATCTGTTCTGAATGCCAGTACTTGGGTGGTTTTTCTTACTCTTATTTGATCGTAGGATTGTGCAAACAAAATAACTCTTTTTGTTCTTGTTGAAATTGCACTGTTTTCTCCACCCATAATGCCGCAGAGGTCTATTAATTTCTCTGCATCCTGGATAACTATGGTTCCTTTTGGGAGTTTTCTGTTTGTACCATCAAGTGTCCTTACGCTTTCGCCCTCTTTTGATTCGCGAAGTGTCATTTTGGAACCTTTGATTTTATCGTAGTCGAAAGCATGCATTGGTTGGCCAAGTTCGAGCATGATGTAGTTGGTAATGTCGACGATGTTATTTATTGGTCTTATGCCGCATGCTTCCAACCGGTTTTTAATAAGTGCCGGGGACGGGCCGATTTTTACATTGTCTATTATTATTGCTGTGAATCTGGGGCAAAGTTTTTTGTCTACTGAAACGTCGAGTATCAGCTTGTTTTTAGTATCCGGTTCCAGACTTTGATTTATACCTGCTGGTTCTATGAGTTGCGATTTTTGACCATTTGCAACAAGAATTGCATTGGCTTCTCTTGCCATGCCATATATGGAATAAGCGTCCGGTCTGTTGGTAGTTACTTCGACATCGAAGACCTGGTCTTCACCATTTTTTTCTATGCGTTCAACAGAAGGACCGCTTGCGGTTAGAAAACTTGCAACTGTTTTTGCGGCAACATCGGTTTTTAAATATTCGCGGAGCCAGGAAACGGGTACAAGTATGTTCATAAGAGGTTAATTTTCAATTTACAATTTTTAATTTTCATTCAATTTTCAGTTACTTAATTTTAAAAATTTAGATATTAAGATTTCAATAAAAATTTCAAATTTAAAATTTAAAATTGCTCAAGAAAGCGAATATCATTTTGGTAAAGCAACCTTATGTCCCCAAGATCTGTTTTCATAGCAATTGTTCGCTCTATTCCCCAACCAAAGGCGTAGCCGCTGTATTTATTTGGGTCGATTCCGCCGGCTCTTAATACATTTGGGTGAACCATTCCGGAACCACCAAGTTCCACCCACCCGGATTTACAAAAGCGGCAGCCCTTACCAAGACAAACACCGCAGGTTACGTCTACTTCAAACGATGGTTCTGTAAAACGAAAATGATGTGGCCTGAGACGTGTCACTCTTTTTGGGCCAAAAAAGTTTGTAGTAAAAAAATCAAATGTACCCTTAAGGTCTGGAATAGAAATATTTTTGTCTACCAGTAGGCCTTCGAATTGATGGAACATTGGAGTATGAGAAACATCGATTTGTCTTCTGTAACAGCGGGCTATATTGATCATTCGAATTGGGGGTTTGGTTCTTTCCATTTCTCTTACCTGACCGTTTGAGGTGTGAGGAGTGAGAACTAACTTGCCGTACTTTGGATTTGTGTCGCCTTTTACAAAGAAGGTTTCCCAGTCGTCTCTTGCAGGGTGTTCTTTGGGCATGTTTAGCGATTCGAAGGCGTACCAGTCCCAATCTACCTCCGGATAACTCTGGAGCGTGAAACCAAGGCGTTTGAAGATATCGACTATTTCTTCCATAGCCTGGGAAACTAAATGTAGGTGGCCGATTGTTTGTTTTTTGCCGGGCTCTGTAACATCGATGGTTCCTGACGAACGACTAACGACTAAAGACGAACGTTTTTTGGCGAGATACTCCTCGATTTCTTTTTTGACGACGTTAACGGATTGACCGAAGGAGGCTCGGTCTTTCGGGTCGATGTCCCCAATTTGTTTTGTGAGGTTTGTAACAAGTCCGTCTTTACCGAAGATTTCAACGTAAGTTTGCTCCAGGTCCATGACAACTTTTGCGCCCTCTATTTTGGCTTTGGCATCTTCCAGCGCCTGTTGAATTTTTGGGTCCATGGGGAAATTATATCTAACCTAAGATGTCTTGTCATTTAAGTCGAGGACGGACCTCGTGCGGCCGAGGTCAGTCCTCGATGGTAGCTTTTGGGATATTGCGGATTAGTGAAGTGCGGAGTTTCCGTTTTCTGCTGGCGAATTTTCGCTAAGTCGGTGCAGAATTGGTGGAATGGGAAATATTATGTCTAATGATTTGTGTGCCAACGAGATCATTTTTGTACCAAGCAATGCTGTTTTGATCGGAGGGAAATATGCAAGGTCAAATCTGTTGGCGTAAGCAGTAACGTCGAAATGCTCTCCTATTACCACACCCGTTTCTCCTTCAACTCTCCGCCATATCATTACGGAAGACATTCGCTTGTCGGTTTTTGCCGAAAACGTGAGGTTTGCAAAACCTTTGCGTAAATATAATCTGAGGGCATCTCTGAGATCTGTTGGAATTCCATCCGGGTCGATTTCTTCCAGTGGAAACGATGTTTCTCCGTTTCTTGGTCCACTTGTGTAACGCCCGTATCGATTTGAAATTGTTTCACCTTCGAACAAGCTTTTTATGCCCGAAGGTCTGGTAACTTGGCCATGCCAGCTTGCTGCCCTTTTAATTAAGGCAGCTACTTCTCTGTGGAAGTTTGCTGCTGTGGGAACTTCGAATTGATACCGGCTGTTTTCCGGAAGGGGGGTTAATTTTGGCGATTGTTCGTTTGGGTCAGGAAATACTTGTGCCTGTTCGCTCATAACAGGGCGTATGATAACAAAAAACCTCTCGAATATGAAATTAGCTTCAAGTCCGAGAGGTAGGCCAAAATATAACAAGCATGGTTAGTGCAAGTCAACGTCTTGACAGGTGCTGTCTTTTGCGCCTCTTTTATTGATGAGAAAATTCCTATGGATTAATAGTTGTAATTCTTTATATCTACTGTCATTTTATAGATAGAAGTCGTTCCTTGTGCTCCGTCCCCAGAACTGCAAGTGTAATAGAGGTCTCCTGATTTTGCCCAGTGAATAACTCTAGTACATCCCGAAAGATATGATCCATTAGTAAGTCCCAGAAGGGTTGGATTACCTTTAGCGGTGTTTATTAAGTAGAGTCGAAATTCCATCCCCGCAGGTTTACCCATCCCCCCTTTCGAGGTCTGTTTGCTTGTGAACAGTGTGGCGAACGAAGGCTGGAAGTTGGGTTCATTGGATCTATCGTTGAAACAAAGTTGTTCAAACTTTTCACCATCTTCGAGTGAATTCTTGGTTTTTGTAAACCAGTCGTATTTTTTTAAGGTCTTATTTTCGTCTTCGATGCAATCTAATGTGTAGAGTTTGGATGGACTTACTTCAGACTCGATTACAATTTTTTCTGAAAGGCTGGCTAGGTTGGGCCTGGTATCTTGGGGTTGGATATTGTGGTAATCGCGCAAGCCGTTTATTTGTTCTGTTAATTGCTGGTTTGTAGATTCAATTGTTTTTAGCTCTGTGGTTAACTTTTTATTTTGCAGATAAAAGAATACTGCTGGTGAAACTGTTGAGAGCAGAAGAATTATTAAAATGGGCAAAATAAAACCACGCTTCATAATTTAATACTACACTAAATTGTTTTACGTAAGTAGTTTTCTAGAAGTTTTATAACTTGCGGCATGTTTTTTCTACCGAAACCTATTCGTACATGTTTATTGTCTATTCCAAACACATAAGAAGGCAGCATCATTACGCCTTTTTTGTCCACCAAGCCTTTACAAAGTTTAGTTGTAGTTTGTTTGCCTAGATATTTTGGGAAACAGACACTTCCTGCTTTTGGCCTATTCCATGTAAACAGTTTATTGTTTTGGAAAAATTTATCCAAAATTTTTAGGTTTGTATTAATAATTCCCAGATTTCTTTTTACGATTTTGTCTTTTGCACGTAGGCCCATCAACGCTAATATTTCGGACGGTGCGTTTGGACAAATTGTTGTGTAGTCTTTAAATTCCAAACATTTTTGGAGGATTCCCTTGTTTTTTATAACTAGCCAGCCCATACGCAATCCGGGTAGTCCGAATGTTTTGGACATGCCAAAAAGCGAAATCGCATTGTTATAAACCTCGCAAGCACCTGGGAGCATGTCTTCTTGCTTGTATTCTAGAAATCTGTACATTTCATCCGAGAAAACCGGAATATTTTTTTCTTTGGCGATTTTAAGAATTGCCAAGAATTCTTTTTTCGTTGGTAAATATCCGGTAGGATTGTGTGGAAAGTTAACAACAATTAACTTCGTGTTGTTATTGATGCTTTTTTTTAAAAATTCTAAATTTAAATTCCAATCGTTATTTTCGTCTAGCATCCATTTTGTGACATAACAGCCTAGTGCGTTTGCAACTTCGTAAAGGGATTGATAACCAGGATAAGTAACAATTACGTGGTCGTTGGTCTTTAGGAGTACATTCATGGCAATTGTAATAAGTTCTTGCGGGGCGCCAATAAGTATTTCGTCTGACTTTACGTTTTTGTATAGTTTGGCAACTTCTTTTCTTAGTATTGGATTACCTTGAGATTCGGTGTAGCCGAGTGATAGATTGTGCCAAAGTTTTAATGACTGTTTGTCTGCGAGTTTAAGTAATTCTTGAAGACTCAGTGGTTCGCAGTCAGAGCTGCTTAATAAGTAAGGTGCGGAAAATTCGTACCTTGCGAAATAGCGTTCAATTTCAAACGGTTTAATTTTCATATTGAGGTTAGATTTCTCTTTTTAGGCTTAAATTAACAAAATGATCAATAAGCTGTATTAAATCAATACGACAAGCAATTTTTACTATTGGAGCAACAATTTCTTCGCCGGCTGGATAGGCGTATCGAGCTGCTTCTTCAAAGCTTATTTCAATTTCTCGGTAAGATTCGTCCAATTGTGGCCATTGGCTTGTTAGGAATCTTAGTCTTTCTTGTTGCTCGCTAACACTTTGTTTATGCCTGCCTGCCTGGTGTCCCATGTATTGGTCAAAGCTAAGTGTTTGGCCATTTGTGTAAACAGTAGCGTCTGTGGTGTCAATGTTATCTTCGTCTTCCGCTCCGTCTAAGAGGGTCGCCTGAGCAAAGCTAGCGGTTAATTCCTTTACTTTTATTTCTTTGAAGAAAGTGTAGGCAAAATATAAGCTTGAAGACTTACCTATTCGTTTTCCTATACCAGTAGCAGCAATAATCATTTGAGGATCAAAAAACTCCCAGTTTTTTCCAATTGGCAAGCCGCCTCCTCTATCAGGTGCGTCAGGAGACATACTGTTTTTAAGCTACTTTTTTGACGATCTCTGCGAAGGAGGTTGGGTCTTCTTGGGCAATTTGAGACAGTACTTTTCTGTCCAGTTCTACTTTTTTGGATTTTAATTGGGCGATAAATTTGCTGTAAGAAATATTGTAAGGTTCAAGTGCTGCGTTTATTCTAATAATCCAAAGGCTGCGCATGTCGCCTTTCTTGTCTTTTCTGCCGACATATGCATCTGCACCGGCATGAACTACAGCCTGGTGAGCTTCCTGGAAAAGGTTGTGTCTGCCGCCGCGGAAACCTTTGGCCCGCGCAAGCAGCCTTTTGTGACGTTTATGGGTTGTGACTCCTCGTTTTACTCTTGGCATATGATTAAATTTTCAATTTATAATTTTAAATTTTTAATCAATTTCTAATGTTTTAAAATTCAATAAAAATTAATTATAAGGCATCAATTTCGAAATAACCTTGTTTTCTACGGCAGATACTTGTGCCGGCGATTTGTATCTGTTTCTGGCAGTTCGGCTTTTGCCCGCTTTAAGATGGCCATTCATTTGGCGCATTCGCAGTATTTTGCCGTTTTTGGTTTTTTTAAACCTCTTTTGGGCTGCTTTCTTTGATTTTGCTTTCATAATTAAGATGTTTCAAAAGTTTCAAAGGCCTCAAAAGTTTAAAAGGTTAGGATTTTGTTTCTGCTTCTGAAACATTTGTTACTTTTGATACATTTGACACCTTCTTTGTCGGCTTTATAAATGTAACGTATCTTCTGCCTTCGAATCTTGCCTGCCTGTCTTGTTCTCCCAGGCCTTCCAAAAGCGACATTATCTCGGTTAGTCTTTTGGGACC
This sequence comes from Saccharimonadales bacterium (SeqCode), assembly GCA_035480415.1. Taxonomy (GTDB): domain Bacteria; phylum Patescibacteriota; class Microgenomatia; order Curtissbacterales; family GWA2-41-24; genus DATIHT01. Next base: position 1,673 of record DATIHT010000035.1, on the reverse strand, counting down.
AAATTCCTGATGGGCCATTTGCCGACCTTTGAAGACAATCGATATTTTTACCATGTCTCCGTCTTCTAAGAATTTTTTAGCCTTTTTAATGTTCGTTTCCAGATCGTGCTCTCCGATAAACGGAGAAAATCTAACCTCTTTTAATTCTGTCGCCTTTGCGTGCTTTTTAGCTTCTTTTTCCTTTTTATCTTCTAAATATTTGAACTTTTTAAAGTCTATTATCTTTACAACCGGAGGCTTTGCGTCTGCCGATATTTCTACTAAATCCTTTTCCTCTTCCTGGGCTTTTTTTAAAGCTTCCGGAAGTGACAGGATTCCTACTTGTTTATTTTCATCATCCAGCACCCGGACTTCGGGAGCAGTTATTTGATGATTTAATTTAAAAAACCTCTTGATTTGTCTTGTCCTTTCGACTTTCTGGCGTGTCAGGTGTCAAGTGTCATGTGTCATGAAACTGATGCTAACACGAGTGTGAATGTTACCACGCTTTAGCTTTTGTTTTCAACGTCTTTGGTAATTTTATCTAAAAACTCCTCAATTTTCATAGCACCCAAATCGCGCCCATCGTGAGTCCTGACTGCCACCGTGTTTGCTTCTTCTTCTTTGCCGCCAACAACTAAAAGGTAGGGAACCTTAGCAAGCGTAGCATCTCTGATTTTTGCCTGCAGTCTTTCGTTTCTTTCGTCTACTTTTGTTCGAATGCCTTTTTGCTGCAGCACTTCTACTATTTTTTGCGAATACGTTAACTGCTTGTCGGTAATTGGTAAAATTACAACTTGCGTTGGTGATAACCAGGCTGGAAAGCTACCTGCAAAATGTTCGGTTAAAATACCAATAAAGCGTTCGAACGAACCGTAAATTGCCCTGTGAATAACTGCAGGTGTTTCTTCTTTTCCGTTTTGGTCAATATACTTGAGGTGGAAATTTTTTGGCTGCTGGAAATCCAACTGAATTGTTCCCGTTTGCCACTCGCGTCCTAGTGAATCTTTCATCAAAATATCTATCTTTGGTCCGTAGAATGCTCCCTCGCCTTCTTCTTTGGTGTATTCTTTTTTAGACGTCTTCAAAACTTCTTCGAGCGCTTCTTCTGCCTTGTCCCAATCTTTTGTCTCGCCCATTGCCCCTTCCGGTCTGGTACCGAACCTCAATCTGTAATCCAGCTTAAACGCGCCGTAGAAAATTTGGATCATTTCCATAATTTTTTCGAATTCTTCCTTTAGTTGGTCCATCCTCATAAAAACATGAGCATCGTCTTGTCTGAACTCGCGGCAGCGGAAAAGACCATTCAGTGTGCCGGAAAGTTCAAACCTGTGCAGTACGCTAGTTTCCGAAAATCTTAACGGTAGATCGCGGTAAGAACGAGTAGATATCGCAAAAACATTCATGGCATTTGGGCAATTCATGGGTTTTACGCCAAAAACCTCTGTCCCTGCGAACACGTCTTTGGATTCATTTCGAATTAGTGACATTGGAGAAATAAACATGTCACCTCTGTAATGCTGCCAATGGCCCGAAGTTTCGTAGAGTTCTTTTTTGTTTAAAATTGGTGTTGCGATTTCTAAATAGCCGTATTGTTTGTGAACTTTTCTGGAAAAGCTTAAAAGTTCGTTGTATAGGGTCAGTCCCTTGGGTAGCCAATAGGCCATGCCGGGTGAGGTTTCGTGGAAGAAGAA
>DATIHT010000034.1:0-1764 GCA_035480415.1 Saccharimonadales bacterium (SeqCode) | reverse complement strand
AAGTTGTCGGGTTACTTGCTGTTGGGACCGTTCCGGTTGGTGGTGTGATTTTGCCAAGATCTACTTGGGCGAGAAGGTTTAACATTTAAATTAAGTTATTGTTACGTTTGAGCCGAAAAAATGTTGCACTAATTGCAAAATGATAAAAGCAAGTACAGTTACTGCTACTCCAATAATAGCATAGGTAATTGTGTTTCTTGCCCCCTCCATTTTTTTCTCGTCTCCACCGGCGTTGGCAAACTTAAGACCGGAAAGAATTATAAAAATAACTGCCAGTGCGCCGGCTGCTGATGTTAGGATTGTTAAAATGTTTGTTGCAAGTTTACCGACAGTCCCAAAGGCGGCAGGGCCGAAGATTGAGTTGTCTATGGTGAAAGAATCAGATGATGATGCAAAGACAGAAGTAGTAGATAGTAGGTAGTAGGTAGTAGATAGTAGATAGAATTTTAAAAAGAGTTTTTTCATACGATGTTTGTACCCAGAAAAAGGGCGTTGACTATTTGTAAAATGGCAAAAGAAAGAATGATGACTACAAAGCCAATAATGGCATAGGTAAGTCTGCCTTTTGCACCTTCTGCTGCTTTTGGGTCGCCGTTTGATGCTATGAATTGAATACCGGCAACAACGATGATAATTACTGTGAGGAAACCGGCGATGCCTAGAATAGTTGGTAGAATATCGCCAAGAAGTCTGCCAACTATAGCGCCAGGAGTTGAATTGCCTTCAGCGCTGTAATAATTGCTGCCATTTACGTGGAAGCCTTGAGTGCAATCGTAGAAGGTGCTGCAAGCGGCGGAGACGTTGAACATATTTTAAGTATATACTAGCTGCCAATTCCGGGGACACCTTTTAGAATTTCCAGACCAATAAACCTTAAAATTATTATTGAAAAAATTAAAAAAAGCAGACCGGCAATGGCTGCCACTATTTGATCGCGGCCGCCGTTTAGTTTTTGCTGGTCGCCGGAAGAAGTTAGCACGCGAATTGAGCCTATTACCATTAAAATAAGTGCTATGCCCCCGCCAAGACCGATTGCAATTGATAAAATTCTGTTTGCAAAACCACTGGGGTCTGTTGAGATACTACCTAGTCCTGTCTGGCATTCGTTGGTTGTTCCTGTTCCGCAGGGATTTTCGCCAAAGAGTTGAGCAGCAGCCTTTTGGTTGTTAATTTCGTCTCGGCATTCGGAATAAGTTTTATTACCTCCTGGTGATTCGCATCCAACAAAATCATCTCCGATGGGGTTATGTCTTATTACCACATGATAAGTGTTGCCAGGATGTAGTGTGTCTAGGAGCTTATCCTGACATTGTGAATAAGTGTAAGGGCCATTTGGATTTGGCGGGGGAGGTATTGGTTTTGGAGGAAAATCCTGTTTGCATTCTGTGCCATTGATTGACCATGAGAGGGGATTATTAAGATCATTGGCTGCTTTTTGACACGCGGCAGCTGTGTCGTAAAGCTGTCCTGTTAAAGACGCTTGTCCGGTCTCCCCTGCTTTTGCCGGGACGCACGTTACTATCGTGCCAACTGCTTTTACGACTTTATATTTGGTTGTTGCTTGTGCGTAAGACTGATTATTTAGCTGTGAGAAGAAGAAAACTATAAAAAACAACCAAAACAGAACTTTTTTCATTATCTTTTTTAGTTTAGCCCCTTTTTGAGATTTAGGGCAAGCTTCCTGATATATCTTCCTTTTGTTTTCAACAAAAGCGATATATCGTAATTTTCTCGCAAAGCTCAAAGTCTTACGATATAATCTAG
>DATIHT010000033.1:0-10209 GCA_035480415.1 Saccharimonadales bacterium (SeqCode) | reverse complement strand
GTTCATGTAAACTGAACGTAGAGGAAAGTCCAGACAGCAGTAATGCAGGGGATGGGGCGTAAGCTCCGACTGGTAACAGCTGGTGTCTAAACTCTTTTTCCGCATACAGAGTTTAGAACAGGTTTTGAATTGACAAAGCTTGAGAGCAACAGAGACGAGCGGAAGTGAAACGGGCAATCCTACCTGCTGCAACCTCCGAAACGTGTAAGTGCATTACCTACACACAAAGGTGAGGGCATCCGCCGACTAGGCGGACGAAAATGACAATGCGTCATTTCGAGATAGATGATTGTTTAAAAACAGAATCTGGCTTACCTACTTCCCAAAAGTTTAATTTTCTATATACTTGTCGAGTTCAAGTTCCCAGTTTTTTGAAGACACATCAACTATTTTTATATCATTAAATTTTTTAAACCAGGTTTTTTGTCTTTTTGCATAATTATGTATGTCTCCCCTTAATCTTTGAACTCCAGTTTCTTTGTCTATTTTTCCCAGCAGTATCCTTGTAATCCACCGATACTCTAACCCAAGTGATTCCAACCAGGTCGGATCCACGTTATTTTTTATTAGGTTTGATACCTCTTCCTCTAACCCATTTTCTAAACGCTCCAGGAGCCACTTGTCTATTTTCTTGAAAAGAAAACTATTTGGCGCAGTTAAGCCAATAAGTTGGTAGTGGGTAGTGGGTAGTGGGTAGTGGGTGGTTCCTTTATTTTCGCTTTGATTTATTTCGATTGCCCTTATAAGACGACGGGGATTTTTCTCGTCTGAGTCGTTCATCGACAGCGCACGATTCTCATCTAGTTTTAACAGAATCTCATAAAGTTCTTCTCGTGACATTTTTTCTAACTTGTTCCTTAAGTTCTTATCCTTTGGAATACCAAAAGATTTGATTCCATCAACAAGTGTTTTTATGTAAAAAGCGGATCCTCCTACTACTATTGGTAATTTTCCTTGTTGGGTGATTTTATTTATCGAACTGTTTGCAAACTCTACGAAATCGAAAGCTGTAAATTGTTCACCTGGATCTTTTAAGTCAAAACCATTTATTTTTACACCGTCTACTAGCCAAAAGTTTTTGTGTTTTTCTACTTTAGAATCAAAGCTTACTTTGCCGCTGCCAATGTCTAAATTTTTGTAAACTTGCCTCGAGTCTGCAGAGATTATTTCTCCGTTTAATTTTTTGGCTAATTTGATTGCCAGGTTAGTTTTACCTGTTGATGTTGGACCGTAAATTGTTAACGTCATATAGCACCCAGTTATTGGTTAAATATATTTGAGGAAACTGAGAGAAATAATTATAGTTAATTTTGAATTCTTTTTTTTCTTCCGGGCCGATTGATACATAATTCACATTGTATTGTGATATTAATTGAGATGCCCTCTCCCCACCCATATAAATTTCTTCGACATCTTTTGCTCTTTGTTCGAATGGTAAACCATGACTCCATACCCAACCGTGGAAACCAATTAGTGTCGACCTGCCCGAAAGTGCAGGTATAGGGTTATTGTGATTGGAAGCTGTAGTGAAAAGTGCCTCTTTTGATGTTAGGTTTTTTACTGCAGTTGCCACTTCTATATCTGCATTTGAAAAAATTTGGTAATTCGTTGGTGGAGTAAATGTTCTAAATAGATCCAACGCTCCTGATAATGTCATAACTACAACAACAATTGTTGCGAAAATTTTCTTTGGGAGAGTTTCTGTAAAAAATTGATCGTAGAGAAAATATCCGACCAATAAGCATGAGACGAAATACCAATAAATCATAATTTTAGTGTTATCAAAAGCCCATGGTTGGAATATAAATATATTAGCAAGCACGAATAACCCTAAAAATGGTAGATATAAGAAAAAAAGATGTCTGTTTTTTTTGTAGATCCACGCTATTGCAATAAGAAGAGTCGGAGCGAATAGCCCTAAGTTTTTGAACCAAAACCACAGGATGTTTTCTTTGCTTGTGAATCCCGGCTCATACTTAATGAAACCTAGAAGGTCTCCGGATGTGGTTATTGATTTTATTAGAGGCAAAGCCAAACTAATGGTAACAGCAGCATAAATTAACCAGTTTTTAATAACAGTCTTCTTATCCCCGGCTAAATAAACCGAACCAATAGCGTAAGGGACAGATAATAAAAAAAGTACAAATAGGCTGTGAGCCTGAACAATTGGAAGTATTCCAGAGAGAAGACCTGCAAGTAAAAAATATTTAGTTTTTTGATTTTGGACTCCTCTATATAGCAGTAGTAGTGACACTAGTGTGATTGGAAAAGCGAACAAAAACGCTCTCTGAGGCAAAAAGTATGCCAGGTAATTATTTATCCACCAATAGCCAATTTCCTTAATATCTGTGTACTGTCTTGGCATATTAAACAGAAAACTGAAAAAGTTTTGATTTGATTTTAAATAATCCTGGAAAAAATATATAAATCCAAAACCGCCATTTATGAAAAATAAAAGTAGAGAAAGAAATACAACCTTTTCATTTTTTATGAAGTTTTTGATAAATAATCTGGCTACGAAGATTGAGAGCAATCCTACTGAAAATGTGACGAAAAATAAAGCCCAATCTACGCTTGTAATTTTTGCAATTTGTGCAGTTATAAAATCGGCGAAAATTGGGTAGTTTGGTTTTGATCCGGCATAGATAGGGCTTTCGGGAAGGATTTTGTTGCTTACAAGATATTTGTTGATTAATCCTAAGTGGAACACTAAATCACCGTACAGATTTACCTGGCCAACGTACCATCCATCTTGTCTGATTTGAAGCATTTCCTTGGCGAGGTGAAAGAAAATGAATCCAAAAACACCAAAGGTGAGTGTTGGAAATAATTTGAGGTTTTTTGGCACAAAACTATTATATATCTTATTTTTGAGATATACTTTTTTTGTGAATAGGAAGTTTTCTTTACTTTTTTCCCTAATAGTTATTTTTTCATTTGCCACAAGGCTTTACAGACTCAGCGAGCCTAATCATTATTATTTTGACGAGGTTTATCATGTGGTTACGGCCAGAGCTTATTCTCAAAATAACCCTGCTGCATATAATCCATTTGCTCCCCCGCCGGAAAAAAATACTGCTTTTGACTGGCTTCACCCGCCCCTGGCGAAATTAATACAAGCGTCATCAATCAAAATTGTTGGTGATAAACCGTTGGGCTGGCGACTCCCCAGTGCTATTTTTGGTACAGGAATTGTTGCTCTAACTTTTATAGTGGCTTACCTAATGTTTGGCCCGGCTGCTGCGGTTTTCTCGTCTCTGATTATCTCTCTGGAAAACTTAAATTTAGTCATGTCGAGAATAACAATGAATGATGTATTCGTGACTTTTTTTGTTTTGGGCTCATTTGGCTTGGGATATTTGTATGAAAAAACGAACAAATTTAAATATTTAGTTTTAACTAGCATCTTTTTGGGTTTGGCAGCTTCCAGCAAATGGTCTGGTTTTTACGCAATTTTTGGAGTTGGTTTTTATATAGTGTTTAACAAACTTAGGAGAAAGGATTTTGACTTTAAGCTTATCTTGCTAATAGTTCTGCCTGTTTTGATATACCTTCTTTCTTACGGACAATTCTGGTTACAGGGTCATTCTGTGAAAGACTTTGTTGATCTAAACAAACAAATCTGGTGGTATCAAAACAGAAGAGATTTGGAACACAGTTATGGGACTACACCTCTTTACTGCGTACCAAAAGGCCTGGACGGACCAAAGAAATTATGCCCATGGATTTTGGATGCCAGAGGAGTTTATTTCTCTTACGAACAATATGGACAAAAAGCGGGGTTTATATATGCGCTTGGAAATCCTTTGATTTTCTGGGGCGGAATATTGGCTGTCTCTTACGTGATTGGTAAATATTTAGAGCAAAGAAGAAAAGAATACTTTTTAATCCTTGTAGGGTACTTTATTTTTTGGCTGCCGTGGATTTTTAGTCCAAGAATTTTATTCCTGCACCATTATTTGCCTTCTTTGCCATTCCTTTCTATTTCTCTTGGTTATGTTCTTTCCAGGATTTATAAAACGAGATTTAAACTGCTCGTTTGGGTATTTATTTTGGCGTTTGCAGTTGCATTTTTCTATCTTTATCCAATAAGCACGGGTTATCCAATAAATGTTAATTCTATTGACAGATTTATGCTTCTGGGTACCTGGAGATAATTTAGTGGACTGCTGTTCTTAAATTTCCCTGTTGATTAATTAAGGAATTTAAAATTACCCATCTACGGTCCTTTTCTTTGTGAGAAATATCGTCTTTAAATGCTTTTGCTGCTGCGGTTACCGGTCTTTGCGAATATTTTGAGACATAGGCATAAGCAAACTTGGCAGTTTTGGCAAGTTTTACAGTGTTTTGAAATTGCTGTTCTGTTTCTCCGGGGAAACCAACTATTATGTCTGTTGATATTTGCGCACCCTTAATCTTTGTCTTAATTTTTTTAACCAGATTTAAATAATCCTTGCTAGAATACCATCTGTTCATTCTTTTAAGAACTTCATCGTCACCTGATTGAACAGCTAGGTGTAAATTTCTGTCTATCTTTTTATTGTTCGCAATAGTACTTATGAGTTTATCGGAAAAATCCCATGGGTTGGATGATATAAACTTTACGATTTCAATTCCTTTTATTTTGCATACTTCTTCCAGGAGATACGGGAATATTGTTGGTATTCGGTATTTGCCCAAGTGCTTAACAATGACAGGTTTTACTACACGGCCATTTGGCAGTTTGTAGGCGACATTGGCATTTTTGACCAGATCTGATCCATAGGAGTTAACATTTTGACCAAGCAGGGTAACTTCTTTACAGCCCCTCTGGGCTAATTGTTTAATTTCCTCAATAATGTCTTTGAAAGGTCTTGATATTTCCCTGCCTCTGGTGAAAGGAACCACGCAAAAGGTGCAGAAATTATTGCAACCGTTTGAGATTGGCACCCAGGAGTGAACTACGTCGCTTCGAAGCGCCGGATAATCAAACCCGACTTCTTCAAGTGGCAAAAATTCGTCTACCTCCGGCATTCTATTTTTAAGGGCTTTAAGGTACTTCCCTGTTTCATCTCTGGCTGCCATTCCTACCATGCATCCAGTCATTACTATTTTTGGCTTTTTTGTACGGCTTTTTGTGATATTTTTAACAAGACCTGTTACCCGGTCTTCGGCTGATTGTCTGATTGCACAAGTATTGATTACGAAAGTGTCCGCAGTTTTTGCCGATTTAGCTAAATGGTACCCACGCGCAACGTAATAGCTTGAAATGCGCTGGCTATCTGCCAGATTTTGTTGACATCCAAACGTTTTAATATAAAAAGTAGGCTTTTGCATGTGTGTGCAATTTTAGATTTTTGGGACAAAAATGACAAGAGCAATAGCAATGGCGGCAAGAGAAAAAATTAATACAGATGCCGCTGCACAGTGCTTTGCGACTCTAGCGCTTGGGTGAAGATCCGGATGGAGGAGATTACATGCCTCTTCAAGCGCAGTATTCATGGCTTCTGTAGACAACACAGCTGCCGAGATTAGGATTAAGGTTAACCATTCAAACGAGCTTATTTTGTAAATAAATCCAAGTACTATGACAATAATTGCAGCTACTGTTTGGATTTTGAAATGGGTTCCTTTATTGAAGCTAAAGTTTAATCCGTCTATTGCCCAGTTAATACTTCTAACTTGGTGAATTAAAAGATTGCCTTTTTTCTTGTCTACTTCCATATTATATATAGTACCTTAATTTCGTTGACTTTTGGAGGTGAAGGGAGTATAAATTTATGTCTGGAAGGACTATATGACCGAGATTGCAAAAGAAAAATTACAAGGAGAGGTTGTTGAAACTAATAGTTCCGATGAGGCAGTAGCCAAACGTCTCCAAACTGCAAGAAATCAGACTGGTGGGTTAACCGGCTTAGTTGTGGACGTGCCTTCTGCTGATTATCTGGAACCCAAACCCGTAATGCAGGGTACACCTATTGCAACTATACATGATCAAACTAAAGGGGTAACCTTGGACCGTTTGAATCCTCAGCTTCATCATACAGCTTCCATGCGTGGACTCCAGGTTTGGAGTATAAGAACCGCTAAGAAAAAAGCTTAAGATTTACTTTATTAATCTTCTGAGAGTTTTACCGGCTGTAAAGCCTGGAAGTTTGTGGCCACCTATTTGAATTTGGGCGCCTGTTTGAGGATTTCTGCCTTTTCTGCTTTTTCTTGTTCTTACCCTAAAAGTACCAAAGCCAGTAATTACAACTTTATCTCCTTTTACCAATGCTTCTCTAATGAGACCAAAGGCTGCATTTATTGCCTCGAATGATGCTTTTCTCGTTAGGCCTACTTTTTTGGATACTTTTTCCGAGAGCTCGTTTTTTGTCATATGTGTCTTTGTTTGAGATTGGCTGTGATTATAGTCAACCCTACTTGGCTATGTCAACCGCACGCGTTTCGCGAATAACAGTTACCGTAATTTGACCAGGGTAGGCTAGCTCTTTTTCTAATTTCTCTCTAATATTGTGTGCCAAAATCACTATCGAATCGTCGTCTAATATTTGAGGGTTAACAATTACTCTAATTTCCCGACCTGCCTGAATTGCATATGCTTTGTCAACTCCCTCAAAGCTTTTTGCCACTTTTTCAATGTCTGTTAATCTTTTTATGTAATCTTCGACAGCTTCGTGACGTGCACCGGGTCTTGCACCTGAAACTGCGTCTGCCAGATGTACGATTATTGATTCAACGTGAGAGAACGGCTCGTCTTCGTGATGCTGAGCAATACAATCGATAATCATTTGCGGGAAGTTCCACTTTTTTGCAAGCTCTACACCAAGCTGTACGTGCGTTCCCTCTTTGTCCATTTGAGTTTTGCCAATATCGTGAAACAAACCACCAGTTGCACAAATTGTTGAGTTTGCACCTAGTTCTTCTGCCAATTTTTTAGCAATCTTGCCAGTTTCCAGACAAGCGATTAACTGGTTTTGACCATATGAGTACCTGAATTTTAATCGGCCTAAGGTGTCGAGGGCGTCTTGGGAAAGGTTGTAAAGCCCGAGCGCGTGAGCAGCTTTTCTGCCTGCTTCGGACATGTCTCTCTGGACGATTTCTTTTGCTTTGTCTACTAACTGCTCAATTCTAGTAGGCTGGATTCTTGCATCTTTTACAAGCCATCCAAGAGCCATTTTGGCTATCTCTCTTCTGACCGGGTCGAAAGATGAAAGACGAACTTCGCCTGCAATATCACTGTCGAGTTCAACGTCGACACCGGTTGCAAGCTCGAAGGCCCTGATGTTTCTGCCTTCTTTACCAATAATGCGCCCTTTCATTTCTTCTGATTCGAGCTTTACTGTAGACACCGTGTATTCTGCAGCCCAGTCTGTTGCGCCTTCTATCATGGCGTTGACCAGGATCTCTTTTGCTTTTTCTGCTGAGGTTGCCTTTATCTCTTCTTCTGCTTCTTTAATTCTTTTTGCGATTTCACTTTTTAGTTCTTCTTCGGTGTTTTGGAGAATTTGTTTTTTGGCTTCTTCTGAGGTGAAACTGGTAGCCTTTTGAAGTTTTGAAGTAAGTTCTTCTCTCAGCTTTTTAATGTCTTCTTCTTTACTTACAATGAGGTTCGCTTTTTCATCAAGAGACTCCTCCTTTTGGACAATTTTCTTTTCGATGTCTATTGATTCCTGCCTGATTTTTGCAGCCTCTTCTTCGGCTGCTTTTTTGATTTTGAAGGCTTCGTCTCTTGCGTCTTGTACTATTTCTCTTGCGGACGAGCTTTCTTGCCCGTGATTAAATTGCGGGTTTTGCGGCGGATTGGCGCCAACTGAAACTACTACTCTTTTTGCCATAATTTAGTAAGAACAGAGAAATCACCCAGAATATTGGGTTAGTGTTGTTTGTTTGCGAAGAAAATATTGGTAAGATGCTTCATTTTTACAAACTTACTTCGTGCTCTATTCTTGGTTGTGATTTTAGCGCTTTTTTGCAAAATATGCAAATGTTTCTTTGGTAGTATCGTAATCAAAACCGCGTGATAATAAGAATTGATACAGTTTCTTTTTGAAATCCAAGTCCGAAAGTTTTTGCCATCTTTTTACCTTTTTTTCTATTGCCTTTTTTGCCAGTTCCGTTTCGTTACCCACACTTGAGGTAATTTTTTCTATGACTTCTTTTTCTATACCTTTGAGTTTTAACTCCATGGAGATTACCCTTATACTTTTTTGATGAGATCTAATTCTGGATTCTACAAACCATTTTGCAAATTCTAAATCATTTATAAATTTGTACTTTTTAAGCTTTCTTATAATCTCTTCTATAAGTGGACTCTGTTGGGCCTCCTGGAACTTGATGCTTTCTTTTTGGGCTATTTTTTTTGTCAGATTGTCCCTTACTTCTTTTTCACTTCTGGGACGATAATTTAAAAATCTAATTGCTGTGTCCTGAAGTTTTGTAAGCTCTTCCTTTTTAAGAACTTTTTCCAGATTTTCAGCTTCCAGAACCATTCCTTTTCTCAGGGAGTTTTCGACAAGTACTTGTTCGTTTATGCCAAAGGCGAATTTACCATCAAGAAAGACATTAAATCTGTGCTTTCTTTTCTTTTGAGGTTCTATTGAAGTTATTGTGGGCACTTTTTGAGAAAGAACTATACTGCTATAGGTACTTCTTCCAAATGTTCTTCTTTGTCTTCGTCTGTTTCATGATTCACGACTTGTGTTTTAATTCCGGTACTTTTTTTAACCTTTACCCATATTTCTTTTTCTAAAGTTTGTGCTTCTTTTTTGTGCTCTTTTAAGTAGGCTTTTGCGCTTTCTCTACCCTGGCCTATTAATTTGGTACCCATTCTAAAGAATGCACCAGATTTTGTAACTAAACCTAGCTCTACTGCAACATCCAAAAGGCCAGCTTCTTTAGAAAGACCTTCGTCGGACATAATATCGAACTCTGCAATTCTGAATGGGGGGGCAACTTTATTTTTAACCACCTTTACGCGGTGCCTGGAGCCTATTACCTTTTCGCCTTCTTTAATATTTTCTATTCTACGGATGTCCAACCTGATAGATGAATAGAATTTAAGTGCTCTTCCTCCTGTTGTAGTTTCCGGATTGCCAAACATCACACCAATTTTTTCGCGTAATTGGTTGGTAAAAATCGCTATTGTTTTGGATTTTGAAATCGCACCAGTTAATTTCCTAAGAGCCTGAGACATGAGCCGAGCCTGTACACCCATCATTGAATCCCCCATCTCGCCTTCGATTTCTGCGCGAGGAACAAGGGCCGCTACAGAGTCGATAACAACAACATCTACTGCTCCAGATCTTATTAAGGTTTCGGTGATTTCTAATCCCTGTTCACCAGTATCCGGCTGAGAGATTAAAAGATCGTCTAAGCTGACACCCATTTTTTGCGCCCAGACAGGATCTAGTGCATGCTCGGCATCTATCAGGGCAACATTTCCGCCATTTTTTTGAGCTTGTGCAATTATGGATAGTGAGAGTGACGTTTTTCCAGAAGCTTCCGGGCCAAAAATTTCTATAATTCTTCCGCGCGGAAGACCACCTACACCAAGTGCTAAATCAACTGGAACAGATCCTGTAGATATAACATCAATATCGAATTTTCCGACGGATTCGCCCATCTTCATAATGGATCCCTTGCCGTAGGCTTTTTCAATCTGGGAAATAGCTGTTAGAATTGCTTGTTTTTTAGCGTCTGAACTCATTTAAATTGTATGGGGGCAGTTCGGATGGAATTATTTTGCAACAGATTTAAAATAAATACAAGTACTGCCAATCGCAAAAACAATCATATCCAAATAAAACCCGAATTGTCAATAGGGTCAAAATAAAATTGTACAATTTGGTAAAATACTGATCTATCGGGGAATAGTGAAGTGGTATCACGCGCCGCTGGGGGTGGTGTATCGGGAGTTCAATTCTCCCTTCCCCGACCCTTTCGACTATCAACGTGAGGCGAGGGGTTTATTTGACAACTTGTTTTCAAAAAGTGTTAGATATAATGTAGATGAAAATTCTTGGCCACGAATTTTTTGGGGGCAGGTCTGCAGAACAGGCTACAACCCCTGTTGTAACAGCCGATCCTGTCGCAGATGCGCAAAGTCGGGTAGATTTAATCCAGAATAACCTTAACACCTTAACTGCTGGACGTGAAATGGAAGCAGGATCGGGAACACCGAATGTTGATACAACACAGATTGTATCATTGAGTGCTGAAAAGGCTAAG
>DATIHT010000032.1:0-16354 GCA_035480415.1 Saccharimonadales bacterium (SeqCode) | reverse complement strand
GTTGCAATGGATCAACCGGAATCCTTCGACAGCAAACACATCAATCAAAAAAAATTAGAGGTAATTAATAAAATAAAAAAACTAAATCCCAATCAAGTTGCAACGTCTACAGTACGTGCACAATACGACGGCTATAAAAACGAAGAAAAGATATCAAAAAATTCCACAACCGAATCTTTTGCCATTATCAAATTAGAGATAGACAACGCTAGGTGGAAGGGCGTTCCATTCTATCTAAAAACCGGCAAAAAGCTTCCGGGTAAAGTAACATCTATAATTCTTCAGTTTAAAGAAAAAGGCCACAAACTGTTTGAAGATTTTTTGGGTACCCCACTTCCAAATCACATCACAATCCAAATCCAGCCAAATGAAGGAATCGGCATTGAACTAACGGCAAAAAAGCCTGGCCTGGAAACAACATTGGAACCTGTAGACATGGAATTTTGCTACAAAACATCTTTCGATTCTCCCCAACCGGAAGCCTACGAACGATTGCTTTTGGATGTTGTTATCGGCGACCAGAGCTTATTTATGGCACAGGACCTAATTGAAGAATCATGGAAAGTAATAGATCCAATAGAACAAGTATGGCAAAAAGGCGCTCCCAAACTTGCAACTTACAAACCCGGATCCTGGGGACCAAAAGAAGCGGATGAATTGATAGAAGGCGATGGCAGACAGTGGTTACAGCCACTTTTGACCATATGTAGGATATAGTCGTTAGTCGTTAGTCGTTAGTCGTTCGACCTTCTTAACTTCGTGCCTTCCGAAAGCATAACGAATTGCAGAAATCATACGGGCAGCAAAAGTTGCAGCAACATTTTCGTCTTCCCTGCTTTTTAATCTGAACTCAAAGCTTTTCTCAATAACATCCACTGGAACCATTTCTTGTTTTGCCACATCAATTGCCCATTCTGTCTCCTCCGAAGCAGAACCAATGACACCTTCTATCTTTTGCATCTTTGGATCATCCGACAGTGCCTCAACTGCCCTGTCCATAAAAAATCCGGAAAGCAATGTTCCCTTAGAGTAGAGTTTTGCAACTTTAAGAAGATCAAGGTTATATATAGATTTCTCCATAATGCCAAACCCTTCACCAATAGATTGCATATATCCGTATTCAATTGCATTGTGAACCATTTTTACAAAGTGGCCGGCACCACCTTCTCCAAAATATTCGTGCCCGCCACCGGGTTTTGCCAAAGAATCCAAAATTGGTTTAATAGTTTCGTAGCCACTCTCACTCCCACCAACCATAATCGGGTAACCACTTTCAAACGCAACTACTCCACCGGAAACTCCAATTCCCAAAAACTCTACGCTTTTATTTTTGAATTCTTTGTAGTTTTTTTCAGTGTCTGTATATTTGGAATTCCCGCCGTCTATTACAACATCACCAGCAGATACGTGTTTTGAAATTTCGGCAAGAATGGATTCCGTTGCCTCGCCTGCAGGCAGCATAGACCAGACAACCTTTGGAGAATCCAATTTAGAAACTAAGTCCACAACAGAATCGGCAGTTGTAAGTTTCCAATTTTCTTTTGCTTCTGCTTTAAGTTCATCTACTTTTGCCTTCGTTCTATTCCAAACCACAACCTCATGCCCTTCAGAGAGGAGTTTTAGTACCATTCTGCTGCCCATACGACCTAAACCAACAAAGCCAAGCTTCATATTTTTGAGGTTATATAATTAATAATATCCATTTCCCGAAAAAATATATCAGACGAGCGAAAAACTATTTGAGCGAGTGCTGATATAACCATTCTATTACCCATTCTTCCAAGTCCAATAAATCCTAGTTGCATAAAATCATATTAACACAGGGCCATAAAGGACTGTCCTTCTGACAAGGACTGTCCTTGTCAGATTTTTTGATCTGTTACAAGATAACAATCTGACTTCGTTTTCCTATAAAAAACTGCCGGATACTTTTGCATGTCGTTCTCTTCCTTGTCCATAACAATTCTAAGCGCTTCTTTTTTATCTTCTCCAAAGGCCAAAATTACAAAAGTATCAAATTTTTCAAGCGCCTTAAATGTTGTAGTTATCCTTTCCGGATATTCGTCCTCCACTTTGTCGTAAACAACTAACTGTTTAGATTTTGAAGCTTCACTATTTGGAAAAATTCCGGAAGTATGAACGTTGCTACCTATTCCCATAACTGCAACCTTTTTGGGATATTTTGCATACAAATCACCAAGCAAATTTTCATATCCTTCAACAACAGCAGAAACATCCAAACTGCATTCACAATCTTCGCAGTCACAATCATCACAATTCTCCTCATCTTCACAC
This sequence comes from Saccharimonadales bacterium (SeqCode), assembly GCA_035480415.1. Lineage (GTDB taxonomy): Bacteria > Patescibacteriota > Microgenomatia > Curtissbacterales > GWA2-41-24 > DATIHT01. The sequence continues at coordinate 14,059 of DATIHT010000032.1, read as the reverse complement.
TCGCAATCGTCACAATCACTTTTGAGCGGGATACCGTAAAAGTCGATTTTCGCATTTGCCAAATATTTATTAAGACCAATTTTCTTCATGGCTTCCAAATTAGAACCATCAGGATCCTCCGTCCACCTGTCATCTACAATAAAAACCGCACCGGGCAAAACATCACCCGGTTCCATAATCATCTTTTGGTAATCCGGAGTTGTACCACCCGAAAGCCCAAGAAGCGTTTTTTTATCCACAATTTTTTTCAGCAACTCGTGTGCTTTTAAATTCCCTTCTGCCTTATTTTTTACTGTTATAACTTTAATCATTTCTTTACTTTCCACTTTGGGCCTTGCGGAGTATCTTCCACTTCCACACCCATTGCCAAAAGCTCACGTCGTAGCTTATCAGATTCATCATAATTCCCTGCTTTTCTCACATCTTCCCTCTTTTCTATAAGTTCCATGACCTCTTTTGATAATTCTGGTTTTGTTACCTCATTCAAACCTAATCCCAAAACTGCATCCATTTTCAAAACCGATTGGTGCTTTGCAGAACTAGGATAATCGCTTTTAACCATCTCCCACATCACCGATAATCCTTTGGGCATATCCAAGTCGTTATTAACTGCCTGGTTAAAGTCTTCTTCAAACTCGGCACATCCAATTTTAGGTTCGTCCCAACTTTCAATGTGCTCCCTCAATTTATTTAAGGCATTATGCGCACCTTCCAAACTCTCCCAAGTAAAGTTTAATTTCGACCTGTAATGAGCAGTTAAAAATAGATACCGAAGCGCCAGTGGATCAAAACCTTTTTCAACAATATCCGAAAGTTTATAAAAGTCACCAAGGCTCTTGCTCATCTTTTTCCCGTCTACCAAAAGATGCTCCCCTTCCATCCAAACTTGTGCAAAGCTCGCATCTCCATACAACGCCTGACTTTGAGCAATTTCGTTTTCGTGGTGGGGAAACAAAAGATCAATGCCACCGGTATGGATATCAAAAGTATCTCCCAAGCTATCCTGGCTCATCACAGAACATTCAATATGCCATCCCGGCCTTCCGTAACCTAATTTGCTCTCGAAGCCTCCTAGCTCTCCCTTTGACACTGATTTCCATAGGGCAAAATCCTGAACATCTTCTTTGGTGTATTCGTCCGACAAAGTCCGCGTACCGGTTTTAAGTTGTCTTCCGGCAACGCCAGACAATTTTCCGTAATTTGGAAATTTTGAGATGTCGAAATAAACTGAACCATCTTTCTCCTTATATGCAAAACCTTTGTCGATTAATTTCTGAATGTAATCAACCATTTTAGGAATGTATTCGGTCGCATGAGGATACATGTCCGCAACCTCGATGTTAAGTTTTTTAAGATCTTCCCTGAAAGCTTTTTCGAATTGATTCGTAACTGCAGAAATTTCTTTACTCTCTGTCTGCGCCCGTTTAATTATTTTGTCGTCGATATCGGTAATATTCATTACATGCTTCACCTTGTAACTATTAAATTTTAAAACCCTCTTTAAAACATCTTCGAAAATAAACGTGCGCCAGTTACCAATATGCACAAAGTCGTACACCGTCGGCCCGCAAGTGTACATACCAACCTCACCATGTTCGATTGGCTTAAAGTCTTCTGTATTCTTGGAGAGAAAATTATAAAGTTTGACCATTGGATTAGCTTCAGACCATTTTGCTTGAAAAATCTCTCAAAATCAAATATAATCTCATAGTAATTGCACTTTATGACGTCAGAAGGCGATATTCCCAACCATGTACTTGATGAAGCGCGCGATTTTGTGGCGCGATTAAAAGCAGGCCCGGAAGATGAAGGCATAATTGCCCTCCACGAAGAAATAGATCAATTTGGACCTCAAGCTAGGAGTTTTCTTCAGTTTTTAACTAATTCCTTTCTCGAACAAGATATTCTAGAAAAAACATTGGGAGATCCTGAATCAGTACAAGAAATCAGACAAAAATTTGCGTCATTCGGCGTTGGAGATAAACCCACAGGTATGGTTATAGAATACTTTAGCGGTAAACTAGCTGGCCAGAATCTTACCACCCAACCATCACCTAATAACTAACATGGACGGTCCTGCTCCCGAAGCTCTTCCACATTCAAGAGTAGAGATAGATAACTTTGAATCTACTACCAAAGTTCTGGAAGACTGGGTTCAAACGGAATGGCCAAGTAGCGCAGTAATTCCTCAACTCCATATAGAACTTTTACAGGGGGTAGACGAATATAGCTCAAAAGGACTAATACCCCATGAACCGGGAGACCCTCGTAGAGAAGATATCAAGGTAACTGGGGAACCCGAGAATTTTTTTGTACGAGGAACCGATGTCGCTCCTGTTTTAAGAAGCTATTTTGAAGAACTCGATGAAAGGCTCGCCTCACTTCCCACCAACCCTCAAGACAATGTTGCAGAGATAGTTAAAACTGCTGCTTGGTCATACTACGTCTTTGAAAGAATTCACCCATTTTTTGACTGTAATGGCAGAACTGGAAGATTAATTCTCACGCGGGTAATGCAGGGCGCAAATTTAGATCCTATTATTTTTCTCGATAACTGGTTCGACCAAGAACGAGAAAATCACTTAGACGCAATGAACTTAGCAGACGAAACTGGAGACCTTACTGCGCTAGAGCTTTACTTGTTAAACGCAATAAAAACAAACCATAATAATAAACCCCTCGAAAAAGAAATTGACTCTTTAATTAAAGAAAAGGGAGACACACTATTAAGCCCTAGGCAAATAAAAAGTATAGAAAATATTTGGGGTAAGTTTGGTGAGATAGATATCGCAAGCCCTGCTGAGGTCTTACAAAAAACTGCACACTATCAAGCAGCCTAATTTTACTCTGCTCCGTAATTTTTTAAAGCCGAAGGCTCGCACAAATTATGGACTCTTGATTTTACTCTGCTCCGTAATTTTTATTCTCAGCTCTAGTTTGCTCAATTGCACGATTTGCCAATTGTTCTTTTTTAACTTCTTTCTTCTCTTCTTTAACTTCTTCTTCCCGTTTTTCCACAGCTGCTTCTCTTTGATCCAGCTGTGCTCTTTTTGCAGCATATTGGTCGTACATCGCTTTTATTTTTGCCCGTACGGCAGCAGCTTCCCTACTTGAAAAGTCTTCATCTGTTTTTTTCATCTGTTCTAAATTCTGTTCCGGTTCCTGATGCCCGGTAATTTGACCAAGGATAGACTGACCAAGCTTTTTAAACTCGCTAGAGTCTTGAACCTTTGAATCTGCTTCCGCCTGAGATTTTTGAGCTGCTTTAACATCATCCGCACTTGGAGTGGGCGCAGAACCGGAAACCTGAGACGTTGCAGAACTGCCAAGTTTTTTAACTTCGCCCCAAATAGAGCCGGCAACATCACCTGCAATATCGCCAATTCCGCCGTCTCCGTCTGACATATAACCATTGTAGCAGTAGGAATGCTGTATTTTCGAGGTCCGACCTCGTGCGGCCGAGGTCGGACCTCGACGCTGGGGGAAAATTATTAGTTTTGTGTTCTGCCTTCTATTGCCCGGCGGATTGTAACTTCGTCTGCATATTCCAGCTCTGCACCGGTTGGAATACCTCTGGCAATTCTGGAAGTTTTTACACCAAGTGGTTTGACAAGCCTTTGAATATACATCGCCGTTGCCTCGCCTTCCATAGAAGGATTCATTGCAAGAATCAGCTCTTTTACCTTATCATCTTTTAACCTAGTTAAAAGTTCTTTTATTCTTAGATCTTCCGGGCCAACATTATCCAAAGGCGCAATTACACCATGCAAAACATGGTAATAGCCGCCAAAACCGCCGCTTTTTTCAATTGCCCAAACATCCAAAGGGTCTTCTACCACGCAGATAATAGATGCATCCCTGCTAGTGTCCGAACAAACATCACAAGGATCAGTTTCCGTAATGTTTTGGCAAACAGAACAAATTTTAGTTTTTGATTTTAGATCTTTTGTTGCTTCGGATAATTTTTCAGAAAGAGAATCCGGAGCATGAAGAAGATAGTATGTTAACCTTGCAGCAGTTTTTGGACCAATTCCGGGCAAAGACTCAAACGCCTCAATTAAACTTGCAACCGATTTTGGAACTTTCACGCTTTTTGAAGTATATCAATGTAATTGAACGGTGTCAGCAGTAAATTACTTAACCGGTGGCAAAACAATTTCCCAAGGTTTTTCTCCACCTGGGGTCACTTCTCTTAAAGGTTTGTAAAAAGTTGCTGACATAAATGATCCATGTAATGCCGCAAACTCCTCTTCCGGCATGGAGGTATGACTAATCATTGACCCATTACTTTGCATTGCCGATCCTCTAGCCCTTGTGCCTTCTTGTATAGTTAAAGATGCATAATTGTCAGGACTTGCATTTCCGTATTCAACATCCTTATCCGGTACTCTACCAACCGTAAGATGATTCATCATAGTTGGACTTCTTTCGTCTCTTAAAAACCAAACTTGAAAAACATCCTCTCCTGAAACAACAACAGAATAGGCTTGCGACCCCACGCTGTGAACTATGCCAACTTGAGCGTCACTTGACAGTTCAACAGCTTTTTTCCAGAGATCTAAATATCTTGGGTCTATACCTGAAGATTCTACGGCAGTAGCAACGACATCAATGTGTTCTACCATTTTTTAGTTACCGCCAAACATTCCCTTGAGGCCGTCCATACCTACCATGCCTTGCATCTTTTTGGCTGCCTCTTTTTGGGATTCTTTTACAGCTTCGTTGACAGCTTCAACAACGTCGCTGTCACTCTTACCATTTGTCTCGATTGAAACAAATCTTTGAGCAAGCGTCACTTTAATCTTAACTCCGTGTTTTTCAACCTCTACTGTTTCCGAATCCAGTGCACCCTGTATGCGCATTGCATCGTCGCGCATTTTCTTTAGCTCTTTTAGCTGCTGTAATTTATCAAACATTAGTAAAAATTCTACCTTTTATCGGATCAATAATCAAGACAATCGAGGACGGACCTCGCGTAAAGCCCGAGGTCCGTCCTCTTTGACCTGGGGGGGGACTAAAAATCAACTGAGCTGGTTTTGAGATGAGTAGACTTTGCACGATCTTCCTTGTAAGGCTTAAGTCTCACAACCTCACAATTAAAAAGCTCTATCCTATTTAAGTTTTCGCGGACGTAATCTTCCTGCGCCCATTGGTCGTACCCCAAACATATAACATCCGGCTTGTATTGTTTTACCTGAACAAAATAATCGTGGGCAGCACCCATTACCGGTTTATCTATAATTTTTAAGTTAGAAATCAACTCAAACCGTTCGTCTTCACTAAAAAGAGGTTTCTTGCCCTTAATTTTTTCGACATTTTTGTCGCGCCCAACAGAAACTATTAAAAAGTCTCCATATTTTTTTGCCTGTTTAAAAAAATCCAGATGCCCGGGATGAAGTCCATCAAACGCCCCAAAAACCATCACCTTTATCATTTTCTTAAAGATAAACTCTGCGTTGAGGATAATTTGGTTGTAAGAGCGGCGATTATTCTTCCATTTGCCTGAATTTCGTCAACCGAAACTTCCCTATATGGATATTCACCTCGTCGCATGATAGTTGACCTAGACGACCCTTCTCCTGGAATATTCAACTGACTAATTCCATCGACACGTATTCCAAAACCAGAATGCTTTAAGTTTGCGTATTCGGAAGAAACTTCTACCTTTACCGCAGAATCACCATCGGTCAATTCAGAGCTGACCTTTCTTTTAGATGCAAGATCAAGCGGGTTAATCTTTGAAAATGGCCAAACTAAAACTCCACCCATAACCAATACTGGTGCCATAAAAATCCACCCACCTTTTAAGGAATCATGTAGTTCTCTTCTGCCATATCTGGACAGGAATTCAGCTGTGTCTCCTCGCAATTGATTTAACAGACCTCTTTGAACTGTATCAAGATTATCTGAGTTTCTAATTGCTTCACGCAAGTACTCTACGGCCATATTTATGTGAAATCATAGATTGGAAAATAAAATAAAGCAAGCCTAAAAAGTTCCTTCCAGTACATGTTCCTCCGGTTTTTCGTCTTTTAATCGCTCCAGGGTAATCCAAATACCACTGTAATTGGAAAATTCGTCTTTGGTATTAACGTTTAGCGTCCAATGGGTTCCCGACCCTTGCATAAAATCAACCGGAACCACTTCCCCGCCTCCAACAACCCACACTTCATATGAAACATTTACCGGGTCCGGCAATGTTGCATCTACAGTTAATATGTAGCTTCCCCCGCCATAAGACCTGGCTGCTGTGGCAACCGCCACACCGCTTCCACCGTATTTAACATCCTTAAGTGTAGTTTTTTCCGTTTTTAAGTCAACAGCGTTTTTCAACAGGGTAGAACTTTCGTTTCCCAATTTAACCGGAGTAAGTCCATGCGATGCTTCCCGTAAAATTATAGACTGACCATCTATTGCAGACTGCCCGTTAAACTTTTCTTTTACAAAAAGCACTGCTGCAATTATAACCACCACAATTACCAACAGTCTTAAACGTTTTATAAACTTTCCAACTTTTGCGCCTTTTTTTGATCTTGCGCCAAGAGGAACTCTAGAGAGATCTCGCATACAAAACTAAGGTTACCAAATTTCCAGAGGCTTATCAATTGAAGGTTGTACTCTGTTCGTTTTAGTTTCCATGACCAAACTATAAATTACCGGCACCAAAAGTATTAGTGGATATTTTAAAATGTTTCTCACGTCCGAAAAGTACAGCGATGCATTAGAATAATAAGGCCCGACAACTTGAAAGAAATCTAAAATGGCAAAAGTGAAAAACCAAAATATGCCACACCACAACCCTGCAGAAAACGTTTTATCACCTTTATGAAAGTAAACAATCGTAGTAGAAAAAATCACCAATGGTAAAGCCAAATAGTACCAGGGCAGAATAACAAATCCGGAAGCAACAACTGCCATAATCCAAAGGATTGTTGCATACCACGCGCTTCGCCAATTAACCCTTAACCTAAACGTTTGTTTTTTGTGTGTGAATTTTTTCATATTTCAGGGTCGTAAAATAGCTCTGGGCAAAATAGCCTGGCAACCAAAATTTTTCAAAAAAGATTTGTGAAAATCTAACTTTGTAATACGCCTTTTTTAAAGGTGTGTCAATAGAGAAACACAACTTACACTCGTGTTCTCTGATCTTCGCTCAAATTAGCTTTACCCTTGGAATGAGTTCCGTAATTTTTCGCTCAGAATAGAGAAGATCTTAGCGATTGGCAACGGCAATTGTAATAGCTGTAGTTTTACCATCAGCTGCAGTATTCACAATAATTGTACCGGCAAGGGTCCCACCTTTGATATCGTAGGCATAGTTAGTTGCGGAAACCTGCTTAAGTTGGCTATCCCATCCCAACTGTGGCAATTTATTGTAAAAAGCAACAACCTTAGAAAAGTCATCGCTTGTTGTAAATGAAGCTCCAAAAGCATCCTTGTTGGAATAAGATTCTACAACCGTTGCGCCAGGATAGAGAGGCAGATTTGCAGGAAAACCTTTAACGAGAGACCCCTTTGTAAATTCTTCAACATCCGGCGGAGCAGATATGCCGCCAATGCTAACCGGCGCAGGAGTAGAACATGCAGATAAGACAAGAGGCATAATCAAAAAGGCTGCTACTGTTAATATTTTTTTTGCGTTTTTCATAATTTGGCTATTTTGAAAAAATTTCCGCCGCCAGCTGTGAAAGATCTGCAGAAGATACATCCACAACATCACTCTTCACAACAGTAACCGGTACCTTATTCTGGCGACTGGCAATAATAAATTTTAGTCCCACCTTAGTATTAAAAATTTCCTCCATAAACCCCTCTAACATTTTATAAATTTTCGGCTCCTCTAACTTGTCTTTATGAAAGCTATAAAAGACTTCTATAGTCAGAATATCACCACTTACTTCCACAGGTCTAGTCGACCTCAAAAGTGCCACCAAGTGAACGTTAACTTTTTTAACTTTCTCCAAAAACTGCCCCCAGTTAGTTTCTACTTTTGACATACTTATGCTATTTTTTTTGGAAGAATCAGAAACCTTAAGTGTTTCTATTTTCGACATACTCATACTATTTTTTCTCGGGGAATCAGAAACCTTTAGTGTTTCTATTTTACCGGTGGGTCTGTGAGTCGGTGTTTCGGTGTTCTGATCCACCCGCTTCACCACCGAAGCGAGGCGAGCTGAATCACTAACCCGCTGACTCACTGACTCACCCGCTTCGAGTGCGAAGCGAGGCGAGCCGGGTTCTTTGCAAACTTTGAAAAGTGCCAAAATTAAAGGAATTTTTGGCAGGGGATAAATTTTGATCTCCGATTCAGCAAGCAACAATACTTTCATTGCGTGCTGCAGTTTTTCAAAGCTAAAACCAGAAGCAAACTTTGTAACCTCTGCAATCTGCACATCATCAAAATTAATCCTTTGCAAATCTTCAATCCCAAGTTTCACCATCAAAGTCGCTTCAAAAACACCTATGACTTCTTTTATAAAATTTGATATATCCAAATCTTCTCTTGGTAATTCCTCAACCATCTCAACCGCACCCGCCAAATCATCGCCCTCAATTTTAGCAACAAAGTCAGATATTAGGTTCCATCCGCTACGGCCAGAAATTACAGAAACGTCCGAAGCTTTAATTTTTTTGCCTTTTGATGCTAATTGATCGAATAAAGAAACAGCGTCCCGAAAAGATCCGTCTGCCAGTTTTGCAATAGACAAGAGTGCCTCCCCTTCAACATCTGTTTTTTCTGCCTTTGCGATTTTAGAGATAGCAGCAATAATTTCGTCATCTGTTGCGCGCGCAAAATTAAATCTTGCCAGTCGGGAAATTATAGTTGCGGGTAATTTCGCAGATGCAGTAGTACAAAGAATAAAAATTGCATGTTTTGGCGGCTCTTCTAATGTCTTCAGGAGCGCGTTAAAAGCTTCCGTTGTTAGCATGTGGGCTTCGTCTATTATGTATACTTTAAATCTGGAGGAAACAGGTGACGTTTTAACTTTCTCACGCAAATCACGGATTTCATCAATTCCCCTGTTGGAAGCAGCATCAATTTCTATAAGGTCCAGATGCGAGCCGTCTGCAATCGCCAAACACGATTGGCACTTAAGACAAGGTTCGCCAAATTTTTCACCCTTATATGAAAGGCAGTTTACTGCTTTTGCAAAAATTCTCGCACTAGAAGTTTTACCGCTTCCCCTTGGACCGGCAAACAAGTAACCATGGCTAATTTTTCCGGATGTAAGCTGTGCAAGTAATGTCTCAACAATTGGCCTCTGACCAACTAAATCGGCAAATTTCTGTGGACGATATTTTCTGTAAAAGACTGTCAAAGAAAAATTCCTTTCTATAACTACCAGCTACTCGTGGTGTTTACCCAGCAAATGCTCTGTTGAGTGGGCAGTTAACAAATAAACTTCATCATCTACCATAACACCATCGCGGGCAGCTGCCAAGAGCACTTGCCCCCAACATAAGATTATATCTCCTAGCCTCAATACCCCGTCGGGCGAATTCATAAATGCCTTACTCGAATCAACAGCAGTGTCCTCAAAAGGAAACGATAAAACTTCGTGTTTTTTGCCGTCGTTCATATATTTTTTGCACAACTGATCCATTTTGCGCTCGCCGACAACAGAAACAGAAACTTCAACGTCGCCTGCCCCGGCACCATGTGCCTCAAGCGTAGTTGCAACAGCCCGTCTTATAACCTTCCTATTAACCGGATATCGGGTATCGGTAGAAACTAAAACATTAATCATAATCTAAAGAGCGGAAAGTTTCTCGCGGACCAAAGAGGAAACAACAGAGCCATCGGCGCCGCGGCCAACCTTGGACATAACTACAGACATTACTTTTCCCATATCCGCAACACCGCCAGGTTTTACTTCAGAAACTGCCTCATCAACAGCCTTTTTGATTTCGTCTTCGGAAATTTGTTCAGGCAGATATTTAGAAAGAACATCCAGCTCTGCTTTTTCTTTAGTTGCCAATTCCAGTCTGCCTGCATTAGTAAAAACAGCAATCGACTCTTTGTGCCTTTTTGCGTCTTTTACCAATTCAGCGATGGAGTCATCGTCTGTCAGATCCCCGCCTTTTGCAATTCTGGCATTTTTCAAATTAGAAATTGCCATGCGCAAAGTAGACGTAGCAACCTCGTCTTTTGCTTTTTGTGCAGAAATTAAATCCGCATTTAATTGGTCAAGTAACGACATACTATAACTAACCTTTAAGCTCTAGCCTCTATTCTCTAACTAGATCTTACTTCTAATAAACTTCTTTCTCGCCATCTGAATCTTTTGCTGTTTTTTTAACGAAGGTTTAAGATAATGTTCGCGTTTTTTAATTTCAGCAAGTATTCCTTCTGTCTGGACCTTTTTATTAAATTTACGAATCAAAGCATCAACGGACTCTCCCGGTTGTGCAACTACTTTTGTAGCCAAATTTAAAACACCTCCTTCATAGTTTGCTCCAATGGATTGTTTTTCCTGCAACTAAATGCATGTGCAAATGCGGCACGTGTTGATACACACCACCATTGAAAGCGATACGAAAAGCTTTCAATTTTTCCTTCTCAACTAGCTTTTTTGCAACGTCAAACATTTCTATTATAACCCCTCCGTCATCTTTACTTATTGTTAAAACCGAATCGATATGCACCTTTGGCATGATCAAAATATGCACACTCGCAATAGGATTTATATCAACAATTGCCAAAACAGAATCCGTTTCAAAAACCGGTTTACTTTTAATCTCCCCGGAAACTATTTTACAGAAAATACAATCTTTAGACATCATATAGCTAACTCTTAATCGCGCTTCTTTTAATAACCATTTGGTTTTCTTGATCATAAAACATAATTTTCAATCAAATTATAATGTTTAAATTTTAAAAATTAATTTATTGAGATTTCAATAAAAATTTTCGACTTTAGGCCTTGTTAAACATTAATTTAAAATTAAAAATTCACTTACGCTTTCTCCAGGATATCTATCATGTCATCCAAAGACAAAGGGCTAGCTTTCATCGTCGGATTGCGAATAGAACCGTTTCTCAAAAGAACTTTGGAAGCATGCAAAAACCAATTACCAACTTTATCCCTTTTCAAAATCATCTCGTAAGCTTTGGTAAAATCGACCTTTTTTGAATTAAGACCAGTTACCCTAATATTGCCTCTTTTTGGATCTTTAATAACAACAACAGCAATTCCTTTTTTGATTCCCAGTTCTAAAATTGTGCTGTTTGAAGTATAAACGGCTAACCCTTCCCCCCACCTGGTTTTGAATTTCTTACCGTCTTTCATTTCCTGCTCTGCCCTTACTTTTGCCTGCAAAAGTTTGTATATTGCTTCGATTTGAAAAGTAACCCACTCCACATATTTTTCATCCTGGTTTGGGTAAAGAATCTTAATTCCCGAAAGCACGTTGTGCACAAAAAATTCGTTCCTATCATTGTCCGGATCCGGCCATTTGTAGTTGTCCCATCCATGATCAATCTCTGTTAAAATCTTGACCATTCGGCCCAGCGCCTCGTCATCCTTTACATAACCTTCTGAAACTAGATATTCGTAAACCCGTTGTGCACCACAAGTAAATTCACTCGTTTGGTGATGGTCGAACTTTCCCATACCGGTATCAACATGGACAATGTCCACATTAGAATCCGGCGGTTCGTTATTGTATGTCGAACCAGCGGGAACAAACGCAATTCTAGCGTTTTTAAAATCCGGGTGAAATTTTCTTAGAAGCCAAATAGCCGGGATTCCGTCAAGATCCGGCGATACGTGGGTAACAATTAGTTTCGACATTATTCAATTTTGCACAACCTTTCTATAAAAGCTTGTCATCCTGAACTTGTTTCAGGATCCAAACTTTAAGATTCCAAAAATCAATTCAGAATGACAGTTCTGCTCATTTTAGCTTTTTTGGGGATTTTAATCAATTTATTACACGTGTTTTGGGGTCACCCTCGATTGCGACAGACCGCCCGTTAGCATCCACAAATCCGTTTAAGGCAAAAACAGTCTTTCCTGCCTCAATAACTGTCAGGTTACGAATAGAACCACTCATAGGTTCGCGAAGAACTCCGCCCCGTCTTCCAATAGTTATTGCATCTCTGCTGGCTTGCAGGGAACCTTTTTTTAGGAGTTTTCTTGACTTCTACCTCATCAATTAAATAAGTAACATTAACACCGTCGTAAATAAAAGAAACTTTGTAGTTCTGATTTGCTTTTAACATTTTGTCCGTACAATCGTCTTTTCCATCAATAAGGGCACCAACGTTACCAACGCATCTTGCAGATCTCAGATAAACTGCAAATCCATTTCCTTTTGAAATAAGGGTATCTCCTTGGCCAGCAAGAAAACCTCTGCTTAGATTAACTTCTGCGTCAACCCTGAAATTGTTCGCAAAATTGATTCCCGCAGAGTTAACAATTAAAGCATCATTGCTTAAGGCATTATTTCCACTGTTAAATATCGTCTCTAGCTTTTGATTTGCAGAAGATTCAACAGTTGGTGATCCGGAAATAGGAGTTCTGCTTAAAATCGCAGTAGCCTCAACCTTTGGAGTAAGTGCTCCCGGAACTAATGTTGGCCCTATTCCTGGTGTAATTGTTATGGTGTTTTCAGCTGTAGGAAATGAACCTGGAATCGTTGGCGAAACTTGAGTTTTAGATTCTCCTCCGCAACCAGACAAAAGCGCTGCGCCAAAAAGAGTCGCACCGCCGGCTGCTAAAATAAATCCACGTCTTTCACTCATAGGCGCATATTATAGGCCTGAATGCCCTAGAAGTCAAATTATACGGAAGTTATGGTTTTTTTGACCAAATCCAAAGTTTTGGCCTGAAAAATAGAAAGGGCAATATATCTTTCTAAATCTGCTTTTTGATCTGCGGATAAATTCTTTTCGGTTACAGCCTTCATCGCGTTCTCAACTTCTTCTTTGGCAACTTTAATCTGCTCTGCTCTGCCAATTTCGTCCATAATCAAAGTAGTTGTTACGTTTTTCTCCGCCTGCTCTCTCCATTTAGTCTTAAGAGCATCAATCGTGGTGTTTTGTTCCTTAAGGTAAGTGTCTAAATCGCGTCCCTGCCCCTCCAGCTGGTTGGTGAGTCTGACCAAAATCCTGTTTAGCTCATCATCAATAAGCAAGTCTGGCACTTCAACTGTACTAATCTCGTTGATTTTATTAAATATTTCATCCTCAAATTTAATCTCCACCTGGTCTCCAACTAAAGATTCCAGATCTTTTTTAACGATTTCTCGCAAATGGGCCAGGTCTCTTGCACCAATCGCCTTGGCAAATTCGTCGTCTATTTTGTCAGCACTAATCGTTTTGTTAGCAGCACCGTCGTCTTTTATAGGTATCTTGTTGCCTTGAGCATCATAAATGTATTTCCCGGCATCTTCTTCTGACTTTGACTCTTCATTTTGACTTTGACTCTTCTGTTTTTTATATGCTTCGTAAATATTCTTAATCGATTCCAAAACATCGGCCTCTGTAACTTCCTTTGCCGCAATTTTCTTAATTTTTATTGCCTTCCAGTCTCCAACTTTAACTTCTGGCTTTTGGACAAAAGAAACCGTATACGAAAACGGCGAACCTTGCCCCAGCGTGGCAATTGCAATTTTTGGTGAGTCTATGGGGAATAGTTTTTCTTTTTCAAAAATTTCCGCCAGATGTTTGTTGATAAGGAAGCTTGCGGAATCATTCAAAACCTTAGAAACCCCGACATGCTTTTCTACTACATCCAACGGGGCCATCCCTGGCCTAAAGCCTGCAATGCTAACGTCTTTGGAAAGTGTGCCAAGCGTGGTTTTGTATGCCTCGTCGAAAGTGGCAGCCGGAGCATCAATTTTAATATCTATTTTGCCTTTTGGGGCACGGTTAACTGTATATTGCATAATAAAAACGAGAGCTCTTACGAGCTCGGTTGTATTCTATCAAAAAACACAAAAAAAGACTATTGACAGCACAATGTCTGCTTGATACCATTGCTTACATAGCACGCGCCCCAAAAGCGCCTGCTTTTTTTAAGGCATGGGCGAAATATTAAACGGAAATCATTCA
>DATIHT010000031.1:0-3614 GCA_035480415.1 Saccharimonadales bacterium (SeqCode) | reverse complement strand
GACCTCAAATCATCATGGCAAAAACAAATCGAAGGATTTTCTGGTCTCGAAAATTCTGACTTACCTGAACACGGAACAGAGGTTAAAGTTTTTGGAAAAGTTAAGGCGAATCATCTTGAATTGCTAGAAAAGATAAAAGGTTACGGTTTCAATGGTGAAATACTGCAGGATTTTCGAAGGCAAATTGTTCACAGAAGCGTTCAGATGGGAATGGTGGCCATGGCGGAAGCCACATCAGGAATAAAAATTACAGACGAAGAAGGAAAACTAAATAAGAAACTCGATCCAAACAGAATAGGAATTTTTACGGGCGACGTTCTTGCGGGAGCAGCAGACATAGGAGCAGACGAAAAAACTGTTTTGGAAAGAGGTCGCGCAGATGCAAGAAGCATCAGAAAAGTTGATCCAGCAACTATGGCTACAGTCCCCTCTCGATATCTAAAAACTCACGGGCCAGCATTAAACATTGTAACAGCATGCTCGTCCGGAACTGATGCAATTCATGCAGCCGCTCAATCAGTGAGAGATGGAAGAATCAAAATTGGAATCGTCATCGGCGCCGATGCTTTCATTATGCGCCCAATAATGACCAAGTATTTTGAGGCTCTTATAGCAAGTGCAGAGACCAAGGTCGGCGCTCTGTCAAAAGAATCCGATCCTCTAAAAGCACTTAGGGCATACGATAAAAATCCAACTGGTACAGTCATAGGTGAAGGTGCTGGAGCAATTATTATTGGAACAGAAGAGATGTTACAACTACTTCAATTAAAAAGTAAGGCTTTACTTGCCGGCTGGGGCAGCGCAGCAGACGGTGACCATCCTACAAACCCAAACGGTAAAGGCACAGAATTATCCTTACACGAAGCACTCATAATGGCTCGAGTACTAAGGGGCCCTGGCTATATGAATGGTCATGGCGGAGGCACCGGAGGCGATGCTTATGAACTTAAAGCACTCTATGACACATTCTGGCAATACAAACTACATAAATTGGCAGCAATTAATTCAACTAAAGCTTCAACTGGACACATGTGGGGCGCCGCTGGATCTTGGGAATCAATTGTGGCAATTATGGCCTTAAATGAAGGAATAATACCTCCAATGTTAAACTCGGTAACACCACTGGTAGATTTCATTGAATTCGCCAGAAACGAAGCTCTCGTGCGGGAATTGGAATGGACCGGTTCTACAAACACAGGTCTTGGCGGCCAAACAGCAACAGTGCTTTACAAAAGGGCTGCGTAATTCCTTGAATAAATAGCCGAGAAATGTTAAAATAGCTTCTACCTAAAAGAGGTTTTATGCAAAAGAACATACATCCACAATATTTCGATGACGCCAAAGTTAGCTGTGTCTGCGGCAATAGTTTTACAACCGGTGCAACAGTACCGGAAATCCGCGTGGAAATTTGCAGTAACTGTCACCCTTTCTTTACGGGTGAAATGAAGTTTGTGGACACGCTTGGTAAAGTAGAAAAATTCCAACAGGCCCAGAAAAAAGCAAAGGACATCAAGGCCAAGAAACAGGAAGTCGTAAAGGCGCGAGAAGAACGCAAACGCCCGGAATCCTTAAAAGAAATGTTCGACCTTGCCAAAAAGCAAGCCTCTTCTTAGATACTCTCCATACTTTATACTAAATACATAATACCTAATACTTTTCTATGAACGATTACTTACAAAAACAAATCCAGGAACTGGAACAAAAAATCAAAGACGCACAAGACTTACGTGCTTCCGACCCTTCTATGTCAGAACTCGCAGACGAAGAAATCAAGCAGCTCGAAGAGCAAAAACAAGCATTGGAAAATTCTCAAAACCCGCAATCGGGGACGGACCCTGTGGAATCTGGCATAGACCCAAATAGCATTATTTTGGAAATAAGGGCAGCAGCGGGCGGAGACGAAGCAGGCCTTTTTGCTCAAGAACTTTACCGTATGTATACAAAATATGCCGCTTATCAAAAATGGAAAGTTGAAGAAATAGACAGAAGCGAAGGCGGACTTGGAAATCTTAAAGAGGTCACTGCCAAAATAAACGGCAAAGGTGTCTGGGAAAAGCTGCGCCACGAATCCGGAGTTCACCGCGTCCAAAGAGTTCCCAAAACAGAAAGCGCCGGGAGAATCCACACCTCAACGGCAACTGTCGCCATTATGCCCGAAGTCGGTAAAACAGAAGT
Source organism: Saccharimonadales bacterium (SeqCode) (assembly GCA_035480415.1). GTDB lineage: Bacteria > Patescibacteriota > Microgenomatia > Curtissbacterales > GWA2-41-24 > DATIHT01. The sequence goes on along the minus strand of DATIHT010000031.1, from coordinate 1,439 downwards.
TATTATAAATCCGGGAGATATTGAATTCGAAGCATTCAGATCAGGAGGTCATGGTGGTCAAAACGTAAACAAGGTATCAACAGCAGTGCGGCTAAAGCATATTCCAAGCGGAATTGTGGTTAAGGCACAAACAGAAAGATTCCAAGGGCAAAACAGAGAAATAGCTATGGATCTTTTAAGATCAAGACTCTATCAAATGGAACTGGAAAAACAGCAATCAGTAATTTCGGGCCAACGTGCAAGCCAGCTGGGAACCGGAGACAGAAGCGAAAAAATAAGAACTTACAACTTCCCGCAGGACAGAATAACAGATCATCGGATCAACAAATCCTTTCACGACATCGAAACTATTATGGATGGGAATATGGACAAAATGATTAAAAGTCTTCAAGAATCTGCCTAAAAACGCTCAGAAACAGTAGATCTATTTTTTCCCCAGAAGAAAATCGCCAAGCTTAGAAAAAACATGTTTCCTAGTCACTTCCATCGGAGGAGGAACAATCCCAGCATTTAAATAAGCGGCGACCATATCTTCTGTATGTCTTTCCACAAAACTCCGCTGAGGCTGTTGACCGCTAATTTTAGACGCGACTTCAAGTGTGGTTAGAGACACATCATCGACAGGTTTTGCAGAACTAACATCCAAGGCAACAATACCAAATAGTCCTGATGAAAACGCCATATAGGAAGTTCTCCCTTCTCTATTTTTCTCGTCCATCACCTTTGGAGTTCTCTTTAGCTTGTAAACACCTCGAGATATTTCACTATCAACAGTCATTTATTGTCCACCCAATTCCTTCAAAGTAACAGTTAAATCTTTTGTATCACCGTCTCTGTAAATTTTAACATTTATCTTGTCCCCCACTTTTTTCTTTGCAATCAAATCCGAAAGTTTAACATCACTATCTATTTTCGCACCGTCAAATTCAACAATAATGTCATCAACCTTGATTCCTGCTTCATCTGCAGCAGAACCGGCAACTACGTCTCCAACCAAAGCACCTTGCGGTACGCTATTCAAAAGAGCCGCCTGCTTGGTAACCATTTGGTATTGGATACCCAAGAAAGCTTTTGCGGGAAACTTACCGTTGGCACTAAACTGCGAAATAGCATCCCTTACAGTGCTAACCGGAATGGCAAAGCCAATGTTTTGCGCACCGGCAGCAACGGCAACATTTATTCCAATTACCTGTCCGAAGGAATTCAAAAGCGGCACGCCGGAGTTTCCGGGATTAATTGCAGCATCGGTTTGTATCACATTGTCCAGTTGTTCAACAGCACCAGCCAAAGGATCGCCGGCAGCAATTCCGCGGCCAAGCCCCGAAACTACTCCTGTTGTAACAGTGTTTCTAAATTCTCCAAGCGCCGTACCAATAGCAACTACAAACTGGCCAACTTTTAAATTAGAGGAGTCACCAAGGTCAATCGACGTTAGGTTA
>DATIHT010000030.1:0-4465 GCA_035480415.1 Saccharimonadales bacterium (SeqCode) | reverse complement strand
CTCCCCGCGGAAATTTTCAAGAACTTTTATTATTTGTCCCTCTGTCGGTTTTTTAATAAATTCCAATGTAACCGACTCCAAGTGTCCGTCGCGTACATTCACTCTGTTACAGCTGGCACTTATTGCAATATCTGCAAAATCAACCTTTCCCGAATTTAAGCTGCCAAGTAATTTTCTGGGTTCTATCTCTACTTTTTCTTCCTCGCCGGAAATATAAGGAACAACATTGTCCAGAATATCCATAGAAGAAACACCTGGGTACCCTGCTCCGGACAATGCCTGCATAGAAGTTACCATAATGCGCTTTATGCCAAATGCATCGTGCAGTGGTTTTAAAACCATCGCCAAACCAATAGTCGTACAGTTAGGGTTCGTTACAATAAACCCGCCGCTTTTAAAAGTTTTTTGGAATCTCGCTTGTTCTATGTGTTCTGGATTCACTTCTGGAATCAGCAGAGGAACGTAATCATCCATTCGGTGATTTTTACTATTGGAAACAACAATATAACCCATCCTTGCAAACTTATCCTCTATCTCTCCCGCAACCGAAGAATCCAGGCCGCTAAAGACTATTTTTGCGTCTATCTTTGGGTTACAAAGACCAACCTTCATGTTGGCAGCGTAAGAAGGGATTGTTTCGGAAACCTTCCAATTTACAATGTCTTTGTACAACTTACCGGCACTTTTTTCGGAAGCACAAAGTGCAGTAACTTCAAACCAAGGGTGATTTTCTAAAAGTTGAACGAATCGTTGTCCGACCGCACCGGTTGCACCAAGAATACCGACTTTGATTTTTTTCATATTAGATTAAACGAAGATCTTTGAGAATCAACTTAAGTGCCTCTTTATTTTTTGCACTCATTGGAACAAGAGGAAGCCTGAAGCTTTCTTTAATTTTCCCCATCATAAAAAGTGCGGTCTTAACAGGGATTGGGTTGGTTTCTATAAAGTTACCATTCATAAGCGGCAAAAGTCTGTAGTGAAGCTCTCTGGCTTTTTTGAAATTTCCGGCAAGTGCGAAATGAACCATTTTGGAAAATTCTGAAGGCACTTCGTTTGCAACTACAGAAATGATCCCGACACCGCCGGCTGCAATCAAAGGCAAAGTTAATGCATCATCTCCGGATAGAACACTAAAACCTTTTGGCGCAGCAGCAATAATGTCCATCATTTGGGAAATATTTCCAGATGCTTCCTTAACAGCAATAACCTTGGGAACTTCTTTGGCAATTCTTATGCAGGCATCCGCAGTTAAATTCAAACCGGTTCTGCCAGGAACGTTATAGACAACTATTGGCAAATCAACCGCTTTTGCAATTGCTTTGTAATGGGCAACCAAACCATCTACTGTTGGTTTGTTGTAATAAGGAGTTACATGCAAAAGCCCGTCCGCACCTGCAGCTTTTGCAATTTGCGAAAAAAGAATGGCTTTTTGTGTATCGTTACTGCCAGCACCGGCAATAACCGGAATTTTACCGCCAACAACTTCGACAGTTGTTTTAACAACCAACTCGTATTCTTCAAGCGACATGGTTGCTGCCTCTCCAGTTGATCCACACGGTACGATCGCATCGATTCCCCCAGACACTAAAAACTTTATTAACTTTTTCAAGGCAACAACATCAATCGCACCTTTTTCGTCAAAAGGTGTAACCATTGCAGGAATAGAACCGTATACTTTAGTTAATTTCTTAGTCATAGCTTATTAATTTTAAATTTTTAATGAAATCTTAATGAGTTAAATTTAAATATTAAAACATTGAAAATTCAATAAAAATTGTAAATTATAAATTGTAAATTATATCGCTCCCCTCTCGAACAATTCTTCAAAAGAGTAGAATCCTTTTTTGCCCCTAATAAACTCGGCAGCTAAAACGGCGCCTTTTGCAAAACCGGCTCTTCCATGGGCAATATGCGACATTCTAACTTCGTCTGCATCACTGTCGAAAATAACTTCATGAGTCCCAGGATTTCTTCCGCCGCGAATAGAAGCAAAGTGTAATTCTGAGCTTTTTACCTGTCGATCTAGCTTGTCAGCCATTAAAGTTTTTTTGGTTGAAAAATTCGAGATGATTATATCACCAATCTTTTTGGCAGTTCCGCTTGGACTATCCTTTTTTCCCGAATGATGAATCTCGTATCCGTAAACATCATATCCACCGTATTTATCAAAAAGTTTTGAAGCAACTCCAAGCACCTTAAAAAAGATGTTAGCACCTACTGAGAAATTCTTTGCGTAAATAAGTCCGCCACCAGAAGAAACAACCATTTTTTTAATCTTTGGTAAACTATCATACCAGCCAGTTGTACCAACAACAATTTTTTTCTTAAGCTTTAAAACTTGTTTAATATTTTCAACAACAATAGCGGGAGAAGTGAAATCGATGACAACATCGGCCGTTTTGATGCCTTCAAGGTCTAGCTTGTCTGAGATTTTTCTAAAGGAAACAGAAACAATCTCGTGACCAAGTGAAGTTGCGATCTTTTCGACCTCTGGCCCCATATTTCCATATCCAACAAGTGCAATCTTCATATTATTTTTTAGTTTTATGATATTTAAGCAGAAGGCCGTTATGGAGCAGTCGAACAGCCTTTTCTAGTTGGTCGTATTGTATCACTATAGAAACGTTAATATCGGTGGCTCCCAACGAGACCATTTTTACCAGGATTTTCCCTCCGTCTAGAATCTCGAAAATCCTCTTTATGGTTTTTGTTGAGGTTACTATTCCTTCACCAACGAGAGAAACAATCGAGAAGTTATGGGAAATAGAAACGGAAGAAAACTTTTTTAGTTTCTCAACAGCAGCATCAAGCCCCTCGTCGTTGTCCAAAGTCAAAGAAACGCTGACCTCTGAAACACTAACAAGATCGATAGAGATTCCGCTTTGAGCAAAAAGCCTAAAAACATTGGCAAGAAAACCCTTGGAGAGCAGCATCTCCGAAGAGTAAATATTCACAAGCGTTATATGTTTTTTAAAAGATACGGCAGTAATTGGATTTCTGTCTATATCTTTTTCTAAAATTTTGGTCCCTTTTCCGTTTGGTTTAAAAGTATTTAAAACAAAAACAGGAATACCAGCATGAATTGCGGGCCTAATCGATCTTGGATGCAAGACCCTTGCCCCGAAAGCTGCAAGTTCGGAAGCTTCTTTAAAAGAAACAGTGGAAAGAAGCTTTGCCCCTTTTATCATTCTTGGATCTGCCGTAAACATTCCGTCTACGTCCGTCCAAATTTGGATTTCCAAAACACCCATGCAAAAGCCAACTATTGATGCGGTGTAATCGGATCCTCCCCTGCCAAGTGTTGTTGTCTCACCACTTTTTGTAGAACCCACAAAACCGGTCACGACAGGAACAATATTTTCTTTAATCAGGGGAAGCAGGGCTTTTCTTAAATTCTTCTTAGTTACAGACGGTAAAAAATCTGCCCTGCCAAAATTATTATCTGTAATAATTAGGCCAATTGTATTCACGGGAGCAGCCTTAATGCCTCTTTTGTTCAGATAACTAGAAATTAAAAAAGAAGACATAATCTCACCAAAAGAAGCAAGCTTGTCTAGATCCTGCTTATTCATTGCAGGGTTTTTAGATTTTTTTTCAATTTCTAAAAGCTCTACCTCTATAAAAAGTGAAACCTCTTTTCTTTCTTTTGGCTTAAATAAAGCTTTTATAAGGTCTGTATGTTTTTTTCTAATCTGTGCAATTACTCTGCGTTTGTTTGAAGATGAAGGAATTTCTAGCAGTAGGTTAGTAACACCCGAAACAGCAGAAACCACCAAAATTGGTTGTTTTTTAATCTCTTTTTTTACAATATTTGCAATTGTTCTTATCTGTGCAGGAGCGCCGACAGATGTTCCGCCGAATTTAGCAACAATCATAAAAATTGAGCAAGGTAGAAATTATAAGCCTATATTCTTGAAAAATCCAGTGTTCTGAAGTAATCATCGATAGTCTCGGCTCTTCTTATCAGCTCAACCTTACCGTTTGGTTTTAGAAGTAACTCTGCAGACCTAAGTTTTGCGTTATAATTAAAACCCATAGAAAAACCATGTGCACCGGTGTCGTGAATAACAATTATGTCTCCGATATCGACCTTTGGCAGGCGTCTATCGATTGCAAACTTGTCATTATTTTCGCACAGAGAACCGACAACATCATAAGTGTGAGTTTTTGGTGCAGTTTCTTTACCTAGTACGGTTTCGTGGTGATAAGCTCCATACATTCCCGGCCTCATTAAATTTGCCATACATGAATCTACACCTACATATTTTTTATAAATGTCTTTTTTATGAACAACAGTAGTGACAAGATATCCATAAGGTCCGGTCACAAATCTTCCACATTCGGTAACAATCCTAAGAGGATCCAGCCCATTCTTAACAATTTTTTCATCGTATGCCTTTTTAATTCCAACAGAAACAAAATCCAAATCAACAGGTTTCTGATCTGGCTTGTAAGGAATTCC
>DATIHT010000029.1:0-5528 GCA_035480415.1 Saccharimonadales bacterium (SeqCode) | reverse complement strand
ACCTTTTATCTTTTCTAGCAATTCAAGATGATTCGCCTTAACTTTTCCAAAAACTTTAACCTCTGTTCCGTGTTCAGGTAAGTCAGAATTTTCGAGACCAGAAAATCCTTCGATTTGTTTTTGCCATGATGATTTGAGGTCGAATCCAAGAGGAGTAACTGCACCCATGTTAAGTACGTGAATGTCGCCCTCATACCTTTCATTAGGATTTGGCCACTGCTCGTACTGAACTAAGTTAGGCCTTTTTAAAATTTCTACTACTTCTACTGCAGCTGGCATTTGGAGCGAATGATAGCAAATCTAGGCTCTTTTATGAAGAATGTGTGCTTCGCGATGTTTTTCGGCAAGTACTACAGCTGCTGCAATTAGTGTGCCGCCCATTAATAATTGGGGCGTAAGTTTTTCACCAAGAAGAAGTATAGACAAGGCGGCACCGGAGATTGGGTCCAGGTAAAAGAAAAATGCAGCCTGGTTTGCCCTCATTAATTTCAAACCCTTGTTCCAGCTAATATACGCAATTAGTGAAGAGAAAAATATTCCATAAAATAGTCCTGCCAGCCCCTTAATATTTACAATTGCCGTCCAGGTTGGGTCGCGAACTAACTCTGCAAAGAAGAGGGGCGCAAAAGTAAGGGCGCCAATTGCCATCGTGTAAAAGGTTATCGTGTTTGCGTCGTACTTTTTGAAAAGTTTTTTGGAAAATATTTCGTATGCAACCCAACTGGCAGCAGACCCAAGCAGGAGAATGTTGCCAAAAAGTTCTCGGGTACCGAGCGTACCGTTGACTTTGCCGACAATTAACAAAAGCCCCGAAAAAGCGAAAGCGGATGCGATGATTAATCTTTTAGTAAATTTTTCTTTTAGAAAAATATTTGCAGCAAGCAGGGTGAGGAGTGGAACGGCGGCAATTATAAATGATGCAAGTATAGCTTCGGTGAATTTTAAACCTAAAAAGAAAAAAGAAATGTTTAGTGTTACTCCGGTTAAGGCGCAAAGTACAAAGTCCGGGAGATCCCTCTCGTGTATTTTTAGCGGTCTAAGGCTGCGATTTATTTTATATGTTAGTGCGCCTAAAATTATTGCCGCTATCGAAAAACGTAAAAAAGCCAAAGAAAATGGAGGGATTTGTTCCAGCGTTAGCTTCATTATGGGCGCAGTTGCACCCCATATGATTGCAGCGGTTGAGGTATAGAGGAAGGCAGAATTAAGCCTCATATTATAATTTCCATTTTCGATTTTCCATTTTCCAATTAATTAAAGAATTTCTAATTTATTCTTGCTCCTTGTTCGGAAGTAATGATTGATGATGTAAATATCTTCTTAATTTCTTGGCCCTCTGATATCAATTCTACAGCTTCTTCTATTATTTCACTGAGATTGGGATTCGTATCTTTGATTAATCTTAACCAGTGCACAGATTCTCGGGTCTCTTTACGGGAAATTTTTAAACGATGAACAAAATCTTTTTTACTTAGCCCCTCTAAGGCTTCGATGTAATTTGCTCCTACGGATCCGGACGATCTTAATAATTGAGAAGTGTAAACGAGATTATATGCAGTTTTTGGGAGTTTTGCTGTTAACTTTTGGCACCTGAGCGAAAAACTATAAAGTCTTTCGTACAGAGCGTTAGAATCAAATTTACCTGGCATTAATTCGTAATTCTTAAATAGTGAATTAATTCGAAATTGGTAACTAGAAATTCAAAATTCATTGTAGGATATCAACAATTCTATCGATTCCGAAGGAAAAACCGACTGCCGGGATTTGTTTTCCTGCAAACATGCCAATTAAATTGTCATATCTGCCGCCTGCGCCGATAGATAAGCTTTCAAGATTGTTGTCGGGCTTTAATTCAAATATGACGCCAGTGTAATAGTCCAGACCTCTTGCGAGTGTCCAGTCGAAAGAGAAGTCTTTATCCTCAGTCATCTCTAGATCTCTTAAGGCTCCAATAATGTTAGCAAGAGCCGAATTTTTTTTACCCAGTTCTAGTTTGGTCTTAAACTCTTCAAATTTATCACTCAGACCTAGATCAGAAAGTTCTTTCTTCACGCCTTCACTGCCAATTTTGTGCCATTTATCAAAAACTCGAGTTGCTTCTATTGGAATATCTGAGAAGCTGGCTCTGTGATTGATTGTCATAACGGCGTTGTCCAATCCGGCTGCTCTTGCTGCTTTAATAGCGGTTGCGATTATTTTTGCGTCTTCCTTTGCAGCTTGATCGCCGGTGCCTTTTCCGAAGCCTACTGTGTCGAAATCGAATTGGGTGAATTCTCTCCAACGACCGTGTTGTGGATTTTCACCGCGGAAGACCTGGCCTATTTGATAGCGCGAAAAAGTTGGTTTTAATAAAGTTTGATTGTTGGCAATAAAGCGGGCCAAGGGGACTGTGAGGTCATATCTCAATGCAAGGTCTCGATCTCCGCGGTCTTTAAACTTGTAGATTAATTTTTCTTCCTCGCCGTATTTACCGGTTAAGGTTTCTGCAAATTCGAGGGTTGGAGTTTCCAGTGGAACGAAGTCGAATTCCAAAAGAACATCTTCTATTTTTCTGATTGTTTCTCGGCGTTTTTTGGCAACTTCAGGCAAAATGTCACGGAAGCCTTTTGGTGTTGGTGGTGCCTTTTGCATATGTTTATTGTATCAAGTATCAGGTATAAAGTATCAAGAGGTTAGGGAAGAACGTAGATTAAATCCGGGGTATTTGTATCTGCGGTTTTGCTAAAGATAATAATTGCGGTTTTGTCTTTTGCTATGTCTGTCGTTTTGGCATCTGTTCCGCCTATTTGAACCCTTGAGGTTTTGGCCAGTTTAAAATCTGTTGACTGCCCGTTTTTGTTTTTAGCACTAAAAATATTGTTTTTTGGAGCGGTCGTAATAGTGCCCACTGTAAATTGTTCTACCAGTTGAGGTTTGTTGTCTCTTAATATTTGTACATTTGTTGCACTGATTGAATCTGTGCCGTTACCATTGCCCGTTGCGATTGCATAATCGCCGATTCTGATGCTAGTCACAGATTGAGTTGCTTCTTTGTTGTTGGGGTCTTTTGGAATGTCGAATTTTGTTGCAGAGCCTGTTCTTACGTTTTTGTCACCGTTTGGTGTTGTTATAGTCAGCAGCGTGTCGAAAATAGTTTTTATCGAACCGGCGTACGCGGTTTTACCAATATCTTCTTTTGAATAATATAGCGAGAGATTTTTGTCTTTTGTGGTTTCCAGGTCTTTGGAAAGACTAATTATTTTATAAAGATTTAGGCCGGCGCCTGGAGTTATCTGGATTTTAAAATTACCCGAATCGTCTGTTTTGGTTACGTATTGCTGGCCGTTGGAAAATATTAATAACGTATTGTTTGGTGTAGATTTACCCTGCAGTTGAAGAGGAGCAGAATTTACTATCGTTCCGTCTGCTGGATTGGTTACAAAATCCTGCGGAGCTTGAGGGTTTTGATTGTTTGTTTCTGTAACAGATGATGCCTGAGGTGAATTTGGATTTTTTGGTTGTCTTTGCCAAAGGAAAATAATAACTGCTGTGAAGGCGGCGACAATGGCAATAATTGCAACAATTTTTGTCATATTAAGATTGCGAGGCTAGAGTAGCACACATAAATTCAAAATTCAAAGTTCAAAATTCAAAATTGCCGAAATCGAGGACGGACCTCGTGCGGCCGAGGTCCGTCCTCGTCGTGTTGGTAGGATAATGATTCATACTTCATTTCTTTTTTTCCTTGTGCTATGATTTTTATCTCATATGGTAGATATTTGGTTCCATGGACAAGCTTGCGTACGAGTTAAAGGTAAAAACACTACGATTGTTTTTGACCCATACGACCCAAGTTTTGTCGGACTTTCACCCTTAAAACTTTCTGCAGATATTGTTTGCGTAACCCATGGTCATGAGGATCATAACAATGCTGCTGTTGTTAATGGAGTAGAGGAAGATAAAAAACCGTTTGTCATTGACGGGCCGGGAGAATACGAAATTTCCGGAGTAAATATAGTTGGGGTTTCCAGCTTTCATGACGATAAAGAGGGTGCAGAGCGTGGTAAAAACACAATTTACTCTGTGACTATTGACGATGTTAATCTTGTACATCTTGGAGATTTAGGGCAGAAGAAATTAACACAAGACCAGGTAGAAGCTTTGTCTTCCTGCGATGTTTTGTTTATTCCCGTTGGGTCTGTTTACACAATTTCCGGTAAAGAGGCACCGGATATTATTTCGCAAATAGAACCAAAGATAATTGTGCCAATTCACTACAAATTAGACGGACTAAAGTTTGAACTTGAGCCGGTTGGCGTGTTTTTGACTGCAATGGGCAAAGAGGGAGTAGAAGCGCAACCAAAATTGTCTGTTTCCAAAGAAAAACTGCCTGAGGAACCAGAGGTAGTACTACTGGAGAAACAGTAGCGAGAGTGTGTCATGTATCATGTATCAAGTATCATGACACTTTGACACCTGACACTTGATACGTTTAAAAATTCCTATCTTGCAAATTAAGCCAAATAAAAATGGCCAATAGCGGAAACCTTCCACCACAGGATTTAGAAGCCGAGAAAGCAATTATCGGCGCAATTTTATTGGACCAGGATTCACTAACTTCTGTTGTCCAATTATTAAGACCGGAACATTTTTATAAAAAATCTCATGGAGATATTTATTCGGCAATTTTCGATTTGTACGAAAAGCGGGAACCGATCGACTTGGTTACGTTAACAGCGCAGCTAAAAGGCAAGGGGCTTTTTGATAAGGCAGGCGGTGCTGCATATTTAACGGAATTAGCTTCCGGTGTTCCGACTTCTGCAAACATTGCACAATACGCAAGAATAGTCCGTGACCACTTTTTAAAAAGACAGTTGATTTCTACTGCCGCCAAAGTTTCTCAAAGCGCCTTTGACCAGACCGAAGATATAAGAAAAATTCTCGACGAAACCGAGCAGACAATTTTTTCTCTTTCCCAACAACAACTTAGACAAAACTTTATGCCGCTTCGAGATGCACTGGCAGAAAGCTTTGACCGTCTGGACGAATTGCACAAAAAAGCCGGTGGGTTGCGTGGGGTGCCAACGGGGTTTGCCGATTTGGACAATAAGCTTGCCGGAATGCAGGATTCAAATTTAATTATTCTCGCCTCCCGTCCGGGTCAGGGGAAAACTTCGATGGCACTAAACATTGCACAATATTGTGCTGTGCATGAAGGTTTGCCTGTTGGAATATTTTCGCTGGAGATGAGCAAAGAGGAACTTGTTGACAGGCTTTTGGTTTCCCAAAGTGATGTAGATGCGTGGAAGCTGAAAACAGGAAATCTGGAAGACGAAGATTTTGACAGGCTGCAGGAGGCAATGGGAATTTTGGCCGATGCCCCGCTTTTTATAGACGATACTCCGGCTGCCAATATTTTGGAAATGAGGACAAAGGCCAGACGGCTGCAGGTAGAAAAAGGTTTGGCGCTTTTGGTTGTGGATTATTTGCAGCTAATCCATGGCAGGAATTTGGAAAACAGGGTACAGGAAGTTTCGGAAATTTCTCAG
>DATIHT010000028.1:0-2822 GCA_035480415.1 Saccharimonadales bacterium (SeqCode) | reverse complement strand
ACCTTCAAAACCAGCATGCCCCCTATTCCAAACGTCTTAACAAATCCGTAGAAAATTAAACCGGAAAGCCAAACGTTAGAAGTGTAGTTTTTGTCTACATCTGAATAAATAAAGTCGTCGCGCGTTGGTATCTGTTTTGTCTCCCAAACCTGCCTACCCACCGCCAAATGGAAATAAGTATCCAAAACAGCAGGTGGCGCAATCCTTATATAAAAAACCGCAACCAAAACAACAGTGGCAACAATCAAAAAATATTTCTTTATAAACGCCGTACTAAACATCGCACCATGATTAAAACCCTTGACCAACTTCCAATCAAGTGCTAAAACAAACAGGACGAGGTTGATCCTCGTCAAGAGGATCAACCTCGTCTATGCCAAGCCCAAATACAATAAAAACCTATATAGAAAACGGGTACTATCACGTTTACAACAGAGGCGTCGAAAAAAGACGAATTTTTGAGGAAACTAGAGACTACCAAAGATTTGTAAATTACTTCAAACTGTACCTATCGCCTATAGAATCACTTCGCAGAGAAGACCCACTACTGAGATCCAGTATCGTTAATGCCAACCTATCTGATCAGGTAGATCTTCTCGCTTACTGTCTTATGCCAAATCACTTTCACATTCTTTTAAAACAGAGGACAAAGGATGGTATGACAAAGCTTATGAGACAAATCAGCACCGGTTATTCTATGTACTTTAATAAGAAGTACGAAAGAGTTGGAGCACTATTCCAGGGAATTTTTAAAGCCTGCCTGGTAGAAAACGAAGATTATTTGCTGCATTTATCCAGATATATTCATCAAAATCCCAAGGACCGAGGAGTATCTCTCTCAGACTTCCAATGGTCATCCTATTCAGCTTACATGAGAAAGAGCGAACAAGAATGGTTAAAACCTCAAGACATACTCGGATACTTTTCTACAACAAACGCAGCAAATTCCTACAAAAACTTCGTTGAAGAAAACTTACCGGGAGAACAAAACTTATCACTCGACCATCTAATTATGGAATAATCACGAAGCAGAAACGAGGTTGATCCTCGTTGCGACGAGGTTGATCCTCGTTTTTAAACCCTTGACAACAGTTGTCAGCGCCCTGTTATAAATAAAAGGTAATTTTATGAAAGATAACTTTGTCGCCTTCTCCAGAAACTTAATATTTTTCTTAATCTGTGCAACAACAGTTGTTTCTACTCTCTTCTTTTTGCCAACAACCTCAGAATTTTTTGAATTCAACAAATTCACGGCCTTTTTGGGAATCACAATACTTGGACTTTTGCTTTGGGCAGCAAGAACAGTCGCAGAAAAAAGGTTTGGTTTCACAAGAACCCCACTGGATATTCCCATCCTTATAATAGTTGCCACCTTTTTTGTTGCTACTCTCTCTTCTTTGGACCAATTTATTTCTTTTGTTGGTACACAAGGCAGGGCTTGGCCTTCATTTTTCGCAATGGCAACAGTTGCCGCTTTCTACTTTATGGCAACCTCCAACCTTAAATCTAAAAAACAAGTAGAAGTAATCCTCTGGACGCTAATCGGCGCAACCACAATAGCAGCAGTAATTGCAACAGCTGCCTATTTTGGTGCATTTTTGCCGTTTGATTTTGCAAGCTTAAGATCGTTTAACCCGCTTGGTGTAGTAACCAGACTCGCTCAATTGGAATCGTTTGTCCTGCCAATAACAATAGCCCAGGCACTTCTTGCCAAAAACAAAAACGTCCGCCTTGTATCTCTGATCTTTACCATAATAGCTAGCTTCTCATTTATATTAATTGGCTTTATCCCCTCATACATAGCACTCGCAGTTGGCCTAATTGTTCTGGGAGTAGGACTAATGAAGAACAAACTGGACAAAACGGCACAGGGCGCCTTGGCAACAATTGTGGTTTTTATTGTTCTGTTTTTGACAATGCGCTATGTTCCGCAGGTCGCCAAAGGCACAATCCAAGCCTGGATAAAAGCACCACAAGACCAAGGTAATTCACTCAACGTTATTGGCGAACTTAGGCTAAACAATTCAGTCAGCTGGGATATTGCCACCCAGGCAATTGGTAAACGCCCACTCTTTGGAACCGGTTTGGGGACTTACGCATATGCCTACACTCAACTTAAACCAAGGGTAATGAACTCCACGGATCAGTGGTCTGTACGCTTCGACAAACCGTCGTCCGACTTTGCAGAAATCTTAACAACAACCGGAATCTTTGGCGCACTCGCCTACTTAATATTCGCAATCGTAGTTCTAAGGTTTGTCTGGACACTACTTTTTAAGAGTTCACAATCCGGTATATATTTGCCCCTTGCAGCGGCCATTGTTGGCTTTATTGCTTCCAACTTCGTTTCAACTTCTTCACTTGCAACCGTAATTCCTTTCTTTGTCGGCCTTGTCCTTTTGGCAATTCTGGCCAAAGCAACGGACGAGAATTATGTCTATGACATAACTGTTGAAATTGCCACTATGAAAGGTAAGTTTTCCTGGTTCCCTATCGGCACTTCTAATGATTTGCTCAAAACTAACGCCGAAGGCAAAGGCGCTAAATCGCAAGTTTTACCTGGGTTATTCTTAATAGTTGTTTTGGCAGCTTCCGCCTTTGCGGCAAGATACCAAATTGCGGCTTACCGCGGCGAATATTACTTCCATCAGGCAGCCCTGGCAACCAGAAGCAACAACGGTTCCAGAACTATTGCTTTTTTGCAGCAGGCAATAAGCGCAAATCCACGTGTTGACTCGTATCACCGTAATCTTTCCGATATCACCAGAACCGCAGCAATCACCTTAAGCCAGAATAAAGACTTAACTGACAACCAGAAAAAC
>DATIHT010000027.1:0-2577 GCA_035480415.1 Saccharimonadales bacterium (SeqCode) | reverse complement strand
ATCTTCTAATTTTACGATGCCAACATGATAGGGAACCTGGTGTTCAAAGCCTTCCGGTGCGGAATAGATGGTCGAAAAAGTGACAAGCTTACCTGTTTTTGAAAGTAGACTGTTTATTTTTTGTGAATCACGCCAAATTCTACTCGGGTTTTTCATGTTAGTTAATAGTTGGTAGTTGGTAGTTCATAGTAGTTAGATTTGCAATATATGCACAACGGCTGTGGCTCCACTGCCGCCGACATTGTGGGTCAGACCTATTTTTGCTCCTTTTATTTGCCGTTTTTCTGCTTTGTTTTGCAGCTGTTTTGTTATTTCTATTATTTGTTTTACGCCGGTTGCACCAACTGGGTGACCACAGGCTTTTAGTCCGCCGGAAGTGTTTATTGGAAGCTTGCCAGATAATTCTGTTGCACCGCTTTGAGTAAATTTACCGCCCTGGCCTTTTTTTTCAAAACCGAGGTCTTCAAGTGCCAGGATTTCTGCAATTGTGAAGCAGTCGTGGACTTCGGCAAGGTCTATATCTTTTGGTGTAATTTGTGCCTGATTGTAGGCATTTTTGGCGGCAATCTTAGTTGCTAAAAGTTCTGATAAATTTACTCGTTTTGCCAATTCTACCTGGTCTGTTGCAACAGCACTTGCCACAATTGCAACATCGTTTGATGTGTCCCGTTTTGCAGACAGGACTATTGCTGCTGCACCGTCTGAAATTGGTGAACAGTCAAAAAGATTAAGAGGTGATGCTATTTGTGGACTTTGCATTGCTTTTTCCAAGGATATTTTGTTTTGAAAATGAGCAATTGGATTTATGGAACCGTTATGGTGGTTTTTTACAGCAACCATACTTAGCTGTTTTCTGGTTGTTTTGAACTTTTGCATATGAACGTTTGCCAAAAGTGCATAGAGCCCGGGGAATGTGAGGCCCATTTTCCTTTCGTTTTCTGATGCTGCCCCCATTAGGCCCAAAGTTACTTTATCTGTTGGGTCGTCTGTCATTTTTTCTACACCCACGATTAAAACGTTTTGGTATTTGCCGGATTTTATCGACTCATAAGCAAGATTTGTTGCCATGCCGCCCGAGGCGCAGGCAGACTCGATGCTGAATGCAGGACAATTTAGATTGAGAAGCGAGGCAATTGTTGGCCCGAGATGATTTTGGGTGGAAAGATTGCCGGCAAGCATGTTACCAACAAAGATGGCATCGATTTTTTCGGGTGAAATCTTGGCATCTTTTATAGCCAGATTTATGGCTTCTTGGGCCAGATCGGTTAACGATCTGTTCCATAGTTCACCAAAGTTTGTAATACCGGTACCTGAGACAACTACTTTCATAGTTTAATTTTTAATTTACAATTTACAATTTTCATTCAATTTTCAATTATTTAATTTTTAAAACTAAAGCAAATAGTAATTGCGACTTTTTACTATTTTCAGATAGTGGGCATAATCGCAGTATTCTTTTGTTGCCAGCTGGTCTTGAACCTTGTTTTTAATTCGTTTCTGGAACGCAGTTATTTTTGGAGTTGTTTTAATTGCAAAAGCATCGCTGCCGGCACCAGATCCATAAGAGCAGACAAAGATTTTTTGGTTGGGTTTGGCAACATCCAGTACTTTTGCAAGGCCGAGCAGTGAAGATGCAGAGTAGGGGTTGCCCATTTGTTCAACAATAAAGCCAGGCTGGACTTGTTTTGCTGTGAATCCGAGCCCGGTTGCTGCGTGTGCCGGAAATTTGCTGTTTGGCATATGAAAGACTGCATAGTCAAAGTCTTTTGGTTTGGCATTCAGTTTTTCAAGAAGCTGGCGAGAGGCTGAAAGGACATGATTAAAATAGGCCGGTTCGCCGGTAAATCTGCCGCCATGAGAAGGATATTTTTGACCATCGCGCCTCCAAAAGTCTGGAGTGTTAGAGCTGTACGAGGTGAATTCGTAGATTTGGGCAATAGCGTCTTTTGAATCTAAAATAAAAGCGGCAGCTGCAGAAGCTGCTGTGTATTCTAGTGCGTCTCCAGGCTTTGATTGTGCAGTGTCTGAGCCGATTACAAGACCATAGGCATATCTTCCGGTTTTAGTTAGGCCAGATACTAATTCTAGTGCTGCAGTTGCTGCTTTACAGGCGAATTCAGTGTCCAAGGCCTGGTATTTTGGGCCGATTCCAAGTGCTTCGCCTACTATTGTTGATGACGGTTTTACGGCGTATGGGTGCGATTCGGAACCCATTATTACTGCCTGGATTTTTTGAGGCGAGATGTTTGCTCTTTGGATTGCTTGTTGTCCTGCTTCGATTGCCATTGTGACAGCGTCTTCGTCTACTGAGGCCACTGCCTTTTCGGCAATTCCCAAACTTTTTTCAATCCCTTCGGCGTCTTTGCCCCAAAAGGTGGCAATGTCTTCTACCTTGAGACGCAGTCTAGGGATATAAGTGCCGTATGAGACTATACCAGTCATATTTTTGTTACATTCTTTGCTTGCCCAAAGAACGTAACCAAGAAAGGGCACGCAATGCTTCGCAAGCTATTTGCAACAGACTTTGCATATGTAGTTCGTTTTACAATTCCCGAACTAGCGAGTTCGGTCAACATG
>DATIHT010000026.1:0-7575 GCA_035480415.1 Saccharimonadales bacterium (SeqCode) | reverse complement strand
AAAGAAACACATTAGCCCGCTTATTACAGTTGCGGGCGTTTATCCGCTAAATGTTGGTATTGCTAATCGAGATCAGGTTAAGCGTTCTGTTAAAACTATCCTTGCAAATCTGGAAATGGATTGGGGAATTTCGCAATCTGTTCGGTTTGTTACTAACAAACAATGGGATTGGCCAAATGGATGGGCACCCATGCAGCTGAGAGTTGTCGAAGCGCTTTTACGATATGGTTATATAGAAAATGCTAGGAGACTTATGAAAAAGTGGTTAGCTGTAAATATTAAAGTTTTTAAAGAAACAGGTGCAATGTGGGAAAAATACGATGTTGTACGTGGCGGCGTGGGTGTGCCGGACAGATACCCGACACCACCAGGATTTGCCTGGACGAACGCAGTTTTTATGCTGATGGTAAGAATGCTGGAACAAACAGAAGACGCCAAAGAAGACGCAATGCCTCTTTTTATGGTTAGAAGATTAGGTTGGTTTTAATAAAAAAGTAGCAAAAGTACCAAAGGTATCAAGAGTATCAAAGGCTTCTGATTGACAAGATTTTCCATTTAGCTTAAAAAGAACCCGAAAGGGTTAATAGTGAAATTCGTTGCTGATTTACATCTACATTCAAAGTATTCCCAAGCTGTATCTCAAAACATGACGCTTCCTAATATGGCCCAGTGGGGCAAGATTAAGGGGATTAATGTTCTGGCAACTGGTGATTTTACTCATCCTTTTTGGTTTGAAAGTTTAAAAAATGAGCTTGAAGATGTAGGAAATGGACTCTTCAAATTAAAGAAAGAATTTGACAGGCCAAGTGGAAACAAAATTGGGATGGGATTTTCGGATATGGGTAGGGAACCTGTTCAATTTATGCTTTCTTGCGAGATTTCTTCTATTTATTCACAAGGCGGAAAGGGCAGGAGAATACATACATTGTTTTTCTTTTCGAATCTTGCCTCTGTTGAGAAGTTCAATCAAGAACTAGTGAAACGAGGTTCAAATTTACGCTCTGATGGTCGGCCAATTGTTGGAATTCCATCTGAGGTGCTTGCAGAAATTGCGTTTTCCTGTGATGAGAAAGCACTTGTTATACCTGCTCATGCATGGACTCCCTGGTATTCGGTTTTCGGTTCATTTTCCGGTTTTGATTCAATTGAAGAATGTTTCGGCAAAATGGCAGATAAGATATATGGAATTGAATCGGGTCTTTCTTCGGACCCGGCTATGAACTGGCAGGTTGGAGATTTGGATAATCGAAGTGTTCTTTCTTTTTCCGATGCACATAGTCTTGAAAAAATGGGTAGGGAAGCAACGGTGTTTGAAGGAAATGAGATTTCCTATGATTGCATTTATGATGCAATCAAAAAGGTTTCAAACGTTTCAAAAGTAGCAAAAGTATCAAATGTAAAAAAACCTTCTGAGACCTTTGAAACTTCTGAAACTTTTGTACCCTCTCGTGTTGCTTTTACCATCGAGTTTTGGCCAGAGGAGGGGAAGTACCATTTCACAGGCCATAGAAACTGTAATTTTTCTCAAAGTCCCGAAGATTCTGCAAAAAACGGTGATATATGTCCTGTTTGTCACAAGTCTTTAACGGTTGGAGTTATGCACAGAGTCAAGGATTTAGAGACTAGAGCTCAGAGGTTAGAGGTTAGGGAGAAGGATGGTGTGAAGTGGATGCTTGATCCTGATGCCAGACGGCCAGCATATGTCTCGTTGGTTCCTCTTTTGGAAATACTTTCTGAAGTTTACGGTGTTGCTGTAGGTACCAAGAAGGTTAATGATTCGTATTTAACTTTGATTAATGCATTAGGGTCTGAATTTGGTATTCTTTTGAGGGTGGATATTGCCGAGATTCGAAAGCTTTCTTCTGACAAAGTGGCAGAGGCTATTTCGAAGGTGAGATCAAGGGATATTGTTGTCGAGCCGGGCTATGATGGAAAGTTCGGAGTTGTTAAAATATGGGAAAACGGTCAAGATACAAACGGCGCTACACAAGATGTTGAAAGTCAGCTAAACTTATTTGTATAGGTTACGAAGTACGAATTAGTACCAATATACGAATATTAGAATTAGTATATTCGTAAAAATTAGTAATTCGTAAAACTGTTAGGGAGGTGAATAAGATTATGTCGAAAGAAGATACAAACAGAAACATAGTAGCAGCCCTTTCATATTTCTTGGGTTTTATTACCGGTATTATTATTCTTCTTGTAGAAAAAGACGACAAATATGTAAGGTTCCATGCGATGCAATCTACAATAATTTTTGGCGGATTTTTCGTTCTAAATATAATTTTTAACGTTGTCTTTGGCGGCCTTTCCTTTTTGGGAATTTTGGCAAAGGGGATAAGTACCCTTTTGACAGTGATTTCTTTGGTTATCTGGATAGTTTCTATGATAAAGGCTTATCAGGGCGATGTTTTTAAGTGGCCGATTGCCGGGAATTTTGCAGAGAAGCATGTAGGAAAACAGTAGGGGCCCGTCAGTTTGTTGTCTAAATTCAAGGAACGACCAAACATAGCATGTTAAGGTCGCACCTTGAATTTAAGGTGAAACTAATCGTTGGACTTGGTAACCCTGGAATTAAGTATGCAAAAAACCGACATAATGTCGGTTTTATGGTTGTGGAAGCATTTGCTTCTGTTTTTGGTGTGGAATGGAGGTATAGCCAGGATTGGGTGTGCCACTTTGCAAAAAGCGAGGAATATATTTTGGTCAAGCCTTCTACTTATATGAACGAATCCGGAGAAGCGGTTAGGGCTGTTGCTAATTATTTTTCTGTGAAGTCTGGCGATGTTTTGATTGTTCACGACGAGGTGGATTTGGAATTTGGCAAGATAAGGCTAACTTTCAATGGCTCTTCTGCTGGTCATCATGGCGTGGAATCTGTGAATAAAAGTTTAGGAACGCAGGATTTTGCGAGGTTGAGAATAGGGGTGGGCCGTCCTTCGGCTGGTGAAGCCGGACTTCGGAACGATAAACCGCCAATTGGAGTAGACAGATACGTTCTTGCAGATTTTACAGAAGATGAACAGGCTAAACTTGCAGATATAATCGCCAAGTGTGGAGATGCTATCAAATCATATCTTGCAGAGGGAATTGTGGCTACGATGAATAAATTTAACTAGTAAATAGAGACCAGCTTCCAGAGACCAGAATGTCAAATTTCAAACAAGAAGTTTTCCAGTTAGTTAAAAAGATCCCAAGAGGTAAAGTTTTAACATACGGAGAGGTCGCCAGACTTCTTGGTAAGCCAAGATATGCAAGACAAGTAGGTTGGGCACTACACCAGAATACAGAAGGCTCCGGCGTGCCTTGTCATAGAGTAGTTGATAGAACCGGCAGGCTTGCCCCAAATTTTGCTTTCGATGGAGCGCAGGAACAAAGAAGACGACTCGAAGTGGAAGCGGTTAAATTTGCAGATAATATGCACGTGGATCTTCGTTTTTCTCTTTGGAACAGATGACAGTTAATATAATAATTTCCGGTCAGGTTCAGGGTGTATTTTTTAGAAAAAGTGCGAAGGCTGAGGCTGAAAAGCTAGGTTTGGTTGGATGGATTAAAAATAATAGTGATGGATCAGTTGAGACTTTAGCAGTTGGGTCGAAGGAGAAGCTAGAAAAATTTGTCACTTGGTGCAAAGCTGGCCCGCCGTTTGGTGAAGTTGAAAATATTAAGGTGGAATGGAAAGATCAGAATCTAGAGTTTGATTCGTTTGAAATAGTTTAATCCTTATTCTTTTTATGCAATGATTAAATTGTGAAATCCAGCAAATCAGGTTTTGCGGCGATCATTGTTCTCGTAGTTATTATCGCAGTAATTGGTGGTTTGTTTTTACTAAAAAAATATAAGCCGGTTCCACCAAATCTGTTATCTTCAAGTCCGTCTTCAAGTCCGTCTTCTAGCAGTGATATGTCTCAGTCCAATGACTCAAAGTATTTAGATGCAAAACAAACACTTAGCTACATTCTTCCGGTAGGCTGGAAGGATGTGTCAAGATCAGATGATCCGACGCAGATATCCTTGGCTTCTAGTGATTACGGTCTTAATAATGACGCACCTGGATTTCACGGAGATTTATTTGCTATTCGGGTTTTCGAGAATTCTCCCAGAATGACGGCAGAATCGATAATGGTTGGTTTGCTCAGAACAGCTTTTCAGCAGGAGACTCCTAAATATGAATACCTAAGAGTGGGTAATAAGAATGGTTACTATAGTCATGTTATCTGGGAAGGCGAGAATTATCAGTATGTAGTTGCAAATGATAATCACTACTGGGAAATTGGATTTAGCTGTGGTGGTGGTTTGTGTTCTGATAAGTCGGTCCAAAACAGAGATTACATTATTAAAAATTTAAATTTTATTAAGTAGTTGTAAATAGGTGTTTATCTGATAACTTTGTGCCTTCTGCTGGTTTGTTCACAATAATATTTTTAACAAATTTTAATTTTCTCAATTTATTTGTAACATTTGAAACATTTTTTGCTTCACAGATTAGGTGAAGATTTTGGCCGGTGTTTATTGTGAAGTAAACTTCTAGGCCGTTTTGTCTCCATACTAGAACTTGTTTCATTAACTCGACCGTTTGTGGCAGCCAATAGATAAGCGGAGGAGTTTGGGTAAGCATTATCGCATGAAGTTCTAGTGCTTCCTGTTCTATAAACTCTCCAAATTGTTGGAAATTTCTTGCTTTGATTAACTTTTTGATCTGCTGATTTTTAAGCTTCATTCTCTTAAGACGAATTTGCATGAATTGGCTAGTTTGTGAGCTTTCCTGACCAGTCGTTGTTGGAACAGCTTTTTTATCTGTAGATACGATTGCAACAACGTCTGCAATTTTCCAATAATTTGGATCTTGGATTTGTTTTGCATAGGAAGTTTCGCTCGTGTTTCCATCTGTCCATTCCACAAAGCCGGAGGGGATAGAACGGCAGGCAGAGCCTGAACCTTGTCTTGCAAGAATAGACAGCTGTTTTTCTGAAAGCTTTAAGCCGAGTGCTGTTGTTGCTGCTACGGTTAATGCCGCAAAGCCGGATGCTGATGACGAAAGACCGGCGTTTTTTGGGAAATTATTCTGAGAAACAACTTTGGCTTTTTGCATCGTTTTGGCAAGTTTACGGATTATGTCTAAATGAGAACTTACTTTATCTGTATCACTTGCGTCTGCGGGGCTGTTATTTATCGTCAGAGTGTCTTGTTTGTATTTATTGGAGAATTCCACGGTTGTTGTGGTTAAAAGATTGCTAAGGCACATTGAAATGCTGCCGTTTTGAGGTATTTTCAGCTTTTGGTTTTTCTTGCCCCAGTATTTAGTGAAGGCAATATTGGAAGGGGCGATGGCGGTGGCTTTCATATATTAATTTTAAATTTACAATTTTTAATTTTCATTGAATTTTTAATAATTTAATTTTCAAATAGTCATTTTTCTACGCGTACTCCAGGCTCGTTTACTTTGACGTTTATTATTTGGCCGCCGGTGCCTTTAATAGAATTTTGAATTATGAATTTTGAATTATGGTTTCCGAGGGCTATCATGCAATCGCCGACACCGGCACCAGAAAGTTTGGCGCCATATGCACCGGCCTCTCGTGCTGCATAAATCATTGCAGATAATTTTGGTGAGCTTACACCGA
Organism: Saccharimonadales bacterium (SeqCode); assembly: GCA_035480415.1. Taxonomy (GTDB): domain Bacteria; phylum Patescibacteriota; class Microgenomatia; order Curtissbacterales; family GWA2-41-24; genus DATIHT01. Next base: position 1,948 of record DATIHT010000026.1, on the reverse strand, counting down.
GTGCTTCCAGATAGCCTTGATTTATATTCATAAGGTCACCGACATTTTTCCAGTTTTTTTTCTCGAGCGCTGTTTTTGCTTCGTCTACAATTTCTTCAATGTTTTTGTAGATTGTTGTGATTAATTTGGGGTACTTTTTTTCTTTCTCTTCGGTCTGGTGAAGAATTTGTGTAGTGCTTGCCTTAATGCCCGTATAGCCAACAATGAGGGGTAGGGAAGTTATTTTGAGCGGGATGATTTGTTTGCCACCGGTTGTGAAGTAAATAGTACCGCCATAAACTGCTGCTGCAACGTCAAAGCCGGAACCGGCACGCTGAACGTCTAAAACTGTCATGTAGGCAAGGTCGAATATTTGTTTTTTGGTTAGTGCCACATTGTAGAGTTTGGATAGGGCGGCTATGGTTGCAACTGCGGCTGCAGAAGAAGACCCAAAGCCGAATTTGGAGGAAAAATTGGATTTGGTTTTTATTCTTATACCGCCGAGTTGTTTGTGAGATCTCAAAAAATTAGAAACTGCGAATTCTACAAAAGCCGCACCAGGTTTTATTGGATTTTTCCTAAGCTTAACTATTGGTTTGGTGTAGTTTTTGATGCCTATTTGTGGTGCGTCCAAAACAAATGTGGGCTCGATTATTTTTTCGGCTTCCAGGTATAGCCTCTGGTCGACTGCAGTCACGATGCATGGGTGATTGTGAACTACCGAATGTTCGCCAAAGAGCATTAGTTTTGCAGGGGCGGATACTTTGATAGAGCTCATAGATTATAGATCATAGATTTTAGATTTTAATTAATTGCCAATTGTTTTTGGCAGCAAACGATAATAGTTTTTTGGGTTGTGGGTGATAAATAACAAGCATTCCGGAGCCGTTTTTCCTTCCGCCTGCACCGGAAATCTTGGCAGAACCACCGATTTTTTCGATATTTTGTACCATTTTTGCGCATTTTTGCGAAATTACACCGAGCTTTTGCAAGTTTTTGTGTGCTTTTTGCATGATTCTTGCAAAATTTGTGTAGTTTTTGTCTTTTATTGAAGAAAATAATTCCAGAGTTAATTTTTCTTGTTCATTTGCAAAAGCCTCCTTTTTCGTTTGGGGCGTATTTTTGTTCACGAATTCGACCATTTGACGCGTATTTTCAAAAGGCCTACCGGAATCAACTAAATAGAGGGTGGGAGTTGGGTAACTTAATATTTTTGTCAAAATTAAGCTATCGTTTTCTTTGCGATACCACATGGGTTTGTTGCTAAGGATTGCAAGTAAATCCGAGCCGGAGGAAAAACCATGGAAAAACTTTTCTCCTTCTAGGGCGACTTGAAATATATCGCTTTCTTTGGGTTTTACTTTTAGCATTTTGAAGAGAGCTTTGGCTAAAGCTGAAGAGAGGGCGGCCGAGGAGCCTAGACCGGAGCCGATTGGGATTTGAGATTCAATTTGCAGCTTGTAAGGAGGAATTTTTTTACCGAACTTTTTTTCTATGGCTTTCTCGATGATTTTTTGGAAAGGCTGCTTGAGATTGCTTCTCCGGCTGTTGCCGGATCGCAATGACGCCAGGGGCGTAAGTGAAACAGTTAACTTGAGGTTAACAGGCAGGAGAATTGCCGGTTTGCCCCACACGGCACTGTACTCACCGATGAGATGGATTTTTGCACAGGATGAAGACGTGATCATAGTGGTTTTACTTTTATTGCGTATTCTATTAGTTCTTCTGGCCTGCTCATGCCAATTCTTCTGACGGTTGTTTGAACTTTAAGGCCGATTTTTAAGTTTTCTTTTTGAATGTCGACAATTTGGCAAGTGATGGCTTCGCTATCTTCTAATTTTACGATGCCAACATGATAGGGAACCTGGTGTTCAAAGCCTTCCGGTGCGGAATAGATGGTCGAAAAAGTGACAAGCTTACCTGTTTTTGAAAGTAGACTGTTTATTTTTTGTGAATCACGCCAAATTCT